>CAJTYD010000003.1 GCA_910583775.1 uncultured Muribaculaceae bacterium | reverse complement strand
ACGGATTAAACACTTGGCTCCTCGGAGCCGTCAAAAAATAACCGAAGTATTGTTTCACACAGGTACTTATAAAGTTTAATAATTCGAATTGCAAATGCTTTCGATTTATTTTTAATAGGATTTGAAGTATTCATATTCAAAATTATTAAAATGTCGGGGCAATTCCTAATTCCTCTTTCCTAATTCCTCATTTTAATTTAGAGGATATGAGTTGTTATTTTCTTCTCGTTGGAGTATGATTCGATGATTTGGTCGAAGTTGTCGAGCACATTGTCGTTGGCGGCTGAGGCATCGCGGATTACAAGGTGCGTCGGGAGTAGCTTAGCCATTTCTTCTATGGTTGTCTCGTTCACGTCCGTGTCAAAGCATGCAATGAGATAACCGTCATCCACAATCCAGCAATTCCTCCCTCCTAATTCCTCATTCCTGATTGGAACAGAAAGCTCGATACCGAGTTCAAGCATCACCTGGAACAAAAGATCCTCGCTTGTGCGGTCCGGCTTGATATTATCAACAAGTCCCTCTATAACCGAAGGTTCAAACTTATCGGGAGTATAGAACACGTCCTCCATATTCGACGAGTCGAGTTTGAGGACACGGAAGCCGGTATCTAATGTAGGGACATCGCTTTGCGATGTTTCATTTGTAAATAATGAATTATCGTTGCTACATGCCGAAGGCATGTCCCTACAAAATTCTTCCCTAATTTTCTTCCCTGCTCTTCGAATGCGCTCCTTGCCAATCTCACATATGTTTTCATATCCTGCTTTCCGTGCCTCGCTCTTTTCATCTGTGACTTCAGGAAGCTGCACCATGATAAACTTACGCTTGCCTCCGTCCTCAGCGTTTAGCTTCATAACGGCATGTGCAGTGGTAGCACTGCCGCTGAAGAAGTCGAGGATAATCGCATCTGTTGAAAACTTTGTAATCATTTTCAGACTACGCAGAATAAGATTAACACTTTTGGGATTGTCAAATGTCTTTGCCCCCATTAGTGAAATCAGTTGCGAAGTAGCTGATGAAGTAAGAAAATCATCGTCCCACCATGTTGTAACTGTCCTACGTGAGAGTTTCGCTTGTTCTAAATAGTATTTCTGTTGGAGACCGTTATTTGTACGTACTATAAGACCCTCATCATATTTCATCTGCATGGTTTCCTTGGAATAACGCCAATAACCGGTTACACCAAGAAACTCATAGTGTGGATTGCCTTTTTTAGCCCCTCCGGGACCATCAACAGGAGTTAATTTATACTTTCCTCTCTCATCCTCAAACTTGAATCCTTCTAGAACTGGATCTTCCCCAATCTCCTTTTGACGTGAAAATAATACATTTATGTTTTTAGCGTAAAAAACTAAATGGTTATGATTTTCGGATATTATTCTATCATTAGACACAGAAGCCCTATGTTTATGGCAGATGCTTGCTACGAAATTTTGTTCACCAAAAATTTCATCACAGATTTTTATAAGGTTGGCTTCTTCATCATCTCCTATAGAGATAAAAATTGCCCCATCATCTTCTAACAAGTCACGAGCGACTTTCAGGCGAGGATATATCATATTGAGCCAATCGGTGTGAAAGCGGCCGTTTGCTTCAGTATTGCGTTGCATTCGGTCAAATGTCTGATTGCCTTCCTCGTCAAATAAGCCGTTCCTTTTTTCAAACTCGTTCTTGACTTCATCATAATCATCGTTGTAAATAAAGTCATTTCCTGTATTATACGGCGGATCGATGTAGATCATTTTGACTTGGCCGAGATAGGTTTCGCGTAGTACTTTGAGAACATCGAGGTTGTCGCCTTCGATGTAGAGATTTTCGGAATCGAAGCCACCAGGCGTACCGTCTTTGCCTACGGATTCTTCACGGCAGGGACGAAGGGTCATGGTTGTCGGTTCGTTGGCAAGACGTGATGCCGCCCGCTTGTCGGGCCATGTGAACTGATAGCGTTCCTCACCCTCTTCGATAACTTCATTCGAAAGTTCGGCACGGAGCTTGTCGAAGTTGATGGCAAGTTCCGGCTTACCCTCTTTATTCAGTCGCTCGGTGACGCACTGCGGAAACAACGCGGCTATCTTCTCGACATTGCCACCCACAACGTCGCGACTTTGCATTTTCAATCTTTCCATGACTCAGACTTTCTTAATATGTTCTTTCACCGATTTGTTCGTCCAGCTTATAATTTTAAAGCCGTCTGGAGCAGGTTCGGCCTTGAAATGGATTGAATCTCCTTCAGGTAAATTTTTCGATTCTATCTCGTATGATTCTTTTAATTCACCCTTGAACGATATGTTAATTCTCAGTATATCAAAATCATTCCTGTCATTATATTTACATCTAAAGGAACTCGATGATTTTCTTGTATCAAAATCAATATTACGGTTAATCTCTTTTAGCTTCATGATGTTATCTGGTGTTTTAGTTTTTTTATTTCTGCATATAATTCGCGTTGACGTCGAGGCTGAGAGGATGAACGCATTTGATGTTCGAGTAATTCAATTTGACGAATGATCTTTGCCCGTTTATCTGCCGCGATAATCTCTTCGTTAAGAGACAGACCGGAGGCTTTTGTCAAAGGCTTGGCAGCATCTTCGTTATTCAAATTTGAACTATCGCTAAGCAATGTTCCCGCAATTTGCCTCACGAAGTTCTCCCAAACGGCATCGAAACCCAATCCGGTCAATTGTAGGGACATGCCTTCGGCATGTATCCAATCTGTAATGAATAGTTTGAGTTGAGATACTGCAATTTTATAATCCTCTTCGAATCGAAGAAGGTAAATTACTTTTTGCGGAATGCTCTTTGCGAGGAGAGTGATGGTTTTGGTGTCGAAGTCGCGAGTTTTAAGCGATACTTCAATAACGAAAATCTCTTTAACCTCGACTCCCTCTGATATAGCAGGAAGGGTGCGTGGCGCAATCCAGTTCACGAAGTCAAGACGCGAGACATCGGCATCGAAACTTTCACGTTGCGATGGTTTCCAGTCGAACCGCTTAAAAAGCTGCGCTTTAGGCAGCGGTCGCTTGACTTCGGTAGATTGCGGCAGTCCTAACATTATACTGTTAAATTTACGCTAATATTTTTGACCTCACGACTGACCCAACCCGAATTCAATTTGTCCGCAATTTCATGGTAATGCGGTAATTCATTAAAATTGTTACCGTATTTTAAGATTGCATCAATTAACTCGGTAAAGGTCCAATCATATTTAATAATTGCATAGAGGTAACGAGCATAACCATCCTCGCCATCTATTACATCCCAATAATTCGATAGAATAATGAAATGCCGGAAATGAATGGCGCGTAGGTAGGATTCTTCGTTTCCTGAAACAGCATATAGACGATTAGGACAATCCCAAAAGTTCAATATACCTTTCCAATAGTCCAGTAATGATTTATCATTATAAAAATTAGCTAAATCAGCGACAACGGCAATGCCGGCTTCGCTACGAGGGTAATTTTTATTCTTGATTAAGAAGAATTGTCGGTCTTGTAACCCGTGTGATATTCGCGTAAGGAATTGGAAATTCCTACGGTTAATATCAATCACAAGATTGAGCATCGAGTCGGGTTCGTTGTATTCCATGGTTTCAGCGGATTATAAGGAAGCAAATAAGTTCAAAATCGTCGAGGCCGCGGACCTCGTTGCCGAAAAGGGAGCCGGTGTCGCCGTCGAGGAAGGAGAAGAGATCGGTGGTCTCTTTGACTTTGATTAGCGACGAGATGGCGTCACCAAGTAGACGGGAGTAGGTTCCCATGCGCTGGCCGTCGCGGGTCTCGGCGTTGAATTTCCGGCAAAGTTCGAGGATTGTTTCCGATTTGCCGCGGCAGAGATGACGCATCAGGTCAAGCAACCCTTTCGGATCCAGATGATTGACAATAACCTCTGAATCCATCGAGATATAGACCATGTAGAACGGATGAAGCCTGTTCTTACGGTCGATGTTAATTTCGTTATTTCGGTTTTTTAGAACAAAGATGACACCCGGAACAGCATTCCTGTCGGAAGCGACAAGGGCATGAAGTCCCATGGGACTATGCTCGATGTCATGTCCCTGTTTCATATAGTCGAGGAGGTCGAGACGGAACTCATTCAGTCCGAGATCCATGATGGAGACTCCGGAGTTCATTTCTTCGATGTCTACAACTTCCTCTTTAAGCCTTTCGAGTTGCTTGCGTCTGTATTCGAGGTCCCCCTTTTCTTCATCGGAGATAAGGTTGTCGTCTCCGGTTGAGGTGAGTACGGATACTTTCATGCGGGCCTCGACACGTCCTTTGAGATTGATGTAATCGTCAAGATCCATGTCGGGCCAATAGTTGACGAGCTGAATGAACTCGTTTTGCGAACCGATGCGGTCGATACGTCCGAAACGCTGAATGATGCGCACCGGGTTCCAGTGGATGTCGTAATTGATGAGGAAATCGCAGTCCTGGAGATTCTGACCCTCCGAGATGCAATCGGTAGCTATGAGGACATCAATCTCTTCAGTTACATTGGGATAGAGCGATGCTTTCTCTTTGGAGATAGGGGAGAAGAGGGTAAGGATTTTATTGAAATCATATCCGGCGTTTGAAACATCGCGAAGCGACGTTCCTACTGCGTCGCCGCTTATCAATCCCACATGAGACCCCAATGACCTTACAATAGGTGAGATATTCTCATAGAGGTATTTCGCGGTGTCGGAAAAAGCGGTAAATATGATAATTTTCCGATTGCTCCCGTTTATCGGGTTAGCAAATTTATGGCGGATATCTTCAATAAGCAACTGCAGTTTGTTGTCGTGTGCGGGCGAGATTTCGGCAAGCATATACAGCAAAGTGTTGAGATTGTCGAGATCCTTGGCGAGATAGTCGCGCCATTGCACGTAATCCATGTCGGCAAGATCGATTTTTGTCTTTTTGCCGCCGATGAAAACAGTATCTTCGCGTTCGTCGAAGTCAAGGCCGTTTCCAAAATCATATTCGCTTATGTCGGCATGAGAACCCGCGGAGGCAACTGAATCAATTGAATTGATAGTGGCCTCGATATAGTCTTTGATTCGACTGAGGGTCAGACGGAAGGAATTGACGGAACTTTCAAGCCTTTTTAGCAGGTTGATACTCATGAGTTGCCTGATTCCGCGCTCGCGCCCCCTGCGCGATAGATTTGCGAGGGATCCTTCGTCTTTTGTATCGGTGTATTTATCTATCTTACTCGGCAGAATGAAGTCCGAAGGGGTATAGATGGCGAGATTTAGTTCGGAGACGCTGACGAATATGTCGTTGAAATTTACAGCTTTGGGAAGGTCTGTAAGGTTCGGCGCCCGGGAAATCGGCTTCAATCGTTTCGGGAACTTACCGATATCGGAGGTGTCATAGTATTGCTCGATATGCTTGCGGCTTCTGGCTATGGTGACGCTGTCGAGTACTTCGAAGAAATCGAAGCTCAACATTTCGAGCAACGCCTTTGTGGTGCGTTCTTCAGGAGGGAACTTCGACCAGCGGTTGAAGGCGGTCTGCGCCTGACGGAATATGTCATCGAGAGAACTCGAGGTTTTCAGCAACGCGTCCATCCGCGAGCTGTCGCCCTCGTAGGCGAGGGCAAGCTGATTGCGCAGGTCGATGAAACGGTTGTTTACCGGCGTCGCCGATAGCATCAGCACTTTCGTCTTGACTCCGGCGCGGATAACCTTGTTCATCAGTTGCAGGTAGCGGTTCTCTCGCGGATTCTCGTCGTTTTCATCGGTAGAGATCTTTCCGCCGTTTCGGAAATTGTGGCTTTCGTCTATAACGACAAGATCGTAGTTTCCCCAGTTGATATGCTCGAGGTCAAGGCCGTTGCTTTCGCCCGACTTCCGCGACAGATCGGTATGAAAAAGGATGTCGTAGCGCAGTCGGTCGGCGACTAAAGGATTGTTCTTATAGTTGCTCCGATATGTCACCCAGTTGTCGTGAAGTTTCTTCGGGCATAGAACGAGAACGGACTTGTTGCGGTTCTCGTAATACTTGATGACCGAGAGAGCGGTGAACGTCTTTCCGAGGCCCACGGAGTCGGCAAGGATACACCCGTTGAATTTTTCCAACTTGTTGATGATGGCGAGAGCCGCGTCGCGCTGGAAATTGTAAAGCTTGTTCCAGATAACGCTCGACTTGAAGCCGGTGGCCTCATTCGGCAACACGTCTTCAGAAATATCTTCAAGAAATTCATTGAAGATATTGTAGAGGGTCAAGAAATATATGAATTCCGGAGAGTTTTCTTTGTATGCGTTCGTGATGTTGTCGAGAACCTGCTCAGTAACCACCTGCAGCTTATTGCTGTCGTTCCAGACCTGGTTGAAGAGGTTTAGATAGAATTGCGATAACGGAGCGTCGGTGCGCTGAACAAACTGATATGCATAGTTGCCTCGCTCGCAGCCGAGGTCAACGGTCGTGAATCCGGTTATGGGCATATAGTTGGTTTCATCTACGTTGATGAAGCCCATCATGTTGTCGTTTGTGCGGTTGGATTTAAAACAGGCCTTTCGCCTGATCCATTCCGCGCATTCTTTTGCCACGACCTTTAACGAAAGTTCATTGCGCAGCTTTATCTCGAATTCCGATCCGAATAAATCGCGCTCACGATTCAATCGGGGAATATAAAACTCACGGCGTTGTTTGTCTGCCTTCTCGGTGATGAAGGATGGCGAAGTGAAAATGAAGCGCAATTCATCGATATCGCTCAGTTGCTCACGAAGTTCCTGGAACGCATAGATTGAGAAACTGGCGGCGGCGATGGCCACGCGGCTGCCGGATTTGATGGTAGTCACCAAATCGTCTCTCAAAGTCTGATTAGTGTTATCTATGAGAATCGGCTGCACTATGGGTCACTCGCTTCACAGCCATCGACTCCATAATGGCAAATGGTTAGTCTCTATAAACGAAAAAGCGGGAGCCACCATGCTCATTCCGCTCTTAGAGGCCGACCAAAGCCCGATGTAGTAGAACGAGCAATGGTAGAATCACCCCGCGAAGTAAGTATATGTAAACTCTCGGACCCACTTCTAAGTGAAATGAATCGGAAATACATAAACATACCCAAGGGGCGTTCACTATTGCTTCATTTTTGACTACATCTTTGAAATTGGTCGTTTCTAAGAGCCAAGAAATAAAGCGTTGATAAACGCCTTTCGTATTTTAAACGAACCGCCCAATACCCGGTGTCAATCCTCCTCTGAGGCACCGCATATCGCGAGGTTCTATATGGCAAATTTAGTAAAATTTTTCTATGATGGCAACCGTCTTGCAAGAAATATCGGATTTTGAGGCGAGCGCAGGCGGTTGCCTGTGCTGGTGCGGTTCGTGAATTCGCCGCTCCGCGGCTTGTCACGATAGGTGGAAGGGAAGCTCTTTGTCCGCCAGCTTACGCAGGCGGTTGTAAAGACACCGCGCCCTCCGGTGCTTTTCGCGCGATCGGAAGGATCGGAAGGATCGGAAGGGGCTGCCAGTCTGACCAGTCTGACTAATCCGATCGGTCTGACTTGCTCAACGTTCTTGTCAAAAAACAAATCGGAGATGCAATAAAGACAAAAGCACAGAAGAACAAAAATAGTTCTCCTGTACTCCTGTCTATTTATAATATTTTGTCAGTCAAGCGGACGCACGAGCCGTGCGTCCCTACATCGCTGTCGGTATTTTAGTCGAAGATGGCGTCCCAGTCTTTCCAGACGGGCTCGTAGCCGTTCTGGCGGATGTCTTCCGTTACGGCGCGGGGGGAGCGCTCGTCGCTTACCTCGAACTGTTCGAGGGCCTCGGGCGTCGAGCAATAGCCTCCCGGCTCCGTCTGGCTGCCGGCGCTCATCGAGGTGACGCCGAGCTTCATCATGTTGTGGCGGAATTCGGGAGCTTCCCTCGTGGAGTAGGAGATGTCGACGTCATGATCGAAGATGCGGAAGGCGCATGTCAGTTTCGCCAGCTCCCTCTCGCTCATCACCACGTTGGGCTGATAGCCGCTCTCCGAAGGGCGCATCCTCGGGAAGTTTACCGAATAGCGGGTCTTCCAGTATTTACGCTGAAGATATCTCAGGTGTCGCGCCATCATCACGGTGTCGGCGCGCCAGTCCTCGAGACCGATGAGCACGCCCATGCCGATCTTGTGGAGTCCTGCCTCGCCCATGCGGTCGAAGCCGTTGAGCCGCCATTCGTAATGGCTCTTCATACCCTGCGGATGGTAGGTCTTGTATTTCTTCCGGTTGTAGGTCTCCTGAAAGCAGACCACGCCGTTGAGTCCCGAATGCGTGAGCCGTTCGTAATAAACAGATTTCATCGGCTGAACCTCTATCGTGAGGTTATGGAAGTAGGGGCGGCACACCTGCAGAACCTTCTCCAGATAATCCACGCCGCAGAGCGATGGATATTCTCCCGAGACGATAAGCAGATTCTCGAAATCGCCGAGTTTCTTGATCGCATTGCACTCCGCCTCCACCTGCTCGAGGCTGAGGGTGGTTCTCGTAAAGGGATTGTCGTGGTTGAATCCGCAGTAAACGCATTTGTTGGTGCAGGCGTTGGAGACATACATCGGGATATACATCGAGATGGTATTTCCGAAGCGTTCCTGCGTGAAGCGGTGGGCAAGCTGGGCCATCTCCTCGAGATGAGGGTCGGCGGCCGGAGAGATAAGGATTCCGAATTCCTCGGGTGTAAGCGGTTTTGCATTTCTTTTCGCCTTGGCCAGCACCCTTCTCACGTCGGCGTCGGTGGCGCTGTCTACCATGCGGATCGTCTCGTCCCAGTCGTATTGACCGATCTCATCAGCGAACCCATGACCAAAGATCGCGTCTTTGGTCGGGTCGCTGTGTTTGATATTATTGTTTTGCTGTTCTGTTTCCTCGTTGTTCATAACTTACTCTTTTCACATTCGTCTGCAATGTTCTGAGAAATTCTCATGGCGCAGAAGTTAGGTCCGCACATGGTGCAGAAGCGGTCGTCGGCGTCAGGCGCGTCGCGTCTTGACTCGAGATAGTAGCGTTTTGCCTTTTCCGGATCGAGAGAGAGGTTGAACTGGTCTTTCCATCTGAAGTCGTAGCGGGCCTTGCTCAGGGCATCGTCCCTGACGTTCGCGCCGGGGAATCCCTTGGCGAGGTCGGCGGCATGAGCGGCGATCTTATAGGCGATCACGCCTTCCCTCACGTCGGCGAGGGTAGGCAGCGAAAGATGCTCCTTCGGAGTAACGTAGCAGATCATGGCCGTTCCGAGCGTGCCGATGATGGCTGCGCCGATGGCCGAGGTGATATGGTCGTAACCGGGAGCGATGTCGGTGGTCAAGGGGCCGAGCGTATAGAAGGGAGCCTCGTGGCATACGTCCATCTCCTTCTCGACGTTCGCCTTGATCTTGTTGATAGGCACATGGCCGGGGCCTTCGATAAGAACCTGCACGTCGTGAGCCCATGCCTTTTCAGTGAGCCGGCCGAGCACCTCGAGCTCAAGGAACTGGGCGCGGTCGTTGGCGTCGTGGGTAGAGCCGGGACGCATGCCGTCGCCAAGCGAGACGCCCACATCATATTTGTTAAGGATCTCGCATATCTCGTCGAAATGCGTATAGAGGAAACTTTCCTCGTTGTGAAGCACGCACCACTGGGTCATGATCGAACCGCCTCTCGAGACGCAGCCCGTGAGACGTTTCTCCACAAGCTCGGCATGCTCTCTGAGCACTCCGGCATGGATGGTGAAATAGTCGACACCCTGCTCGCACTGCTCGATGAGCGTATCGCGGTAGATCTCCCAGGTGAGCTTCCTGACGTCGCCGTCCACCTTCTCAAGCGCCTGGTAGATAGGCACCGTTCCCACCGGCACAGGGCAGTTGCGGACGATCCACTCGCGCGTCTCGTGGATATGGTCTCCGGTAGAAAGGTCCATCAGCGTGTCTCCGCCCCAGTAGCAGCTCCAGACGGCTTTAGCGATCTCCTCCTCGATACCGGATGAGAGGGCGGAATTGCCGATATTGGTGTTCAGCTTCACGCTGAACGCCTTGCCGATTATCATAGGCTCGGCCTCGGGATGGTTGATGTTTCCGGGGATGATGGCGCGGCCGGCGGCTATCTCCTCGCGGACGAATTCGGGAGTGATGTAGGTCTTGATGCCGCGGCGCTCGTTATCGAGGTTTTCGCGGATCGCCACATACTCCATCTCCGGGGTTATGATTCCCTTGCGGGCATAATGCATCTGCGTGATGACCTTTCCCTCCTTCGCCTTGCGGGGTTTGTGGGCCACGGGGAATCTCAGCGAATCGAGCGATTTGTCGTCACGGCGCATTCTGCCGTACATGCTCGTGATGTCGGGAAGGATCTCCGTATCGTTTCTTTCCTCGATCCATGATTCCTTTATTCGGGGGAGACCCTTGTTTATGTCGATTATTATTTCGGGATCTGTGTAAGGTCCCGAAGTATCGTAGACAGTTATGTCCTCATTAGGATATTCAACTCTTTTGCCGTTTTCAATCTTTACGGTGGGATACTGATGTATCTTTCTCATTCCGACCTTGATGTCGGGACGAGAACCCTTCACGTATATTTTCTCTGAATTCGGATATGATGATAAATCAATATTGTCGATTTTCATGATTTAAATTATTAGCTATTAAGGAATGAGGTTAGAGGACTCGTGGCCTGCGCGGAGGAGGAAACGATTCCGAGACCGGCGTTGAACGCCTCTCTTCCGGCCTCGACGGCTTTTTTGAAAGCCACTGCCATCATCACCGGGTCTCCGGCAACGGCGATGGCGGTGTTGACAAGCACGGCGTCAGCACCCATTTCCATAGCCTCGGCGGCATGGGAGGGAGCTCCGAGTCCCGCGTCGACAACAACCGGAACCCTCGACTGCTCGATGATGATCTCAAGCATATCTTTGGTAACGAGGCCCTTGTTTGTGCCGATGGGGGCAGCGAGAGGCATTACGGCTGCAGTTCCCGCTTCCTCAAGGAGCTTGCATAAAACCGGATCAGCCTGGATATATGGAAGTACCGTGAACCCCTCTTTGGCGAGGATCTCAGTCGCCTTAAGAGTCTCAACGGGATCCGGCATAAGATATTTCGGATCGGGGTGGATCTCGAGCTTAATGAACGAAGTGTTGAAGATCTCACGGCTCATCCGCGCCGCGAGCACCGCCTCCTTGGCATTCCTTACCCCGGAGGTGTTGGGCAGAAGCTGCACGTGTTCGCGGTTTATATGGGTCAGCATTTCGTCGGTAGCCTCGTTCATCATGTTGACACGTTTCATGGCCACCGTGATCATTTCCGAGCCGGATGCCTTTATGGCCTCAAGCATGACATCGGGAGAGGAGAACTTTCCTGTCCCTACAAACAATCGGGAAGAGAACACTCTTTCGCCGATTTTCAAAGAATCTGTCATATACAATTATGTTGTTATTGCTGTTTTAATGAACGGTGAAGAGAGATTAGTTGAAGAGAGATTATGAGATTATTTCTCAAACTCTTTCAATGCTTCGAGGAAATCCTCGGTAGCCTTCTTTATGTCGGGGGCAAAGGCGATGGCGCCGCTCACGGCAATGCCGTTGATGCCGGTCTTCATCAGGGGCCGGACGTCATCGAGCGTGATTCCGCCTACGGCCACCCTCGGGATGTTGATTCCGGTCTTCTCCATTTCCGAAGATATCCGGGCTATCCCCTCAAGTCCGAGAACGGGAGCGAGGTTCTTCTTGGTTTCGGTGAACCTGAAGGGGCCGAGGCCGTAATAGTCGATGTCAAGGGCCTGGGTGGCGAGGACATCGTCGAAAGTGTTTGCCGTCACGCCAATCACGGCGGCAGGGCCAAGTACCATACGCGCTCTTGAGGGCAGCATATCAGTCTTGCCGAGATGAACGCCCCCCACATCGAGCTTTTTGGCGAGCTCCACTCTGTCGTTGAGAATCAGAAAAGCCTCCTTTTCGATGCACAGCGGCTTGATCTCTTCGACAACCTTCGAAATTTCCTCATCTGTGGCATCTTTCATGCGTATCTGTATCCACTTGCATCCGCCTTCGAGAACTGCCTTTATCTGTTCTGCTACCGGAGCCGGAGCATCTGTATTTGTAATAAACTGTAACATTATTCAGTGATTTAAATCCATTATAAACCGGTCGAAATCATTCCAGACGCATCCGAGCATCGCGGCGCCGGCGAAACCGCATTCGCGCAATGTTCCGAAACGGTCGGGAGTGACCCCTCCCAATGCTATAACGTTTTTGGAAATCAAATTTCTCTTTATAGTTTCCAGATCATATCCGGATCTGTATCCTTCCTTAGAGATGGAATCGAATATCGGAGAGAGCGTGACGTAGACATAATCCGCGGCATCGTTCGCCTCTTCGATAGAATGGCATGACTTAGAGACCGACAGGGCGTTCTGCGGCGCCTGCGGGCATCTGCTGTTGAGATGTACGCCCGCGAGATTGTAGTCGTTGACAAGATCGAAATGTCCGTGAAGTCTCAGATGCCTCCTGAACTTATACGGAATGCTTTCGATCAGGTCGCGGATCTCGTTTCGTGTCGCCTCCGGCTTCCTGATGTGGACATAGTCTATGCCGTTTTTAAGGAGCGTGCATATCCTGCCGGCCTCATCCTTGACGGAGTCCGGACTTGTGATCACAATCTTCAGGAATTTGTCGGGCGATGTCATTTGTTGAAGGTTTATCCGCCGAAAGCGGCTGTTATTATTGTGATGGCGTCGCCGTCGGAAACAGAGGTCGCCGGGCGGTCGTCTTTCCGGATCAGGCGTTCGTTGACTGCGACAGCAGTTCCGTTTTCCTTCACTCCAAGTATTTCAAGAAGCCGGGAGACGGTGACGTATTGCTCCTCAATTATCTTCGGAGAATTATTGACTGTTATTTTCATATCTAATTTGTGGTTGTCCTGACGACAATGGTTTGTCAGGTGAAAAAATAGAGAGGGCCGTGGCCGTCCATGATATGGATGTTCTTTCCTTTCTGAATGGCATGGAACACATAGTCCTTGGCCACTCTGACGGCTTTGTGGAGCGGAAGACCTTTCGCCAGTCCGCAGGCGATCGCCGAGGAGAGGGTGCATCCGGTGCCGTGTGTGTTGGGAGAATCTATCCGCTTGGAGGAGTACTTCTTGAATCTCTCGCCGTCGAAGAGCCAGTCGATGCTTGAATCTCCTTCCATATCGCCTCCCTTGAGGAGAACCGCTTTAGAGCAGCAGATCTCCCTGAGAGCCTCGCATGCTTCCTCAGAGGTCATTGATTCAACCGGAGCTGCAAGCAGACATGAAGCCTCACTCCGGTTGGGCGTCACGAGATCGGCAAGAGGAAGCAGAGATCGCTTCATCTCTCTCACTATCTCGTTGCCGCAAACGAGGCTGTCGCCGTTTGTGGCGACCATTACCGGATCGACGATAAGATGCCGGGGCCTGTGTTTACGTATTTTTTCGGAGACCATGCGGATGCATTCGGGAGTCGGAAGCATTCCGGTCTTTACCGCGTCGGGAGTCATTGCCTCGAAAACGGAGTCGATCTGCTTTTCGAGCAGCTCGGCAGAAACCGGCTCAACGCCATATACGTGTCTTGAGTTCTGGGCCGTAACTCCGGTTATGACGGAAGCGGCATAGACCTTGAAGGCGCAGCATGTCTTGATGTCGGCCTGAATGCCCGCGCCGCCGCTGTTGTCGGAGCCGGCAATCGTGAGAACTATGGGGAAACTGTTCATTATTCCGGTAATTTCGATTGAATCTCCTCGCGGCATTGTGCCATGAGGACTTTGGTGTTGAATCCCTTTTCTCCGGGATAGATGGGCTTGTGGATGGTAAGCCTGATCACGGAGGGATGCATATTGTAGGTGGTGCGGGGCATTGCCTTGAAACTGCCGTCGATTGTGATCGGCACGACAGGAAGCCTGAATTCGGCGGCGAGCATGAAGGCGCCTCTCTTGAACGGAATCATTTTCCCGTCGTAGGAGCGACTCCCTTCCGGGAAGATAACCACCGACATCCCGTTCTTAAGGGTTTTCTCGGCCGAAGCGATCGTGTTCTTGATTCCGGCAACCGATGAATCGTCGACAAAGACGTGGCCGGCGAACTTGCAGGCGTCACCTACAAGAAATATCTTCTCAAGGCTCTTTTTCATCAGCCATTTGAAATTGTGGTTAAGATATCCGTAAATCGCCCAGATGTCGTAGGCTCCCTGATGGTTGGCCACAAAAACGTATGATGTCATGGGATCGATATTCTCCCTTCCCTCAACCTTGACGCGCATGAGGAAAAGTGTGCAGGTGGCTCTTGACCATATATGCGCGGGATAATATCCCCATAAATCGCGTTTGCCGATAACGGAGCCGATGATCGTCACTATGGCTGTAAGGATGGTGAGGACTAAGAAAATCGGTCCTGCAATAAACCATTGATAAATAAAATATAATATTTTCATCGCGAATAATTATTCAAAAGTCCGGAGGAGGCGGAGTTCAGGGATCGTGTCGTGAACTCCATTTTATGCTGTATCTGCAAAGATAATCAAAAAACATGACATAAAGGGTATCATGCTCTCTAAAAGTTCGGCGCCACGGGTATACTTCCTGAAAAAGGAAGACGCCGAAGCGCGGGATTGCGTTTCGGCGTCAGACTTTATTTCGGATTTCCCTGTTTGTGTTCAATCTTCTGCGGTCATTTCTGTCTCAACCTCAGGCGCGATCAGCTTGTAGCCTTTGCCGTGGATGTTGATGATCTCGATCGACGGGTCTTCTTTCAAGAGTTTTCTGAGCTTTGTGATATAGACGTCCATACTTCTGGCGTTGAAGTAATTGTCATCGATCCAGATGGATTTCAGAGCATAGTTTCTTTCGAGAATCTCGTTTACGTGAGAGCATAGGAGGGCGAGAAGCTCCGATTCCTTGGTGGTCAGTTTCTGGGTCTTGTTGTCGGCTATCAACACCTGTTTCTGAGTGTCGAAGGTATACTTGCCGATCTTGTAAAGAGTTATCTCCTTATCTTTCTTTCCTTTCACCCTGCGCAGGATGGCTCCGATTCTGAATACAAGCTCCTCCATCGAGAAAGGCTTGGTTATATAATCGTCGGCACCTATCTTGAAGCCTTCGAGCACATCCTCCTTCAGCGCCTTGGCAGTGAGGAAAATGATCGGCACTTCTGCGTTTACGTTTCTTATTTCCTGAGCAAGTGTGAAGCCGTCTTTTTTGGGCATCATCACGTCTAACACGCAGAGGTCATACTTGCCTTTCAGAAAGGCTTTGTAGCCTTTTTCGCCGTCAGGATAAAGATCCGCGTTAAAACCTTTCGCCTGGAGAAACTCTCTCAAAAGCATTCCAAGGTTCTCGTCATCCTCACAGAGCAGGATTTTCAATTTTTCTTCCATGACTATATCGTTTTATTATATTTCGTTAATTTAACATATCATACTTATAGTATAACAATCGTTAAACGGTATTTTCTTTTGGCGTCTGCCGTTTAGACTGTTTTTCTGCTTCAATTGTCGTGGTTCAGCTCCTTCGACAGAAGCGGGAGGACTATTATGAACGTCGATCCCTTGCCGAATTCGCTCTCGACATTTATCGAGCCTCCGAAGAGGGTGATCATTTTCTTAACGTATGCCAGCCCGAGGCCGAATCCTTTCACGTCGTGACGGTTGCCCGTGTTGACCCTGAAGAACTTGTCGAATATTCGCTTGAGGTCGTCACGCTTGATTCCGATACCGTTGTCCCTTACCCGGATCTCGAGTCTTTCTCCTGAAATGTCTTTGGTCGAGATATCAAGTTTTGGCTCTCTTTCAGAATCCATATACTTCACAGCATTGTCGAGGAGGTTGAAGATAACGTTTGTAAACTGCATTTCGTCCACTCTCACCTCGGCGTCCTGAGCGGCAAGCGATGTGGTGAGGGTCCCTCCGTATTTCTCTACTTTTATCTTGAAAGTGTTGACAACCGAGGATATGATGGTATTCACGTTGACAACGGTGAATTTCAGCGCGCTGCCGGTGTTGTCGAACACCGACATCTGGAGCACTTTCTCAACCTGAAACCTCAGCCTTTTCGATTCGTCGGTGATGACTTCCGAAAGATGCTGAAGGGATGCAGGAGATTTCCTTATCGAAGGGTCGGAGAGCATCTGCCCGGCAAGCGATATCGTTGAGATAGGCGTTTTCAGCTCGTGGGTCATGTTGTTGATGAAATCGGTCTTCATCTCCGTGAGCTTTTTCTGGCGGAATGCGAGGATTATCGTGTAAAGGAAGATAATCAACAGGATAAGCGTGAGCGCCAGAGTGGGAATGATGAACCTGACAGATGAGAATATATAGGTTCCTTTGGTCGGGAATTCGACCTTTAGGTTATAGTAGGCGTCTGAATTTGAGAAGAGAGGGATGCTGTAGATGTCCTTCTGCAGATTGGCGCTGAATCCTTCGGTGGAATAGATCATGTCGCCGCGGACGTTGTATACGGCGAAAGCGAAAGGCACGTTCACCCCGTTGTTGGCCAGCTCGGTCCGCAGGCAGTTTCTGACAACCGTCGAATCGGCTCTCTCCATGATCGATCTCGAACCGGAATCGCGAAGGATCGACAGGATAACCTCAGTGAGCAATCCCTTCTGATAGAGATACTGGCTGCGGATCACTTCCTGCATGTTGCGGTAACGCGTGCCCATGTCGAGGGTGGTGGAGGGATATGAGATTTTTGAAGGATCCTGTTTCGACTTGTCAACCTGAGATGAGAGGGTATAATTGGTGACTGTGCCGTCGGGACTCTCCACCGAATACTTAAGGTCGGCATCGGTGTTGCCGTCTGGCTTGGAGTAGTTGTCGTAGAAACTTGATTCAATGATGTTGACGTCCTGCTCGAGGAAATGGAGTGTTTCCTCGCGCTCAAGAAATTCGGATGTCGAATATAGCGAACGCATCACGCCTTCAGAGAACTGTTCGTCGCGCATCTTCACCATATTTTCAAGATACATGATCTGAAAATAGAGCAATGCGCCGAACGTGATGGCCATCACTATAGTCAGAAGCCATATTAATGATTTTTTCATTCCTTATTATATTGTCGGCCCTGCTGAAATTTGAAAGGCGGAGTGCCTTTGTAAAAATTTGGCAGGATAACTTATGTTATATTAACAAATAATAACGCTTGGGGTTTAACCACCACTGATTACGTTGTTATTTTGTTCCGTTTTGCGGCTTTCTTTCCTTTCGGAGGAGAGCAGATAGCACAAAAATTTTTGAGCTCATGTTAATATTATTGTTTCTCTGGAGGATGAAACGTGAATTTTAACACTTAAATGCAAAATTAACATTTAAATGTGAAAATGCAACGATTTTCTTGTATAATTTCAATTAAATATCATTAAAATTTGCATTTTATTTTTGCTGAGAGTATTGAAAACCGATGCTGGCGCATTTTGCAACAGATTTTATTTAATTAATGCAAATATTTTTCATACAAAGGTTTGAATTTATTATCTTTGCAAAAATATTGATGTTGATCAGCCGGAAATGATTTCGCAAAAGTTGATCATGTTGAATTTGAAATAAGTATTAATATTTTCCATAATAATATGTTTTCGAGGATAATTCTAATTCTATGTGTTGCCGTTAGCCTTCTGCTTGGTTCCTGCGGCGAGGATCCCGGAGGTGGTAAAGAAGTCGGCGCCGTAAAGCAGATGACGCTGATATATGCGGTTAACAAAAGCTCATTGTCCGGTTTTCTTGCATCGAACGAGGATAAGATTCTCGAGGCAATGTCCCGAATCGATTCCGATATATATAAAGTCCTTCTTTATAAGAATGTATCCGGCTATGGAGTGCTCTATCAGGTGAGCAAGATGCCGGACGGATCTGTCACTTTCCTGGAAATGAAAAAATATACCGACGGAATGCTCTCCACGAATCCGGAGAGATTCGGTCAGGTGCTCAGGGATGCCTTGAGCTTTTATCCGGATGTGCGTTCAAATCTGTTTCTTTGGGGACACGGAAGCGGCTGGTATCCGGAAATGTCAGACCATACAAGAGGCCTGTCGCGACTCTCGGAGGCTTTCGACCCGATCCCTTCTCCATCTTATGGAGCGGAGGCCTCCTCGTTCGGTGGTGAGAATAACAGCGCAGGAAAGACCGACTGGCTCGATCTCAAGGAGATGGCTGAGATGATTCCCGACGGTAAGTTCGATACCATCTGGTTCGACTGTTGCTTCATGAGCAGCATTGAGGTCGCTTATCAGTTGCGCAACAAGTGCAGTTATATGATGGGTTGTGCCGCTGAACTCATGGGGGAAGGGACGCCTTACAATATCGTCTTGCCGAAACTTCTGATCGATTCTCCCGACAGAACGGGAGCTGTTTCAGCGATGTGCGATTATTTCAGAAGCAAGGGCGATGTCGTCACGGTAGCGCTTTTGAAAATGGAAAAGATCGATCAGGTTGCCGAATCGGTAAAATCCATATTAAAGGCAGGCAGTTTATTTCCGGCGGAATCAACTCTTGTAGATTATGCCGCGAGAAATTTCGCAACCATCAATTTCTCATACAGGCTTTATGATTTCGGCGATTTTATAGGGTCGTACGCTAACGTGAACAGCGCTTCGTCTCTGACTTCCGGGTTTAACAAAGCAATGTCGGAGTTTGTTATCTATAAGGGTTGTTCCGACAGAAACTTTAACGGAACATCGATCGACAAATCGAGATACAGCGGTATGAACTGCCACATATATAATCGGTCTGGCTCGAAGATCGACCGATATTATGAGGGCCTCGACTGGTTTAACCGCCTTTATAAGTAAGTAGTTTCTAAAAATTAATCGATATATGAGTAGTTGATATCTTGAACTATAAAACTTGATCTTTTTGGCCGCTTGGGTCTTGTCAGTCAGTCGCATATATTAATATGCTCCCTCCTTCCGCAACCCAATCGCCTCAAAAATATCTTCGTTTTATATGTTCATTAATTTTTATCAACTACTTAACAGCTAATTTTTTACATCTATTTATACTTTATGTTTCAGACAACAGAACCGGCTGCCGATCCGATAGCCGAAGAGATACAGTCGGGAGCCCAGGCGCTCACCGAACTGAAGGGGCTGAGTGTCGAAGACGCGATAACGAAGATAGCCAACAGCGTCGTGAACTTCGGCTTCAAGCTGCTGATCGCCATTCTTGTCTTCTATGTCGGAAGGTTTATTATCAGAAAGATATATAAGACAACCCTCAAAGTGATGACCCACAGAAGGATGGATCCATCCTTGACCACGTTCGTCCTCTCTTTGATAAAGATGGTTTTGTATTTCATTCTTATAATCACCATCATAGGGATATTGGGAATCGAGACAAGCAGCTTCATAGCCATCTTTGCCTCAGCCGGTGTGGCTCTCGGTATGGCATTGAGCGGAACATTGCAGAATTTCGCGGGGGGAGTGCTGATTCTGTTGCTCAAGCCATATAAAGTGGGAGATTATATCGAGACGCAGGGATATGCAGGAACCGTTAAATCCATACAGCTTTTCTCAACCGTCATCAATACCGTCGACAACAAGGCCATCATAATTCCTAACGGGGGACTCTCAACGGGAACCATCAATAATTTTTCTCTTGAAAACTACAGGAGGGTCGACTGGACAATAGCTCTCTCTTATGATACGGATTTCACTTCCGCCCGGGAGGCTATTCTTAAGATGCTTCTGGAAGACGACAGGATTGTCAGGCAATATATTGAGGACGACGAGAGAATCCGCGAAGAGATGTCCGAAAAAAAGAATTGTGAAGAGGCTCCTGAAACATATGTGGAGGATGAAGCTTCGAAAAAGAAAAATGGTAGTTGGTTTTCATGGCTTCGTCCCAAATTGCGCAAACACCATGAGCAGATGCGCAATCGATTGACTGATGATTTCGAGATGAATGCCACGATTCCGGTCAAGATCGAGCGCAAGCCGTTTGTAGGACTTGGCGAACTTGCCGACAGCAGCATCAATATCACGGTCAGGGCCTGGACACATTCTTCAAATTACTGGAATGTATTTTATGATTTTAACGAGAGATTCTTTATCGAGCTTCCTAAGCTCGGATTCTCGTTCCCCTTTCCGCAGCTCGACGTGCATCTCGACGGAGCTCTCAGCAAATCCTGAAGAGATGTGTCTCCATCGTGAGGAGATCGATCGTAAACAATTTGTCATAAAGCATTTCGCCTATCCCGGCGAGATGCTTTATTGCTTCGGAAGCCTCTATCGCGGCAATGAGTCCGGCCGCAGGGCCTGCTACTCCGTTTATCTGACATGGCATTGCCGACGGATCAAGAGGAGCCGAAAGCAGTTCCGATAAGGGAACGTGTCCGGGCGCCCAGCTGATCACCTGACCGTGAAACTCGGAGACTCCTCCGGTGGTGTAGGGGATGCCGAGGCTTATGCAGGTCTTCTCGATCAGGAATTTGGAGGAGGGATTGTCGGTGGCGTCTATGATGAAATCGTATTCACTGAAAATTTCGGGAGCGTTCTTCTCTGTTATCAATGTCTCTAAGGCATTGACCTTGCATTCCGGGTTCAGTCTGACGATGCGTTCTTTAAGGACCTCTGCTTTATTTCGGCCTGCCTGACCTGTTTCATAGAAAAGCTGACGATGAAGATTGGATATGTCGATAGTGTCGAAATCGGCGAATCCGACGGTGCCTACGCCGCTTCCCGCCAGATACATCGCCACGGGCGAGCCGAGTGCTCCACAGCCGACAATAAACACTCTTGAGGACCTCAGCCTTTCCATCCCTTCGGTCCCGATCTCCGCGATAGCCGTCATTCTCGCGTATCTTATCTTCTCTTCCTCTGTCATCTTTAATAACTTTGCCTGTATTGACTTTGTCTGCAAAAATAATAAAAACAATCCGGACTTCCTTTCATGGAAGCCCGGATTTTATAACGATTGGATTCAATATGCGGTGTATTACACCGCAATTAATGTCGAATGATTAACCGCAATGCCAGTATTTCTTCACAAGGTCGAGCATTTCCTTGCGCTTGCCTTTAACCTCGGCGCGAAGATTGCCGTCGTTGTAGGAATTTAGCTTCTTGATGATGCCTGATATCATTTCGGGAGAGAAGACATCATATTTCTCGAATACGGCCCTGTCGGCTTCAAGAGCCTTTGCTGAAGCGGCGCAACTGTCGGGAAGTCCTTTGAGCTGAGCGAGTTTTTCTTTATTCTCATCCTGATGGATGTTTACGCTTACATAAAGATCCTCGGCCTTCCGGAGAGCGTCGGTCATTTCAAAGCCCTCTCTTGCTGCAACCGCCATGGCTGCGATAAGCTGGTAGACATCGGCAGAGCCGTCGGCGCTGCGGAGCTCTACAGTCTGCTTGTCGGGTACATCGGAAGCCGGCTCTTCAAGAGGATTTGCCTGCGAGCACATATCTTTTTCGCCAGTCCAGCCCAGAGGAACCCTCACGAGCACGGAACGGTTGCGGTCGCCCCAGCAGATCGAGGTGGGAGCCTCCTGATGAGGAACAAGACGGAAATAGCTTGTCGGAACCTTGTTGCCCATTGCGGTGATAGCGTCGGCATTCTCCAGGATGCCCACGATGACTTTCTTTGCGGTGTCGCTTAGACGACCGTTCTCGGTCATCATATTCACACCCTCTTTCATAACCTTGAAGTGGATGTGGAGGCCGCTTCCGGCTTTGCCGTCGGTTATCTTGGGCGCGAAAGTCACGTCATATCCCTTCTTGGCGGCGAGAGTGCGGATAATCCATTTGGCGATCATAAGGTTGTCGGCTGCCTGACGTGCGGGAACGGGGAGGAATTCAATCTCGTTCTGCTCGAAAATCTTGCCGTTGAGAGTGAAGTTGCCTACCTCGTTATGACCGTATTTGATAATGCCTCCGGCCTGGGCGATAAGCGACATGCATTCGGAGCGGAAATCGTTGAATTTTGCGAACGGAGCCGATTCGTGATATCCCTTCTGGTCGGTTGCAGGGAAGAGGTCGGTATCGTCGGCTATCACGTAATATTCAAGCTCGCCCATGGCATAGAATTCCATTCCCGTCACTTTCGTGAAGGAGTCGCAGGCTTTCTTGAGCGTGTATTCGGGCGACGATTTCAGCGGATTTCCCTCCTTGTCGAAGAAGGAAGCGAGCATCGTCAGCGTCGGAATCTCCGCAAAAGGATCTACAAACGCTGTTGAATAACGTGGAATGACATAAAGGTCGCTGTTGCCGGCCTCTATAAAGGGGAAAAGGCTCGAGCCGTCAACACGCTCGCCGAACGTAAGGATCGATTCGAGGTAATCCTCCGAATTGATTACAAAATTCAGCGTCTTGAGACGGTTGTCATCAGCGGGATACATGAAGTTGATCATCCTTATCCCGTTTTCCTTTACAAAACGAATGATGTCTGCCTTGCGGAATTCTTCCGGACTTTTGTCAAGATACTGCACCAGAAGGTTTGGGCACAGCTTAACGTTTGAACTCATGGTATGTTTGATTTAAGTGTTGATTCAACCGACAGTTCTATAACTTAACTTTTATTGACGTCGGCGGAAATATTTAAGTTTGTTGCAAATTTAATCAATTTTTGATAATTAAAAATTTTTATCCAACTAAATTATCGTTAAAATGTTTATATATTTAAAGAATAGACTCTGAAGATCGGGAAAATATACCGACGCTTTCAATAGCGAACGGATACCTGAAGCTTAATTATTGATAACCTGATGTATGGATGCAAGGCATCTATGCAGTTTTAATCTCGATATTAAATATTATGGAAAAGTTTGAAGACATTATTAAATCAGAAAAACCGATTTTGATCGACTTTTTTGCCACATGGTGCGGACCGTGCAAAATGATGCATCCAGTTCTCGAAGAACTTCATTCTGAAGTAGGCGAGAAAGCACGGATAATCAAAATAGATATAGATAAGAATCAGGAACTCGCCGCCATATATAACGTGCGTTCTGTTCCGACATTCATGATATTCAGGAATGGGGAACTTAAATGGCGTCAGTCGGGCGTCCAGCCGATTCAGACGTTGAAGGATGAACTTGCAAAGTATTATTGATACTGTCTCCTTCTCAGATATCATCCTCAGGCCATTTTCCGACCTGAGGATGTTTTTTTATGATAATGCATTAAAATTTACTTTTCAAGCGTTAGATAAATATGGAGCGAACGAAAATTCATTAGGATCTTTTCAAGCTCCGTTATTACGTTATTAATTGAAAGGAATATGAGATATCTGTCAATACTTCTTTTGGCGATTTCCATTTTTATATGGAGTCCTGGTTCGGAAGCAGCAGGCTTTAAGAACGAGACGCTTCATTATGTGATTTCATATAAATGGGGACTTATTCATAAGGATGCAGGCGAGGCAACCCTGTCGTTAAGAGACAACGGTTCGGTCTATAGCCTGGTTCTGTCGGCAAAGACAAAGCCCTGGGCCGACCGTTTTTATCAGGTGAGGGATACTCTCCTTGGCTCGGTCAATAAAAATGGCTTCCGACCCCTCTCATATTCAAAGATCGCCCATGAAAAGGGAAGATATGCCAGAGATGACATCAAGTATCATTACACGTCCAATAGTGTGAAAGGGGAGACGAAACTGACACGAAGGAATAAAGAGGGGGAGACGACTGTCAGGAACAAAACGCTTTTCGGTCCCGGGCCTGTGTTCGATATGCTCTCGGTGTTCTATTATCTTCGACTTGTCAATTATGATAATCTGGAGAGGGGGGAAGCTATGAAAGCGACGGTCTTTTCCGGATCGAAGTCTGAGACAATCACTATAAAATGTCTCGGCAAGGAGATTATAGAATTGAAAAACAAAAAGAAAAGGCTTGCCTACCATATAAAGTTTAATTTCACCCAGGAGGGGAAGAAGAAATCGAGCGATGACATAGACACCTGGATTTCTGCTGATTCAGCACATATTCCGCTTTATCTTGTCGGAAAACTACCGGTAGGACAGGTAAGGGCATATTATATCCCGTAAGATGTCGGTTGTCGGGCGCCGAGCCGGGATGTAAAAATAAATAATTGTTTTTAAACGTTATAATAATAGGATGAATTCCTCAGGAGTCCATTCATATCCTATTATAATTGAAAACGATCTATAATTAATTTATAATTAAAAAATTATGGCAAATAAAAGAAATTTCAAAAAAGGCGTTGATGAAATCGGCGCATCAATCTGCGACGAAATGATGAGTGCTTATTACAATGTCGAGGGTGTTGACAAAGAGGGAATATCTTCCGCCATCGGCAAAGTGCTCGGCGCTATTGAAAAGGCAAAAGAGAATTCCAACATCTTCTTCGACAAGGGCGTGAAGGCTTTTGCCGACCGCAAGGAATATCTCGATGCCAAGAGGGCTTTCTTCAAGTCTCTTTTTGAAAAGATACAGAGAGAATTCGCCGATGACCTCGATGCCGCTGTCAAGGAATTCAACGAAGCTATTCCGGAGAGCGTCAAGGCCAGGAACAAAGCTGTTGCGGCTGAATAAGTATCATTTGTAGAAATTAGGAATCCATTATGAATCTGTGGGGAGGAATATTGAAGCTGTTCGGCTGGAAGGTAGACATAACTGCGCCACGAAGAGACAAGTGCGTAATCTGTGTCGCTCCCCATACGTCCAACTGGGATTTCATAATCGGACTGTTAGCTTATAAATCGTTGGGAAGAAAAGCCAATTTCCTGATGAAGGATTTCTGGTTTTTCTTCCCTCTCGGTTTTTTGCTGAAATCTTTAGGAGGAATTCCCGTTCCCCGTAAATCCAGGGCAAGCAAACTTACCGACACCATAATAAAGAAATATAAGAATAGCGATTATCTGAATCTCGCTGTTACACCCGAAGGAACGCGCAGCCGTCAGGAAAAATGGAAAACGGGTTTCATGTATATCGCATACGGAGCAAAGGTGCCCGTCCAGCTTGGCATCATCGACTATAAGAATAAGAGAGTCGTCATCGAAAAGGAGTATCATCCTGTAGGTAATATCAAGACCGATATAGATGCGATTAAGCAGTATTATGCCGATGCGGCTCCGCTTGCCCGTTATCCCGAAAAGTTTTCCGTCTGATTTGTTATTTCATTCTAATTCCATCCTATCCCATTTTTGCTCTATGTCTAAATGCGATCTGAAACTTGCTTTGTTTCCGATGAATATCTGTTGGGACAGTATGTCTTCTAACTTGCTTGAGCTTTCCGAGTCTGTAAAGAGTCTTGACGATGATACCGATATTCTTGTCTTGCCTGAAACTTTTTCTACCGGTTTCCCGATAGGAAAGACTCGCGAAGAGGTCAGGACGATTGCAGAGACAACTCAGGAAACCACTCTTCGTCTGTTGAAGAAGATATCGAAAGAGAGAAATATCGCCATCTGCGGAAGCTACATCGCTGCCGATAACGATACCGTGTCGAACCGTGCTTTCTTCATGAGGCCTGACGGTGAGACAGCATTTGCCGATAAACGTCATCTTTTCACAATGGCAGGCGAGGACAGGATCTTTAAGAACGGAGACAGACGTCTGGGGGTGGAGTTTAAGGGATGGAATATCTCGATGATCGTATGCTATGACATCCGGTTCCCGGTGTGGTGCAGGAACGTAAACAATGAATACGATCTGCTTATCGCCGTGGCCAACTGGCCCGAGGTCCGCGTGGATGCCTGGAACAAGCTGCTTCCGGCCCGTGCTATCGAGAATGAAGCTTACGTCTGCGGCGTCGACTGCAGCGGAACCGACAACAAAGGATTCCGTTATGACGGTTCTTCCGAGGTTTACGATTTCAAGGGGAAACCTATCGCGGAGATAAGAGGGAATTCCATTGACTTTCCCTTCATTTATTCTTATTTATCGTTTGACAAGCTGAAATCCTTCAGAGAGAAATTTCCGGCCTGGAAAGACGCTGACAGTTTCACTCTTGAATAATTCGAATAACTGATTAAAAAAGAGCCATTAATTATCTAATGGCTCTTTTTTAATCAGTTATCTTTTAATCGGTACGTTCTTTTCTGGATGCGTCAAGACGTAATAGAATGAAAAGCAGAATTGTGAAACCCCACAGCGAGGAGCCTCCATAACTGAAGAATGGGAGCGGGATGCCTATCACGGGGCATAGCCCGATCACCATCCCGACGTTTATGCCCAAATGGAATATAAGGATCGAGACTACGCAATATGCGTATACTCTTTCGAAGGCCGTGCGTTGTCGTTCGGCTATATGGATCAAGCGCAGGATAAGAACCAGATAGACGGCAAGCACAAGCGTTGCGCCGATGAATCCTTCCTCTTCACCTATCGTGCAGAAAATGAAGTCGGTATGTTGCTCCGGAACGTATTTAAGCTTGGTCTGGGTGCCGTTAAGGAATCCTTTTCCGGATATGCCTCCCGAACCTATCGCGATTTTCGACTGGTTCACGTTGTAACCGGCGCCCATCACGTTGTCTTCAATTCCGAGCGCAACTTTTATTCTCTGCTGCTGATGCGGCTCCAGAACGTTTCCGAAAACGTAGTTGACGGAAAAGAGGAACATCACCGAAACAGCCGAAAATCCTATTGTTATCAGGAATTTGGTGATACGGTGCCGGAACATCGCTACTGCTGTGTAGATCATGGCGATTCCGAGAATCGACAGAAAATATACCAGACCGTTTATCACGATTCCGCAGAAGTAAAGAATAGTTACGATAAGAGCGGATCCTACAAATCCGATAATGACGTTTCTCGCAATGATTAAATCCCTGCAATAGAAAAGAAGCATCAGGGAATATATAACGAGGATGAACACGAATACGGAAAACTCTCCGGCAGGAATGCCGAGAATAAGCGGCTCTACGAATTTCACCGCCACGACGAAATATGTCACGGCGCAAAGGATCGAGAACAGAACCAGTCCGCTCATCCCTTCGCGGTAAAGGACGAATATCAGTGAGAAATAGACCAGCGCGCTTCCTGTCTCGCTCTGGAGAAGAATCAGGATGATGGGGATGAATATGATTATCATCGCCCTGAAATAATTGCTTATCTTGGCGTTTAACGTGAAATTATAGGAGTCGAAAAGCTTGGCGAGGGCCAGGGCTGTGGCGAATTTTCCGAATTCCGCCGGCTGCAGGCTCACCGGACCGAAAACGAGCCAGGAATGCGATCCCTTGATGTCGGGAGCTACAAAAATGGTTACCAACAGGATAAGGAGTACCACTCCATATATGGGATAGGCATATATCTTGTATATTCTGTAGTCGACGATAAGAATGACAGCTCCGACAACGAGCGACAGACCGATCCACAAAATCTGTTTTCCGGAAAACTCCTGCAGATCAAACAGCGATGCGTTGTCGAAATCATAGCTTGCCGCATAAATGCTCACCGCCCCCATCATCACGAGGATGAGATAGAGACAAATCGTCACCCAGTCGATTGACCGGAAAACCGAACCTCCTGTCTTAGTGTTTCTTGACTCCACTTGTCAGAATAGTATTGGAATTTAACATTCTTTCTTCGACTCCCTTTCGTTGCGGGCTAATCTCGCCGTTGAGATATTTCTCTATCATCAGGCTGCCGATAGGCACTCCGAATGTGGCTCCGAATCCGGCATTCTCTATATAAGCGCATACCGCGATCTTCGGATTATGGTATGGGGCGAACCCGATGAAGGCAGAGTGGTCTTTTCCGTGAGGGTTCTGTGCGGTTCCGGTCTTGCCGCAAACCTCGATCCCCGGAATATTGGCTCCGCGGCAAGTTCCTCCCAAGACAGCCATTCTCATTCCTTCGGCCACTTCTTCATAATACTTTTTACGGATATGAGGCTTGCGTTTTTTCTTGAAAGCCGGGTCTATGACGCTGTCGGCGATCTCCTTAACTATATGAGGAGTGTAGAAAAAACCGCGATTCGCGATAGTGGCGCAGAGATTGGCTATCTGTAGCGGAGTCGCAAGCACCTCTCCCTGACCGATGGAGACAGATATGATCGAGTTGCCGCTCCAGTTGCGTCCTCTGAACGATTTGCTGTAGAATTCGGAATTGGGTATGAAGCCTCTGCTCTCGTGAGGAAGGTCGACACCAAGGCGGTAGCCGTAACCCATCTCGACAAGGTAGTTCTTCCATTTCTCGAACTGGTCGGCCGGTTTGGTTCCCCGTTTGTCGATCATGTTCTTGAATCCCCAGCAGAAATAAGCGTTACACGAGGTCTGGAGCGCCGGTTTAAGCGCTATCGGCGACGCATGTCCGTGACATCCTACACGCAGACCGTTCACGTATCCGTGATAGCATGGATAGCGCGTATTGATGTCGATAATGCCTTCCTGCAGGAAGATAAGTCCCTGGGTGGGCTTGAATGTCGAGCCGGGAGGATAGGCTCCCTGCAGGGCACGGTCATAAAGCGGTTTCTGAAGATCTTTTACGAGAGCGGCATAATTTTTTCCTCGCTCCCTGCCCACAAGCAATGTGGGATCATAGGTAGGGGAGGATACAAGCGCGAGAATCTCCCCCGTAGAGGGTTCGATGGCGACGATGGCTCCGATCTTTCCCTGCATGAGTGATTCTCCGTATTCCTGCAGGTCTATGTCTATCGAAAGTTTCAGGTTATGTCCGGCCACAGGAGAGACATCATGGATTCCATCCTCATATTTCCCCTTGATTCTGCCGAGGGCGTCCTTCATCAGGATCTCAACGCCTTTTTCTCCACGCAGGGCCTTCTCGTAACTTTTCTCCACTCCGAGATCTCCGGTATAGTCGCCTCGGCGGTAATACCGGTCGTTTTCAATATCTTTTGCCGACACCTCCCGGATATTGCCTAGGATGTTTGCTCCCGATTTATAGGCGTAGTCCCTTACGGTCCTTTTCTGGATGAAGAATCCCGGAAAAAGATAGAGTTTTTCCTGAAGTCTGCCGTAGTCTTCCTGAGTGAGGTGTGAGATAAGCTTTTGAGGAGTGTATGCCGAATAGCCGGGATTTTTTCTCGGATTCTTCATCTCCTGCCATTTTTCGAGAAGTTCCTCTTTTGTAATCTCAAGCGCGGAGCATAGAGCAACTGTGTCGAATTCGCCCACATCTTTCGGAATGATCATCACGTCGTAGGCGGGGCGGTTGAAGACGATCAGTTTTCCGTTGCGGTCGTACATCAGCCCGCGGGCAGGATAGAGCACCCTTTTGAGGAAAGCGTTGCTCTCCGCGCTTTCCTTATACTTGTCATCTCCCACCTGCAGCGAGAACAGCCTTACGATATAGATGATGACGATAAGAGTGATGAATCCTCCTATAACATATTTTCGTTTCTCTAAATTATAATCTTTTCTCACTATGGATTTAAAGCTTAAAAGCTTTTTCTTTAATTTATACTAAAGTCATTTCTTCACGATAAGACTGTCGATGCCGAGAAGAACGACAAAGGTGAATACCGTGCTTGCAGCGGTGAGAACAACGATTTCCTTGATGTCGGCGAAATTGAAATACTCAATCGTGAATACAAGAAAACAGTAGATTGCAACCATCGTGAAGAGATATTTGCCGTAGACTCCGAAACCAAGCGACGACAGGGTAGGCTCTATGTTCTTGGTTCTGTCGTCACGGGGAATGTAGGCGAACAGGATCGGCTTCTTGGAAATCGCGAGAAGGGTGCATGCCAAAGCGTTCACTCCGGGAGTGTCGGAAAATATATCTACGATAAATCCTGCAAGGAATGCCCACGTCAGAAGATAATTCGTCTTCAGGTTCATGGGCAGACTTATCAGGACATATATAAACACAAATGCCATTGCGATATTAAACAGCATGATATGATTGCATATCAAAACCTGTACCAGAATGAGACATATTGTGGTTATAATATTTATGATAATGTTTCTTCCCATCTTGAGGCTATTTGGTTATGTCGAATTCCGCAAGAGAATCCACTTCCTGTTTGTATATATCCCTGATGACCCTGACCGTGCTCAGCGACTTGAAGTCGGACGAAAGCCTGATCTTGAATGTGAAGAAACTGTCGTCGCTGCTCTTCACCCTGTTCAGGATGAAGCCTACCGGAATTCCTTCGGGAAATGCCGTGGAAAATCCGCTCGTAACGATTGTGTCGCCGATTTTATATTCCACATGCCGTGGAACCTCTTCCATATATGCTATTGAGGCATCGCCGCCTTTCCAGCTTAATGAGCCGACAAATGAAGTATCCTTTATCTTGACCGAGAAATGCTGGGTCTCGTTCAGCAGCGAAATGGCCCGGGCCATGTGGTCGCCGACCACGTTCACAATTCCGACCACACCGTTCTGATCGGCAATCCCCATTCCGGGACGTACACCGTCAAGGGCTCCCTTGTTGATAGTGAAGTAATTGCGGGGATGGCGCGTGTTGTTATTTATTACAGCGGCTGAAACATAGCCGAATCTCTCGGAATAACGCGACGGCATCAATGTGTCGGCGAGAAGAACCTCGTATTCGGCAATTTTATTCTTAAGGTTCAGAACTTCGTTCTGGAGCGCGGCGTTGCTTTCCTGAAGGCTTTCGTTTATCTGATGGAGGTTGAAGTATCCCGTCACTTTCGACGATGTGTCGTATAGCCCTCCCGTCACGGCGTTGGCCGAAGTGAGATAGACCGACTGCTGATACCTGCTGTTGGTGACCAGAAGAAGCACACTGACAACCACATAGAATGTAAACACGAACCATGTGGAATAACGCAGTATGAAATTCAGTAGATTCCTCATTTCGGGGTGAAAAGAAGGTTTGTTTAGGGAAGGTTTTAAACATATATTTTCCTCTCTTCCAAAATTGGAAAAGAGGAAAACTATGTTTAAAGGTTATTTGATTCCTGAAAAAGACGACAAATACCCTTTAGCCGGATTTTATCGAATGAGGAATGAGAATCGGTTGATGTTCTTCAGCGCAACGCCCGTTCCTTTTGCTACGGCATGCAACGGATCGTCGCAGACTTTGAATTCGATACGGATCTTGTCGGTGAATCTCTTTGCAAGGCCTTTGAGCAGAGCTCCTCCTCCGGCAAGATAGATGCCGTTTCTGACGATGTCTGCATAGAGCTCCGGCGGTGTCTGCTCGAGGGCCGCGAGAATGGCAGCCTCCATCTTGAGAATCGATTTCTCGATGCAATGCGAGATCTCTTCGTATGTTACGGGAACTTCCATAGGGAGTGATGTCATCTTGTTGGGGCCTGTAACGATAAACGGTTCCGGTGGATCCTCGAGAGTAGGAAGGGCAGACCCGACATTTATCTTGATGAGCTCTGCCATTGTTGTCCCGACCTTAAGGTTGTGAACCCTGCCCATGTGTTCCTGGATATCTGTGGTAAGATCGTTTCCTGCAATTCGTATGCTCTTGTTGCTTACGATTCCGCCGAGCGAGATAACGGCGATCTCGGTGCTTCCGCCTCCTATATCGACGATCATGTTTCCTTCCGGCGCTTCCACATCAAGACCGATGCCGAGAGCTGCGGCCATAGGCTCGTATATCATATAGACGTCGCGGCCTCCGGCATGCTCGCTTGAATCCCTGACGGCGCGGATCTCGACCTCAGTCGAGCCCGAGGGGATACATACAACCATACGGAGCGAAGGAGAGAACCATCTGCGTTTTGAGCTTACCATCTTGACCATGCCGCGAATCATCTGCTCGGCGGCATTGAAGTCGGCGATCACTCCGTCGCGAAGCGGACGGATTGTGCGGATACCCGGAGGCTCTTTGCCCTCCATCTGGTGGGCTGTCGTACCAACTGCAAGAAGCTTGTCTGTCTTGTTTTCAATTGCCACGACACTGGGCTCATCCACTACGATCTTGTCATTATGAATAATAATGGAGTTGGCGGTTCCCAAATCCATTGCAATTTCCTGTGTAAATGAAAAAAGTCCCATTAATAATTTATTTATTAGCGCTTATCGGTTGCAAAGTTAACGATTTTTTTTCAATTATTTTCTCTGCAGGCGATTTATATTCAAATTTTTGATATCCTTGGGCATGCCATAAGACTTCGACAGGCATGGCAATCAAGTTTCAGACCCCGCATCCGGTTTGCGGATACGGGGTCTGATGTTAGATTTGAATGTTAATTAAGGTTCTCTTTACTGCTGAAATGAGGATCTCTTAATTAAAATATGTGGAAAGGGCGTAGTCGATGTTCTCGATCACGTAATCAAGGTCGGAATCGTTGGCATTCATTGCTTTTGCCTTTTCGGTCAGCTTCTTTGCATATTCAAAGTAGTTTACTTTGACATCCTGGCGAGCTTCGGGAGAGGCGCCTTCGATAGCATTCCATTTCTGAGTGCCGACGCGGAAGATCTTCTTGCTCGCGTTTTTCAGAGTCTCGAAGTCAACATCGGGGAGCTCGGCGGCCTTTCTGTAGTCGGCAACAGATTCTTCGTCCTTGCCGGCGCGGTCGTTTATAAAGCCGCGGAGACCGTAAAGAGCCGCGTTATCCGGAGTCTTCTGGATAAGACCGTCGATAAGAGCCTGGGCCTCGTTCATCTTATTGTCGAGCACCAGAGAGTTGACAAGGTTGTTGACAAAGATAGGCTGAGACATTCCGAATTTGTCATATCCGGCTTTTGAAACCTCTGAGATCTTGTTCTTTGCAAGATCGATCTTAGTGGAGTCCTGACCAGCCACATACTGCCAGCATGCGAGCTCATAAACGAAGTTCTGAGGATTGTCGCAGTTGTTGAGACGGGCTCTCTTGAATGCTTCGGCAGCCTCTTCAACCTTATTGCCTGAATAGGCTGCTATACCGGCGTTGAAATAAGCTGTGTTGATCACTGAATCCGGAATCGATTTTATCGATTTGTCGGCAAACGGCTGGTCGGGCATATCGCCGTAGATCATGAAGGCCTCATATGCTTCGGGATAGAACTTCTTCTCATTGTAGAATGTGCCCCCTGCATTGAAGTAGTCGTTGAAGTGTCCGTTAAGTTTCGAAGCGATGTCTTTTGAATATTTAGGCTTGATCTGACCCTTTTCATTGGGAAGACTGTCGAGCGGCAGGGCTTTCATGAATTCCTTATAGGCTCTCAGAAGCTGCTCTCCCATCTCAAGCGGTTTTACGCTTGCGTCTTTGGGATTGATCATCTGTTTCTTGAACGAATTGTCGAAAGCGTCGAGCTCAAGCTTTCCTGCAACGAAATATGTGCGGGCATCCTTGGCTGTCTCCGGGTTGTTTTTTGCCTGCTCGATCAGGGCGCGAGCTTCGGTAAGCTGATCGTTCTTACCGGAAAGTTTGGAGGCCTGGTCCACAACTTTCTTCTGTGCCGACATGGAACCGACTGCTGCCAGACACAAGGCGATTGTCAGAATTTTCTTCATTTTGTATAGGGTTTGGGTTAATATTTACTTTTTAATTCTCGCTGTTTTCGTTTTCGGATTCCGAAGAGATATTTGCAGTCTCTTGTGAACAGCTTTCCGGTTGATGAGCCGTTTCATCGATATCCTGCTCGATATCCTCCTCGGGATTTGCGTCTACCTTGCATACCGATGCGATTGTATCGCCGCGTTTGCCGAGGTCGATGAGCTTCACTCCCTGAGTGGCCCTGCCCATCACTCTGATTGATGAAACGGGAAGGCGAAGGGTGATTCCGCTCTGATTAATTATCATCAGGTCATTGCTGTCGTTTACATTTTTTATTGCTACGAGCTTTCCGGTCTTTTCGGATATGGCCATTGTCTTGACTCCCTTTCCGCCGCGGTTGGTGATGCGGTAGTCCTCGAGGGCCGAACGCTTGCCGTAACCGTTTTCAGAAACGACCATAACGGTCTGGTCGCCTTCGCTGTCCATCGTGATCATACCGATGATCTCGTCTTCTTCGCTGCCGAGGGTCATTCCTCTGACTCCGGTAGACATCCTGCCCATCTCGCGGACTTTGCTTTCATGGAAGCGGATGGCGTAGCCGGCCCGGTTGGCGAGGATAACCTCCGAGTTGCCGTCGGTGAGACGAACCTGGATCACTTCATCGTCCTCCCTGATAATAATGGCGTTCACTCCGTTCGCACGCGGACGGGAATATGCCTCAAGCGATGTCTTCTTTATAACGCCTTTCTTGGTGGCGAAGATCAGATTGTGGGTGGAATTATATTCGGGATCCGTCAGATTGGAGACTCTTATGAATGCGTTCACTTTGTCATCCTGCTCTATGTTGAGAAGATTCTGAATGGCCCTTCCTTTGGAATTTTTCGCCATTTCGGGAATCTCATAGACCTTAAGCCAGTAACAACGTCCTTTCTGAGTGAAGAAAAGCATGTAGTTGTGATTGGTGGCGGGATATATATATTCGATAAAGTCTTCGTCGCGGGTATCGCTTCCCTTGGCTCCTACGCCTCCTCTGTGCTGGGCGCGGAAATCGGATAGGGGAGTGCGCTTGATATATCCGAGGTGGGAGATGGTGATGATCATCTTGTCGTCGGAATAGAAATCCTCTGCGTTGAGGTCGCCTGAGAAGGGGTTTATCTTGGTGCGACGCTCATCTCCGTATTTGTCGCGGATCTCGATCAGCTCGTCCTTCATCACCTGGCGGCATACCTCGTCATTGTTCAGAATGTCGTTGAGGTGATTTATAAGTTTCATGATCTCGTCGTATTCCGAGCGCAGTTTCTCCATTTCCAGACCGGTGAGCTGACGCAGGCGCATCTCGCAGATTGCGCGCGTCTGGACATCGTCAAGCTCGAATCTTTCGGAGAGACGCTGCCGGGCTTCGTCGGTGGTGGAGGAAGCGCGGATTATCTTGATAACCTCGTCGATATTGTCGCAGGCAATCATCAATCCCTTGAGAATGTGTGCCCTCTCTTCGGCCTTCTTGAGCTCGTAGCGCGATCTGCGGATCACTACTTCGTGTCTGTGTTCTATGAATGCCTGAAGAATCTCCTTTAGATTCAGTGTTCTGGGACGACCGTTTACAAGAGCCACGTTGTTGACGCTGAAGGAGGTCTGAAGCTGTGTCATCTTGAAGAGCTTGTTCAGGACCACTTTAGCATTGGCGTCCTTCTTTATGTCTATTACGATGTTAATCTTTCCGCGAGCCGATGTGTCGGAAATATCTGCAATGCCGTCGATTTTCTTTTCCTCTACGAGTTCGGCGATGCTTTTTACCAGATCGGACTTGATGATACCGTATGGAATCTCAGAGATCACGATTGTGTCGTGGTTAGCTTCCGATTCGATTTCCGCTTTGGCTCTGAGGACGATACGGCCTCTTCCTGTCTCAAAGGCATCCCTGACGCCCTGGAGGCCGAAAATTTCGCCTCCGGTCGGGAAATCCGGAGCCTTGATATACTCCATAAGCCCGCTGACGTCGAGATCCGGGTTGTCGATAAGGGCGAGCGAGGCGTTGAGCGATTCCGTAAGGTTGTGAGGAGGCATGTTGGTCGCCATACCCACGGCGATACCGGATGCTCCGTTCACGAGCAGGTTCGGTATGCGGGTAGGCAATACAGAAGGCTCGGACAGAGTGTTGTCGAAGTTAGGAACGAAATCGACTGTATCCTTGTCAAGATCGCGGAGCATTTCCTCTCCCATGCGGGCGAGCTTGGCCTCGGTGTAACGCATGGCGGCAGGGGAGTCGCCATCGATCGATCCGAAGTTTCCCTGACCGAAAACGAGCGGATATCTCAATGACCATTCCTGCGCCAGGCGCACCATTGTCAGATATATTGAGGAGTCGCCATGAGGGTGGTATTTACCCATGACTTCACCCACGATACGGGCAGATTTCTTAGTCTCGCCTGAGAAAGTGTTTCCGAGCTCGTTCATTCCAAACAGAACCCTGCGGTGGACGGGCTTGAAGCCGTCTCTGACGTCGGGAAGAGCTCGGGATACAATAACCGACATTGAATAGTCAATGTAGGCACTTTTCATTTCCGATTCTATATTAATCGGGATAATCTTGTCGTCTCCTTGCATTTTTAAGTTTTCTTTTAGGCGAGGCAACTTGGCCTCATTGCCCCGAATCCTGCATTGTGTCAATGCCTATAATCCTTCTTACAAAATTACAATAATTTCTCAAAACGGCAAAATTTTTAAACTCATTTCGGCTCTCTTCCTTTCCCTATTTGTCATAGCATCCTCTCCATGTATAATAATGTTTAATTTGAGGCGGGAGGAATGTGATCGGACATGGCTTGAAAGTATATTTTTAGTAAATTTGGCATAGATTTTGTTATAGGTTTAGATAAATAGAAAGGATATTGATGAAAAACGATTATTCTAAGCAATTCAGACCGATTCTTGAGCTTGGTTACAAGGAGGCGCAGAGATTTAACGCCCCCTTCATTTCCTGCGAGCATATTGTGCTCGCATCCATCAAAAACAAAGATGGTTACGCTTTTAGAATCTTAAACCAGCTGCATGTGCCCATCGATAAGATTCAGTCGGAACTTGAGGAATATCTTTCGGAGCCACATGTATCTGAAGAGACAACTACATTATTCGAACAGCAGTATAAGATCAGCCTTGCCGTGATCCGTCAGTTGCAGCTCGCTACTTCGGAGGCCCGCAAGATGAATTCTATCGTAATAGGCAGCGAACATATTCTCCTTGCCTTGATTCATGATAAGAACTGTATGAACAGCGAGGTTTTACGCCAGATCAAAGACCAGTATCTCAATTTCGACATCTCGATCCAGAGTTTCGGCCCGATGGGGATGCCCCCTGTCTCGGGAAAAGAGGATTACAGCCATGATGACGAGGATGATGATGATTATCCTTTCGGCGCAGAAAGAAAATCGGGTGACGAGAAATCGGAGAAGGGTTCCAGAAAGGCTCCCAAGAGCGATACTCCTGCTCTCGATAAGTTCGGATATGATATGACCAAGGCTGCTTCCGAGGGCAGACTCGATCCTGTTGTAGGCCGGGAGAACGAGATCGAGCGCCTGGCTCAGATTCTCTCGAGAAGAAAGAAGAACAACCCTGTATTGATAGGTGAGCCCGGTGTCGGGAAATCAGCCATTGTCGAGGGTCTCGCTTTGAGAATCACCCAGAGAAAGGTTTCGAGAATTCTTTTTGACAAAAGGGTGATCGGGCTTGATCTCGCAGGAATGGTTGCCGGTACGAAATACAGAGGGCAGTTCGAGGAAAGGATCAAGGCCGTCCTCGACGAGCTCACCAAGAATCCCGATATTATCCTCTTTATCGATGAGCTTCATACCATTGTGGGTGCCGGAAGCGCTCCCGGAACAATGGATGCCGCCAACATCCTCAAGCCGGCTCTGGCCAGAGGCGAGATCCAGTGTATCGGCGCCACTACTCTTGACGAATACCGTCAGAACATCGAGAAGGACGGTGCGCTCGAACGTCGTTTTCAGAAAGTTATGGTCGAACCTACATCTCCGGAGGAGACTCTCGAGATTCTCAGACACGTGAGAGGCAAATATGAGGACCATCACAATGTGAGTTATACTGACGAGGCTCTCGAGGCCTGCGTGAATCTGACGGAAAGATATGTCAGCGACAGGAATTTCCCCGACAAGGCACTCGACGCCCTTGACGAGGCCGGAAGCCGCGTGCATATCACCAACATCGTGGTTCCGGAGGAGATCGAGAAACTCGAGAAGGAGGTCGATGAGCTTACTCAGAAGAAGCTCGATGCAGCAAAGGCCCAGGATTATGAGCTGGCTGCCTCTCTTCGCGATCAGGTCGCCACGAAAAAGGATGAGCTTGAAAAGGCGAAGGTTAACTGGGAAAAATCTCTCGACAGTCAGCGTCAGGAGGTGAACGAGGAGAAGGTGGCGGAAGTCGTCGCCATGATGACAGGAGTGCCCACCCAGAGAATCGCCCAGGAAGAGGGTACCCGACTCCTTAAGATGAGAGAAGCTTTGAAAGGGGCCGTGATCGGTCAGGATGACGCGATCCGGAAGGTGGTAAAGGCGATACAGCGCAACCGAATCGGACTCAAGGACCCCGAGAAGCCTATCGGTGTGTTCATGTTCCTCGGCCCTACAGGTGTCGGAAAGACGCATCTCGCCAAGAAACTTTCGGAATATCTCTTTGATTCTTCCGATTCTCTGATCCGTATGGATATGAGTGAGTTTATGGAGAAATTCACGGTGTCGCGACTTGTCGGTGCGCCTCCGGGATATGTAGGATATGAAGAGGGTGGACAGCTGACGGAGAAAGTTCGTCGTCGTCCTTATTCCGTTGTGCTTCTCGATGAGATTGAGAAAGCTCATCCCGATGTGTTCAACCTTCTTCTCCAGGTTATGGACGAAGGCCGTCTCACCGATTCTCTTGGCCGTAAGATCGATTTCAAGAATACGATCCTGATCATGACGAGTAACGTCGGTTCCCGTCAGCTTAAGGATTTCGGATCCGGAATCGGATTCAATACCGAGGTGATGACCAAGGAGCAGTCGCAGGGAGTGATCTCGAAGGCCCTGAACAAGGCATTCAGTCCTGAATTCCTCAACCGCGTGGACGATATCATAATGTTCGACCAACTTACGAAGGAATCTATTTTCGAAATCATAGACATCGAACTGAATGATTTCTACTCCAGAGTCGAGAAACTTGGATTCAAGCTCAGCCTTTCGAAGGAGGCTAAGGATTTCCTGTCGGAAAAAGGATATGACAGGAATTTCGGTGCCCGTCCTTTAAAAAGGGCGATCCAGAAGTATCTTGAGGATGAACTCGCCGAGCTTATGCTCCAGCTGAATGCCGAGGGCAAGATCGGAGGAGTGATAAACGTAGGATACAAAGAGGGTGACGATAAGCTGACAATAGAATATAACCCTCTTGTGGAGGATTGATTTTTTCTGGAGGAGAACTGACAGTTCTCAAGAAGGAGGGTTTAAAATAAAAGTTAACGCCGGAATCGACAGTTTTAAGGCTGCGATTCCGGCGTTAATATTACGGTTGTTGGCCGTAAAGGTTGCAATGATGGTTTATCAGAACAGGATGGCTATCCGGTATGCGATGAACGCCATGATCCAGGCCACGGTGGTGTTGTATATCATGGAGAATGCGGTATATTTCCATGAACCGGTCTCGCGTGTGATCGCTGCAAGCGTGGCTATGCATGGGAAATAAATCAGCACGAAAACCATGAAGGCGATAGCCGAGGCCGGTGTGAAGGGAGTCTTTCCTGTAAGCGGAGAAGGAGTCTTGAGCCTTTCAGAAAGAGCTTCGGCATCGTCGTCACCGACATAAAGGACGCCGAGCGTGGATACGACCACCTCTTTGGCGGCAGATCCGGCAATAAGCGAAACGCACGGCTTCCATCCAAGATCCATAGGTTCCATCACGGGCTCCATGAATTTGCCTATATGTCCGAGAATCGAGTTGCTCTGCTGGTATTCGTTCACAAGTTGCCTGTTTATGGTTTCCGAGTTCACTGAATCGAGGGTGGCAGTCGGGATCTCGCCAATAACCTGGGCCCTGTAGGTTTCAGGAATGTCGTTCTCAGTATAGTGGGGGAAATAAGACAAAGCCCATATTATAATGGATGCAACCAGAATAAGCCCTCCCATCTTGCGGAGATACTGGGATGCTTTCGACCACATGTTGCGTATTGTGGCTTTGGCGGTCGGCATTCGGTATGGAGGTAGTTCCATGACGAAAGGGGTCTCGTCAGCCTTGAACCAGAATTTGCGAAGCAGTCGGGCGGTCAGGACGGCTATAAGAATTCCTAAAGTGTAGAGTCCGACGAAGAACCAGGCTCCGTGACGTGGAAAGAATGCTCCTACAAGAAGAACGAAGATCGGTATTCTTGCCGAGCAACTGATAAAAGGATTTATAAGGATCGTGATTAGCCGGCTTGATCTGCTTTCGATGATTCTTGTCGACATGATGGCGGGAACATTGCATCCGAAACCCATCACAAGGGGAATGAATGATTTGCCATGCAATCCCATCTTATGCATGAGCTTGTCCATGATGAAGGCCACTCGCGCCATATATCCCGAATCCTCCATGAATGAGATAAAGGCGTAGAGGATAAGAATATTGGGAAGAAAGACTATTACTCCTCCCACTCCTCCGATCACGCCGTCAAGCAGCAGGTCTTTCAGCGGTCCGTCAGCCATATAGTCGCCTATAAGACTCGAGATCCATGAAACGAGCGATTCAATCCATTCCATCGGGTAGGATCCGAGTTCGAACGTAGCCCAGAACATCAGCCACATCACCGCGAGGAAAATAGGAAACCCGAACAGTTTGTTGGTGACGAAAGTATCGATGATCTTGGTCGACTTTTCCTCTTTCGTTATATTCCCGGCCATATTCTCTTTCAGGGCACCGTTGATGAAACCGTATTTTTCAGAAGCTATGGCCGAAGCTATGTCTTCGCCGAGATTCTTCCTGACGCGCTGTTCCTCATCATTTCTGATCTCTTTCCATTTTTCATATTGCGGATACTCGCTCAGAAGATGATCGATTTCCGGGTCGTTCTCGAGAAACTTGATTGCCAGAAAGCGGGGAGAGAAATGATGGGAGATTGAATGGTCTTTCTTGAATTCATCCTTCAGAACTGAGATGGCATGTTCGATTTCCGGATTCATCTTGACATGAATGTGGCGGGTGTCCGGATTCCTCATCTCGTAGACTTCCACTATGGTGTCGAGAAGATTTTCGATTCCATAGCCGGTAGATGCGATAGTCGGCACAATGGGCACCCCGAGCATTTTGCCAAGATTCTTGAAGTCGAGTTCAGCGCCGCTCTTCTGCAACTCGTCGAACATGTTAAGGTCGATGATCATCGATCGGTTCATGTCGATCAGTTCGGTTGTTAGGTAAAGATTGCGCTCGAGATTGGAAGCCACAACGACATTGACTATCACATCGGGAGTCTCCTCCCTGAGATATCTCATCACATATAGTTCTTCAGGAGAATATGCAGAAAGGGAGTAAGTGCCCGGCAGGTCGACGATATTCAGTCGGTATCCTTTGTGTCTTAAGGTCCCCTCCTTGGCGCCAACCGTGACTCCGGCATAGTTTCCGACATGCTCGTGGGCGCCGGAAACCATATTGAAAAGGGATGTCTTTCCGCAATTCGGATTGCCGATCAGGGCGATGTTTATGATTTTGTCCTTTCTAAGATGTTCGGTGGTCTCGTCGTGGTCCTGCGTCATGGCGTCGACGTGGGTCTTGGCGCTTTCCCATACGCTCAGGGGCTCGACCTCTATAAGGAATGCCTCCGCTTTTCTCAGGGAGACTTCATAATCCATCAGGGCATATTTGACAGGATCCTGAAGAGGGGCGTTCAAGACAGTCCTTACTTCTCTGCCTCTTACGAATCCCATCTCCATGACACGTTTGCGAAAGGCTCCGTGTCCCAATATTTTCGTTATGACTCCGGTTTCTCCGGGCTTAAGTTCCGATAATCTCATATAGTGGAGAATCGCTTAATAATTCTATCAGAATACAAATTTAATACTTTCTGTCCAAAGGATGACTTCCGGCGGAAAACAGAAGTTAAAAATACCTACTTATAGGTATGTCGTGTTCTGGAAAAGGACGCCGGCGGTATATTGAACCGTGGCGGTCCTGATATTTCTGAAACAAAACAATGCCGCTCCCGGTTCGGGGAACGGCATTGTATATGTATAAGTTACGGTTGTCTTATTTTGCGCTGTCTTTCGCTGGTTCGACGGCTGCTTCATTGGATGAAGCGTTTGCGCCGTCTTTAAGATATTTGTCGAGGAATCGGAAGAATACACGCTGCCAGAGTATCGCGTTCTGCGGTTTCAGCACCCAGTGGTTCTCATCGGGGAAAACAAGCATCTCAGCCTCGAGACCGTGCATCTTGGCCGCGTTGAAGGCCATCATGCCCTGAGAAGCGAGAATGCGGTAATCGAGTTCACCGACTGTGACAAGGATAGGAGCAGTCCATTTGTTCACGAAACGGTGGGGCGAGTTTGCGTATGTCTTCTGAGCCACAGCATTGCCTTCTTCCCACCAGGGGCCTCCAAGGTCGAAGTCGGCAAACCACATCTCTTCGGTCTCAAGATATTGAGCCTCAAGGTTGAAGATACCGGCGTGAGCGATAAGGGCAGCGAAGCGGCCGTCGTTGTGGCCTGCAAGCCAGTAGACAGAGAAACCTCCGTAGCTTGCGCCGATAGCTCCGACTTTGTCGGCATTCACGTATGGACGCGATTTGATGTAGTCGGTGGCAGAGAAATAATCCTGCATGTTCTGGCCGCCGTAATCGCCGGAGATCTGACGGTTCCATTCTGTGCCGAATCCGGGGAGACCTCTGCGGTTAGGGGCTATGACAACATATCCGTTGGCTGCCATAATCATGAAGTTCCAACGGTTGCTCCAGAACTGGCTTACGGCCTGCTGAGGACCTCCCTGGCAGTAAAGGAGTGCGGGATATTTCTTATTGGGATCGAAATCGGAGGGAAGAATTTCCCAGCAAAGCATTTCTTTGCCATCGGTTGTCGGAACCATCACTTTTTTCACCTCTCCGAGCTTGAGCTGAGAGAGAACCTCTTTATTGACCGAGGTAAGCTCTTTCACCTGGTTACCCTCCACCATGCAGATCTCGTTCGGACTTTGCATCGAGTGGCGAAGAACCACAGCCTTGCTTTCGGAGAGAGCCTTGACGCCGGTAAAGTCACACATACCGGTTGCAAGAGTATCGATTCTGCAATCGGACGTATTGATTCTGAATACCGGCGACACTCCCTGGCAGTAGCCGTTGAAAAGGATTGATTTTCCATCCGGAGCCCATGAAATGTTCTCAGGCCAGTAATCCCAGTTTTCGGTAAGGTCTTTCATCATACCCGATTTCATGTCGAGCACCATAAGACGCTTCTTGTCGCTCTCAAATTTCGCTGTAGCCATGGAGAGGAAAGCGAGTTTGCTGCCGTCGGGGGAGAAAACCGGATCCGTATCATAGCCGGGCATATCCTCTGTCAGAGTTTTTGTCGTCTTCTTCTCAAGGTCATAGAGATAGATGTTGCTGTCTGTTGAGAAAGCGTAGTCTTTTCCTTTGAGCTTGCGGGAGACATAAACGAGAGATTTGCTGTCGGGAGCCCAGGAGAACGACTCGGCGGCTCCGAAGGGACGCATCGGGCATTCGAACGGTTCACCCTCCATGATGTCGATGGCGTTTTCAATCTCATCATCGTTAAAGTCAGCTACAAAAGGATGTGGAATCTTGGTTACCCATTCATCCCAGTGTTTATACATCAGATCGTCTACGACACGTCCTGAGGTTTTCGGAAGTCCTTCGAAAAGAGACTCGTCTTTATTGAACGCGTCGATAGGGCTGGAGTAAACCACTTTTTTGCCATCGGGCGAAATGACGAAGCATTCTATGCCGTTTTCAACGTCCGTGACTCTCTTGGCTTTGCCTCCGTCGGCATCCATAACGAAAATCTGGGCAGCCTCGCTTTTTTTATCGTATTTAAGGAAGGCGAGTTTCTTCCCTCCTTCAATCCACTGAATATTACCCTCAGACGGAGCCGATGTCGTGAGCCGTTTGATTTCACCGCCCTCTGCGGGAACGACATAGATCTCTGCATTTGATTTATTCTCCTTGATGTCTGAATAAGACAGTGTAAACGCGATGGTCTTCCCGTCGGGTGAAGGAACAGCCTCGCCGATTCTCCCGAGACCTTCGAGAATCTCCGGAGTCATCTTGCCGTCGACTATGGTCAGGTCCGGCTTTTCAATCACTTTCTCGTCGCTTTCTTTATCCTTTTCGCAGGCTGCAAAAGCCAATGGGATAAGCATAGCACTCATGGTTAGCTTTAATTTGTTCATAGATAAATATTTGAAATGATTATGGTCAGATATGTGGAAGCGAGGTGGAATTCTTCTTATCTAAGAAATCTACTCTGCTTTATTCTGAAACGCCGGGTTACTTCTTCTTATTATACTTTGAATTATAAAGGTGTGTTTTATTCTGAAATTTATTATTTCCCCCCTTATCCCGATTGCCGGAGGATCTTTCCTGCCTCCTGTTTCTCTGACTTGGTTCCTTGGGGGAAGAATATCGGTTAGGATATAGACGAGAGAGAAGGTCAAGCCTCTTCAGTCTTTTCAGAGATTCGCTTATTTCATGACTGTATTCAGGCTTGTACCAGAAGAAGAATTTCCTTTGGGCGAGTTTTTCGCTCTCTGTCTTCGCCGTGAATATTTTTTCAGAAGTATAAGGATGGTAACCTGTATAATAAATCTCGGTGGCGACGGTCATGGGGGTGGGAGTGAAATCCTGAACTTGTTCCAGATGGAATGAGAGACTCTTCGTAATGCAGGCGAGTTCAGCCATATCTTCTTCCGTACATCCCGGATGGGACGAAATGAAATAGGGGATAATCTGCTGCTTCAGGCCATGTTTCTCATTCAGACGGTCGAAGATATCTTTGAATTTCCTGAACAGAGAAAACGAAGGTTTGCGCATTATGTCCAGAACGCGGTCGGAAGTATGTTCTGGAGCTACTTTCAGGCGGCCGCTGACATGAGAGGAAATAAGTTCTTCGACATACTTTCTGTTGACCTCGCCGATTTTTTTGTCGTCATTATGAGCCAGGGCAAGATCGTATCTGACGCCGCTCCCGATAAATGATTTTTTTATCTCCGGGAGGGAATCTACTGCATGATAAATGTCGAGGAGCGCTGAATGGTCATTGTTGAGGTTTGGACACACCACAGGATGCAGACACGAAGGCTTCGTGCACTTTTTGCATATTTCCGGGTTCTTGCCGCCCATCCGGTACATATTTGCCGAAGGCCCCCCAAGATCCGATATATATCCTTTGAAATCAGGCATCTCGCAAATTTTCTTCACCTCCTTCAAAATGGATTCCTTAGATCTGGAGGCGATGAATTTTCCCTGATGGGCTGAAATCGTGCAGAAGGCGCATCCTCCGAAGCATCCTCTGTGAAGGTTGACGGAATGGCGGATCATGTCGTATGCGGGAATCCGTTTCCCTTTGTATCTCGGATGGGGGACGCGTGTATAGGGGAGGTCGAACGAGGCGTCTATTTCGCTCGTTGTCATAGGAGGATACATGGGATTGATCCTGATGTATCTTCCTCCTGTCGACTGCCAGATTGTCTTGCCGCTGTATTTGTTCGACTCCACTTCAACGTGTCTGAAGTTCTCTGCCTGAAGCTTCTTTTCCTTGAGACACTCCTCGAAACTATGGAGAACGATGTCGTCTTTCCCCGGGATTTCCGAAGAAAACAGCACAGTCTGCGGAATCTGGGTCATGTCGGCTAAGCTGTCTCCTCTGTCAAGGCGCGATGCAATCTCGAGTATTGTCCTCTCGCCCATGCCGTAAACGAGCATATCCGCCGGAGCATCGCAAAGTATGGATGGCCTTAGCCGATCCTGCCAGTAGTCATAATGCGCGACTCTTCTCAGAGAGGCCTCGATGCCTCCCGCGATTACCGGTACGTTCGGGTAAATCTCCTTCAATATTTTGGAATAGACGATGGTAGGGTAGTCGGGCCGCATCCCGTGTCGGCCGCCGGGAGTGTATGCGTCGTCGCTCCGGAGCCGGCGGTTGGCGGTATAATGGTTCACCATCGAATCCATCGCTCCGGCCGAAACGCCGAAGAAAAGGCGCGGACTGCCGAGTTTTCTGAAATCACGCAGGTCGTCACGCCAGTTCGGCTGGGGCACGATCGCGACCTTGTATCCTGCATGCTGGAGCACTCTGCCTATAACTGCGGCTCCGAAACTCGGATGGTCGACGTAGGCGTCGCCGGAAAACAGGATTATGTCGGGCTGCTCCCAACCCAATTCCTCAATCTCGTCTTTCGACGTCGGGAGGAAGAACCGGCGGGGCATCATAGGGTAGGACGCGGTTTTATCTGGTGAATTCTTATCCATTCTCGATTTTTTCGTTTTTATCCATCAGGTCCTTAAGCTTGATCATTTCGTCTCTCAGCTGGGCTGCCTCGATGAAATCCGTCCGCTTGGCGGCGGCGATCATACGAGAGCTCAGGTCGTCTATCCTCTTCTTAAGTTCGCCTTTCGACATATATTCAAATACCGGATCGGCGGCGACAGAAACCTTATGCTCTTCCTCGACGTATGCACGCGGCTTGCGGTTTTTCGAAGGAGCCGACTGGGAGGGAGCGACACGGTTCTTGAGCCGGTTCCTCTCCTCCGGTCTTTCGGGCTGCTCGCCATAGATTTCTGCGAGTTCGTTGGCGCTTTTCTTGACGATGGGAGTCGGGGTTATTCCATGTTCCTCGTTGTAAGCCATCTGTTTGGCGCGTCTGCGTTCTGTTTCGTCGATGGTGCGCTGCATGCTGTCGGTTATCTTGTCGGCATACATTATCACCTTGCCGTTGACATTACGCGCGGCGCGACCTGCGGTCTGCGTGAGGCTACGGTGGTTTCGGAGAAATCCCTCCTTGTCGGCGTCAAGTATGGCCACGAGGCTTACCTGCGGCAGGTCGAGGCCCTCCCGGAGAAGGTTTACGCCGATAAGGACGTCATATACACCCTGACGAAGATCCTCAAGAATCCGGATTCTTTCGAGAGTGTCTACATCGCTATGGATATATGCGCTGTTCACTCCCCATTTGTTGAGGTGGTCGTTAAGTTCTTCGGCCATGCGTTTTGTCAGAGTCGTCACTAAAGTCCTTTCTCCGGCCTCGATTCTTTTGTTGATCTCTTCCATCAGGTCGTCGATCTGATTCATGGTCGGACGTATCTCTATTTCCGGATCGAGAAGTCCGGTCGGGCGGATCACCTGCTCCACGAAAATTCCGTCGGTCTGCTGAAGCTCGTAGTCGCCTGGAGTGGCGCTGACATAAATCACTTGATTTGTAAGCCGTTCGAACTCATCGAATTTCAAGGGACGGTTGTCGATGGCGGCAGGCAGTCGGAATCCGTATTCGACAAGATTCATCTTTCGGGAGAGGTCACCGCCGTTCATGCCGCGGATCTGCGGCAGGGTGACATGACTTTCATCGATAATCGTAAGGTAATCCTTCGGAAAATAGTCGAGAAGACAGAAAGGCCTCATTCCCGGCTCTCTGCCATCGAAATATCGCGAATAATTCTCGATCCCGCTGCAGTGCCCCAGCTCCTTGATCATTTCGAGATCGTATGTCACCCTCTCTTTAAGACGCTCGGCCTCAAGAATCTTTCCCTCGTTTCTGAAAAACTCGCACTGCGCCCCGAGATCAAGAGCTATCTGGTCGATTGCGTTTGCTGTTTTCTCTTTCGACGAAACGAAAATATTGGCTGGGTAGATGTTGAAGCCCTCAAGATCTGTCAATGCCGCTCCCGACTGAGGATCGACTGTCTGAATCTTTTCGATTTCATCGCCCCAGAAGACGACACGCAGCTGTATGTCCTCGAAAGAAAGCATGATGTCGACCGTGTCGCCTTTAACGCGAAACTGTCCGCTTGTCAGTTCGATTTCAGAACGGCAGTAGAGAGAATCGACGAGTTTCCTGAGAAAGGCGTTTCGCGATATTCTGTCGCCTACATTGATCCTGATCACGGTCTGGGAGAAATCCTCGGGATTACCCATACCGTAAATACAGCTAACGCTCGAGACAACAACCACATCCCGCCTTCCGGAAAGGAGAGCGGCTACCGTAGATAGACGAAGCTTTTCGATCTGGTCATTGATCATCAGATCTTTCTCGATATATTTGTCGGAAGAGGGAATATACGCTTCCGGCTGATAATAATCGTAATAGCTCACGAAATACTGCACCGAATTTTCAGGAAAGAAACTCTTGAATTCGGAGTAAAGCTGAGCCGCGAGAGTCTTGTTATGGGATAAGATCAGGGTAGGACGTTTCACCTGCTGGATCACGTTGGCCATGGTGAATGTCTTTCCGCTGCCGGTGACACCGAGCAGGGTCTGGTGTTCCTGACCCTGTTTCACTCCCTCGACAAGTTCGGCGATTGCCTCCGGCTGGTCGCCGGTGGGCATATATGCAGATGTTAATTGAAAATCCATATATTAAAAATGAAAGTATCGCCCAAAGGGGAATACTTGTGGGTTAGGTGACCATGCTCGACACCGGTCACCTAAATGCAAAAATACTATAAAACCGCATAATCATCAACAAAAACTGTGACAAAATGCGATGTTTAATACTAAAAAGAATTAAAGTAAGCTAATCGGCATTCTAAAAACCTAAAAAAGGGGTAGTTCATTTGGATAGGTGAAATAAATGGGTTAACTTTGCATTAACAAAATCTAAGGAAAAATGAGAAAAAATATTGTTGCAGGAAACTGGAAAATGAACACCACTCTTGACGAGGGTGTTGAGTTGGCAAACAATGTCAATACCCTTCTTAAAGGCAAGAAAGTAAATTGCGATGTAATCGTATGTGTTCCTTTCACTCATCTTACAAGCGTGAACGCCGTGCTCGAGGAGGATCTGGTGAAGCTTGGCGCAGAAAACTGCTCTGAGCATGAGAAAGGCGCTTATACAGGCGAAGTCAGCGCGTCGATGGTTAAATCAACCGGCGCTGAATATGTAATTCTCGGCCACAGCGAGCGTCGTCAGTATTTCGGCGAGAACAACGAGCAGCTTCTTGCAAAGACAAAGCTTGCACTTGCAAACGGTCTGAAACCTATATTCTGTGTAGGCGAGGTTCTTGAGGAAAGAGAGAACGGCAGCTATAACGAGGTTGTAAAGGGCCAGGTAGAAGCTCTCTTCAGCCTTCCTGCAGAGGAATTCTCAAAAATCATCATCGCTTACGAGCCGGTATGGGCAATTGGAACTGGCAAGACCGCTACGGCAGAACAGGCTCAGGACATGCATGCCCACATCCGCAGCGTGATCGAAAGCAAATATGGCAAAGAGGTTGCCGACAACACATCAATCCTTTATGGCGGCAGCTGCAAGCCTTCGAATGCAAAAGAGCTTTTTGCAAAACCTGATGTAGACGGCGGCCTCATCGGCGGCGCTGCCCTTCAGGCAGAATCATTCCTCGGAATCATCGAGGCTTTCTAAGATTTGTAAATTCATGACAGGAATAAGATTTTCTATCATAACCTTTTTGCTGACCGCAGCCGGATTCTTCGCGATTCCGGTTGCGGCTCAGTCTGATAATGGCGACAACGGCACTGATGCTGTAGAAAGGATCGTCAGGGAATCGAAGGGAAATGTAGAGATTGTTGTTCCGAAAAATATTCTGCATCTAATTATGTCGGACCAGGATGCTCCTAAAAAGCAGACCGGCCCGGTGATCAGACCCGGAATAAACAGAATAAACGGATTCAGAATCCAGGTTTTCAGCGACGGCAGAAACCAGCATTCGCTTGAGGCGAGAGCCAAAGCGAGGGGAAGCGCGATAATAGCCCGGTTTCCCAAATACCGCGGACAGATCTATACATTCTCGAGTGCTCCTAACTGGTATACGCGAGTCGGCAATTTCAAGTCTTCTGCAGAAGCCTCGGCCGCGTTGGCTGAACTGAAAAGAGCATTTCCCGGTTTCTCGGCGGAAATGAGGATAGTCAAAAGTCCGATTGTTATCATTAAATAGTTTTTGAAGTGGGATTTGTAGAACCTCATAACGAAAAATTGGTCGAGGAGATCGCGTCGCACTACAGTGCGATTCTTCGTCTCATAGGGGAGGATCCTGAAAGAGAAGGACTTGTAAAGACTCCTGTGAGAGCCGCCAAGGCCCTTCTCGACATTACCTCCGGATATCGCACTGATCCGCTGAAGATTGCCCGGCAGGCGATTTTCGAGCACTGCGGATCAAGAATGGTGATTGTGAAGGATATAGAATTTTATAGTATCTGCGAGCATCATATTCTTCCTTTCTTCGGCAAGATTTCAATCGGTTATATTCCTAAAGGGAAGATGATCGGCTTGTCAAAGCTGGCACGCGTTGTCGACAGTTTCGCCCGTCGCCTTCAGGTTCAGGAACGACTCACCTCGCAGGTATGCTCTCTGATTGCTGAGGCAATGCCTACCGAAGGCGTGATCGTCAGTTGTACCGGCGAGCATCTATGCATGAAAATGAGAGGTGTGGAGAAACAGGATTCGGCAACCACCACTTTCGATTATTGCGGTTCTTTTGAGACAGATCCTTCCCTTCGCGAGGAATTCATGAGATTGCTAAAATCCTGACCTTTTCACTTCCGATCTAAATTCAACGGTATATTAAAAGTCCCGGTCATTTTGGCCGGGACTTTTAATATATGGGTCCTACAAAGTTTGGTATACGATTCCGTTATTCAGCGATAAGTTCGAGAGCGGTGCTCGTCCAGGGACGGCTGAGGGTGCTTCCGAGATTCAGTCCAACGTTTTTCAGGACTTTCCCGCTTACTGTCATGCCGTCGAGCGGACTTGGCTTCTTGGGATCCGCAGGAGTGAGATCCTTGATCTTATAAACCTTATTCTCATCGATTCCCTGAAGCTTTACCATCGGTACATTCTGATTGTTGAGATAATCCATGCGGTATGCGAATAAAACCGCCTTTGTCTTGTCATCGTTGGCATACATCAGAGAGGCGATGGATTTCTTTTCGTAGGGAGACACGAGCCTGTACTGTTCTCCCTGCTGGACGATGGGCCGGATTTCCTTATATGAGGCAATTGCTCTTTTTGAGAATTCCTTTTCCTCGGCGGTCATATTCTTCGGCTGAATCTCCATGCCTAATCTTCCGCTCATGGCAACGTCAAAACGGAATTTGATCGGAACCTCTCTTCTTGTCTGGTGGTTCGGACTTGCGCTTACATGTGAGGCCTGCGCTATCGCGGGATAGAAATGGCTGTTGCCCCACTGGATGAACACACGCTGATAGGCGTCAGTGTTGTCACTGGTCCAGAATTCGTCGAACCAGGGTAGCAATCCGTAGTCGGCGCGGCCGCCTCCGCTTGCGCAAAGCTGAATTGTCACGTCGGGATATTTGTCACGAATCCTGTCGAGAACATTCTGCAGGCTTCTGTGATAGCGGATATACAGTTCGCTCTGTCTGTCTTTAGGAAGGTTGAGGGAACCGTAATTCATTATATCGGAGTTGCAGTCCCATTTGATGTATGCGATCTCCGGGTTTTCGGTAAGCAGATTGTCGACTACGTTGAAAACATGATCCTGCACTTTCGGATTAGTGAGGTCGAGCACGACCTGTGTCCCGCCTCTTCCCTGCTGCAAGGGTCGGTTAGTGTGCTGAAGCACCCAGTCGGGATGTTTCTCATACAGTTCGCTTTTCGTATTTGCCATTTCGGGCTCTATCCAGATTCCGAACTTTATTCCGTGCTTTTTGGCGGCTTCAGTAAGACCCTTGATTCCAAGAGGAAGCTTTTTCTTTGCCACCGTCCAGTCGCCGAGACTTGTCTTGTCGTTGTCTCTGGGATATTTGTCGCCGAACCAGCCGTCGTCCATCACGAAAAGCTCGCCTCCCAAGGCTGCGAAGTCTGCCATCATCTGGTCCATCGTTTCCTGATTTACCTTGAAGTATACGCCTTCCCAGCTGTTAAGGAGGATATCACGCGATCTGTCGCCATGCGCGAGCCTATGCTTTCTTCCCCATTTGTGGAACGCACGGCTTATTCCCCCTTTGCCTTCATTTGAAACGGTCATTGCGAATTCAGGGGTCTGGAATGTCTCTCCGGGTTTGAGACGGTAGAGAGATTCCTCTTCGTTGATGCCGCTGATGATTTTTATATCCCCGTTGTAGGCGTTGATTTTTGTCTTGTAGTTGCCGCTCCAGATAAGATTCCCGCCAAAAACTTCTCCTGAATTCTCACGCGGTTTTCCGTCGAGAGAGATCATGAATCCAGGATTGCTACCGAAGGCGTTTCGCAGTCCGGCTTTGTCGGCTATGACCGACTGTCCATTGGGAAGCACTTCCTCGTTCATCCAGCTTTCGCTTCCCCAGCCTCCGTGGAATTGAGTTAGATAATTGTCTCCACGCGGAAGAGGAATAGTGGCGCTTGCGAAATTAAGAAGCTTTACGTCTCCTTTCTTTGCATTGTTTGTGATATCTATCCAGGTAGAGAAGATTTCCGTATCCTTGTAATGACGGAAATACTGTTTCACTGTCAGAGGATATACGGCATCCTTGAATGTAAGTACGAGCAGCTCGCCTTTGTCATCGGAGGTCAGGTTTCTGTCTGCGAGTTTCAGGTCAAGGCTCATGTTCCCGTCGGGCATCTCGACAGCCAGAGCATTTTCTCCGTAATTGTCAATTCCGAACACAGGGATCGTCTTGCTCCAGTAAACTGCACCGGTCTCGAACATCCCCGGGAGGTCTTTCTCCTGAATCTTAGGACCGAAATACTGGAAATGCGCGCTCTCGTTGTCTTTGGCTGTGACGGCAAGGGAATTCTTGCCGGAGCTCAAGATGTAGGTTTTGCTTTCCTGCGCCTTCATGCCTGTAGCTGTTAAAAGAAGACAGAGCAAAAATGTTAAGTGTGTCTTTTTCATAATAGATTAGTTGAAAAAATTATAGAAATAAGGAGACTGCATGCATAAACCGATGTATGCATTTACAGTCTCCTTTTTTATTCAGATCTTAATAACCTTCCGGCTATTATTTATTTACCTGATACTTGTTCCAGCCGTCTTTGAGATAAGCAATCACCTGCTCTGCGGCTGCCACACCTGCGTTGAAATTGGCCTCGGCAGTCTGTGCTCCCATTTTCTTGGGAGTGAAGAATACTCTTGAAGCGAATTTCTGCTCGAACTCCTCTGCTGTGTCGGGCTTGATGTCAGAAACATAACGAAGATCGGGCCGCTCCTCAAGAGCCTTGATGAGACCGGCCTCGTCGATTACTTCCTTGCGGGCAGTGTTGACGAGAACACCGTTCTTCGGCATCTTCATCACGAGGTCGTATCCGATAGATCCCTTTGTCTCTTTTGTAGCTGGGATGTGGAGGGATACGAAATCATTGTTAGCAAAGAGGTCGTTGACATCATGAACCGGCTTAACGCCCTCAGCTTCCATAACAGCATCCGGAACGAAGAGATCGAGGGCCTCGATGTTCATGTTGAATCCTTTGGCGATACGGGCTACGTTGCGTCCAACCTGTCCGAAGGCATAAATGCCGAGAGATTTGCCTTTGAGCTCTGAGCCGGATTTGCCGTTATACTGGTTGCGGCACATCATCACCATCATACCGAAAACGAGTTCGGCGACGGCGTTTGAATTCTGACCGGGAGTGTTCATGACGCAGATCTTGTGGTCGGTGGCGGCCTGGAGATCAATGTTGTCATAGCCGGCGCCGGCACGGACAATCACTTTCAGCTTCGGTGCGGCGTCCATAAGAGCGGCATCGACTTTGTCGCTTCTAACGATGAGGCCTTCGGCATCCTTGATGGCTGCGACGAAATCCTCGCGTGTCCCGCCCTCAACAACTTCGAGCTCGTTGCCGGAAGCATTCACTGTGTTCTCGATAGCTTTTACGGCTGCGGGAGCAAACGGTTTCTCTGTGAAAACAAGTATTTTCATGATATTTATTTACAATTTTAGTGTTTAGCCTCGAATTCTTTCATAGCGGCGATAAGGGCGTCTACGCTCTCCATCGGAAGCGCGTTGTAGAGAGAAGCGCGGAACCCACCAACAGAACGGTGACCCTTGATGCCGACAAGACCCTTTGAAGCAGCGAATTCAGAGAATTCTTTTTCGAGGTCAACATATTCAGGATTCATGACGAAGCAAACGTTCATGATAGAACGGTCTTCTGTTGCCACAGTGCCTCTGAAGAGCTTGTTGCGGTCGATCTCCTCATAAAGCTTGGCTGCTTTCTCGAGGTCGAGTTTCTCCATGGCCTTGATTCCGCCGATGCTCTTATAATAACGGAGAGTCATGAGAGCAGAGTAAATGGGAAGAACCGGAGGAGTATTGTACATCGACCCTTTCTTGATATGCGTGCGGTAGTCGATCATGGCGGGAAGTGCGCGGGAAACGTGACCGAGGGCGTCTTCTTTTACAACTACGAATGTCACGCCGGCAGGAGCGAGGTTCTTCTGGGCGCCGCCATAGATAAGGGCATATTTGGAAACGTCGACAGGACGAGAGAAGATGTCGGAGCTCATGTCGCAAACCATCGGAATCGGGCTGTCGAGATCCACACGTGTCTCCGTACCATAGATGGTGTTGTTGGATGTGAAGTGGAAATAGTCGCAGTCGGTGGGGATGGTGTAGTCAACGCCAAGTTTCGGAATGCGGTTGAAGTTGAATTCCTCTGAGCTTGCCAGAACGTCTACCTCGCCGAAGAAACGGGCTGCCTTGATGGCGTTGGTTGCCCATGTTCCTGTGTTGACGTAGGCTGCTTTCTTCTCGAGAAGGTTGAAAGGAACCATATAGAACTGAGTCGATGCGCCGCCGCCGAGGAAGAGAACGTGATATCCCTCCGGAATCTCAAGAAGCTCCTTGAAAAGGGCTACAGCTTCATCGACTACAGCCTGAAACTCCTTGCTGCGGTGAGAAACTTCAAGAATAGAAAGACCTGTGCCTGCAAAATCGTGGATTGCTTTCGCGGTCTCCTCAATTGTATACTGGCTGAGGATGCTCGGGCCAGCATAGAAATTGTGCTTTTTCATGATCTGGTAGATATTTTAGTTATTGTTGGTTGTAATTTTCAGCAAATATAACTCAAATTTTTTAGTTGGCAAACTTTTAGAGCCTGTTCCTTAAAAAATATCCTCCGAATATCAATATGGATATACGGAGGATGTTATTAAACATATAATTTAGAATAGAATCTGACTGAATCAATCAGTTTATCCTTTTGTTTTTTTTATGATATTTTTATAATGTATGACTTATCTGGTCGGCTGATCCATATACGGATTCAGTTTGCCCCATTCTGAAATGGGCGGCATGATTCCAAGTTCGATAACCTCGTCGCGAAGCTTGCAGAGGTGTTCGTAGCTCTTCTCAAGTTCGGCGTTCTCTTTGGGAGTGCCATCGACAGGACGGAATGAAACGCCGTTTTTGTCGATCGTCGTCTCCATTGCCATCATGATGTGCTGGAACTTGGCGTCGTTCACGTATACACCTGCCGGCCATCTGAATGAAGGGCCGCCCATGGCGGCTGCGATCATCTCTATAGAGAGATAAGCAGGGCTCTGGAACGATGAGCGACCGCGGAGGTCGATGATGTTTTTACCGCCCTGAATGACACGAAGCTTGAGCTCTTCCCAGTCTTTCTCGGGGATGACGTTCTCTTCGATGAGTTGTGTGAGAGGCTTGCCGTCGATCGTGGTTGTAGAGGCGAAAACAGCCATCTGCTCGCCGTGACCGCCATATGTGCGGGCATTGACAACTGTGTCGGGAGCGATCTTAAGATATTTTGCCAGTTCATTTCTCAGACGGGTGCTGTCGAGAGCTGCAAGAGTTGTCACGCATGAGGGTTTGACTCCTGAATAAAGCAGAGTTACCAGACCTGTTATGTCGGCCGGGTTGAAAATCACGACGATGTGTTTGACATCCGGGCAATACTGCCTTACGTTCTTGCCGAAATCCTCTGCGATCTTTGCATTGCCCTTGAGAAGGTCCTCGCGTGTCATGCCGGCCTTTCTGGGCGCGCCGCCTGATGATACAATATATTTCGCACCTGTGAATGCAGTCTCGATATCGTCTGTATACGTGAGGTTAAGACCTTCGAAGCCGCACTGAAGCAGTTCCTCGGCAACTCCCTCGAGTCCCTTTGCGTAGGGATCATAAAGACAAATGTTGGGTGTGAGATGCATCATGATAGCTGTCTGGGCCATGTTTGAGCCGATCATTCCGGCTGCCCCGACAATCAAAAGCTTTTCGTCGGTAAGAAATTTCATAATTCTAAATGAGTTTATAAACTATAATTAAACTTTTCGCTTCTTGATGTGATTTTGAGATGGGCAATCGCTAAACTAATACCAAGAATAGTTCATCTGATTCCTTTTGCTCTATAAATTTAAACATCTATTATAAAAAAATGTTTAGCTATACGGGATTTTTTGCCAATACTCTTTTCCCAAAAGATAAGGAACAAACTATAAGTAATGCGAATTCAAAGTAAACGAGTGCAAAATGCCGATCATATTTTTTTTAGTCGTTAAATTTGCTAACTTTGTAGAAAATTTAGATAGTAAGAAATATGAAGAGAATTATTTCTATTTTTATTATAATCGCCTCTATGGCCTTTTCTTTCAGCCTGGAGGCTCAGAAGAAAACATCAAGATCGAAAGGCGGCAAGACGGACAATAAGACTTTCGTGATAAATACTACAGACATCTGTTCCGACATAAGAGGCTATAACGGTCCGGTGCCGTTGGAGATTAAAGTCGTTAACGGGAAGATAACCTGCATAAGGCCTTTGCCAAACCGGGAATCGCCCGGATATTTCCGTCGTCTGGTAGATGCCGATTTCTTCAACAGATGGAACGGGCTGACTCTGAAACAGGCGTCTGAGAAAGAAGTGGACGCTTGCACGGGTGCCACTTATTCATCCCGTGCAGTTACCGAGACAGTTAAAAAGGCTGCAAAATCACGTCTGAAATAATGGCGACAAAGAATAAGACAGCTTTCTTCTGCAGCAACTGCGGATACGAATCTCCGAAATGGCTGGGCAAATGTCCGGGTTGCGGAGAATGGAACACGTTTGTGGAGGAGAAGCTGACCGTTTCCAGGAAGAGTTCGAAAAGAGGGCTTGTGAAAAGTTCGCGGCCCATGAGGCTCTCCGAGATAGAGCTTAAGGAGGAGGCGAGGATAAAGATGCCTTCCGGAGAGCTCAACAGAGTTCTTGGCGGCGGATTGGTTCTCGGGAGTCTTGTCCTTATAGGAGGAGAGCCCGGGATAGGGAAATCCACCCTTCTTCTTCAGAATATCCTTTCCATCCGAAACCGTAGAATCCTTTATGTCTCTGGCGAGGAGAGCGCGTCTCAGCTGAAGATGCGCGCCGACCGTCTCGGGAAGGTCTCTCCGGATACTTTTATCCTTTGCGAGACCAATCTTGACAACATATTCGACAACATAGAAGAGGTAAAGCCTGAGTTGATTGTAGTAGATTCGATACAGACCGTCTCCTCGACGGAAATAGAGTCGGCGGCGGGTAGTGTCTCGCAGGTCAGGGAGTGTGCCGCCTCATTGCTGAGATATGCCAAGGAAAGCAACGTCCCCGTCATTCTTGTAGGCCATATCAATAAGGACGGCGCCATTGCAGGGCCGAAGGTGTTGGAGCACATCGTAGATACTGTCCTTCAGTTCGAAGGCGACCGTCAGTACCTCTATCGAATACTCAGAGCGATAAAGAACCGTTTCGGATCTACCAATGAGATTGGCATTTACGAGATGGTTCAGAAAGGCCTTCGGGAGGTTAAGAATCCTTCGGAAATGTTGCTTTCGCCCAACAGGGAGGAGGAGATGAGCGGAATAGCCATAGGAGTCACGATGGAGGGAGCCCGTCCCTTCCTTGTGGAGGTACAGGCCCTGGTATCGTCGGCGGCATACGGTACGCCACAGCGGTCGGTCACCGGATTCGACCAGCGTCGGCTTAATATGCTTCTTGCGGTGCTTGAAAAGCGGGCTCGTTTCAACCTTTCTCAAAAGGATGTGTTCCTCAATATAGCCGGCGGCCTGAAGGTTGCCGATCCGGCACTCGATCTCGGTGTCGTGGCTGCGATAATGAGTTCGAATTTCGATATTTCCATTTCAGACAGGGTTGCCTTTATCGGCGAGATAGGTCTCTCAGGGGAAATCCGGACTGTCACAAGAATCGACCAGAGGGTGGGAGAGGCGGCTAAACTTGGTTTCGAGACTGTCTTTATCCCTAAGGGTAATCTAAAAGGAGTTGACAATAAATTCAATATTAAGATTATAGAAGCCGGAAGAGTGGAAGAGGTGTTCAGGCAGCTGTTCCGGTAAATCATATAATGATATGGATGTTATTATTAATTATAAGAATGTCGAGATAGATCGAGCCGACCGACTGGTTATGAAGAATGTTACATTCAACGTCACCAAGGGTGAATTCTGCTATCTCGTCGGGAAAGTGGGCAGCGGAAAAAGTTCGCTCCTCAAGACGATGTATGCCGATGTCCCTCTTGCCGGAGGCGAGAGGGCCGAAGTGCTCGGCTATGATATGCTGAACATCAAGAGAAAGGAAATACCTTACTTGAGAAGGAAAATCGGAATAGTCTTTCAGGACTTTCAGCTTCTCCAGGACCGATCGGCTCTGGCCAATCTCCGGTTTGTGCTTGAGGCCACAGGATGGAAAGACCGCAATGAGATCAACGACCGAATCGAGGAGGTTCTCAAAGAAGTGGGGATGGAAAACAAAAGCTATAAGATGCCCCATGAACTGAGCGGAGGCGAGCAACAGCGTATCGTAATAGCCCGCGCATTGCTTAATCGTCCCGAGCTTATACTCGCCGACGAGCCCACGGGTAATCTTGATCCCCAGACCGGCTATCAGATAGTGAGTCTTCTTCATAGACTCGCTGAAGAGGGCAACTCCATAATCATGGCCACCCACAACATGCAGATGGTGGAGGATTTCCCTGCGCGCGTGTTGAGATGTAATGATAAGGAGTTGATCGATTAGATTCAAAAATGCGACAAGATGTTTAAAGGCAATGTTTTGCAGCATTTTATTTAAATCAAGCCGCGAAAATAACGCATTATTAAAGAAATTTTTCCTTATAAAATTTTCTATTATATAAATAATATTTAATTTTGCGTCATAAGTAAGTATAAAAGATAAAAAACACATACTGTCGTTTAAATTTGAATACTTACTTAGATATCTGACGTGAATATTATGAAAGTAATATTGTGAGTTATATGATTCGGAAAGAATCCATAGCGAATGAATCCATCAGTCAGAAAACTGAATGAGGGATATTGAATAACTAAAGTCTATTACCAAAACAAACCAATCTATACATATTAAGCTATTAGCAATGGCAAACAACAAAGAAACTTTATTCGACGCATTTCCGCCGGTTTCTACTGAAGAGTGGAAGGCGAAAATCACAGCCGATCTTAAAGGTGCCGATTACGACAAGAAGTTGGTATGGCGCACCAATGAAGGCTTCAATGTCCAGCCTTTCTACAGACGCGAAGATATAGCCGACCTTCCTTTTATCGGCTCTCTTCCGGGTGAATTCCCCTATGTAAGAGGTACGAAGGACAATAACGACTGGCTGATCCGCCAGCAGGTATCAGGAGCGACAGCAGAGGAAATGAACTCGCATGCTCTTCATATCCTTGACAAGGGCGTAGAGTCGCTCGGAATCAAGGTAAAAGATCCCGAGGATCTCAAAGTCATCCTCAAGGGAGTCGATCTTAAGAAAGTAGAGGTCAACGTTACATGCTGCCCCGGTAAGGCAGTCGCAGTTGCGGCCGTTCTTGTCGAGCTCGTGAACGCAGCCGGCGCAGCCGACGATTTCAAGGGTTCTGTAGACTATAACCCCTTCCGTCGTCTTCTCAAACACGGTCTCGCTTTCCCGAAAGACGCTGTAAAAGAGGGATTGGCACTGTATGAGACTGTAAAGGCCGTGAAGGGTCTTAAGTGTTTCGCAGTAGACAGCTTCCTCTTCAATAACGCAGGCGCATATATCACTCAGGAACTCGGCTATGCTCTCGCATGGGGCGCCGAATGGATGACCGTGATGTCGGAAGCCGGTATGACGGTTGCCGAGGTGGCCTCGAGAATCAAGTTCAACATGGGCATCTCCTCGAATTACTTCATGGAGCTTGCCAAGTTCCGCGCCGGCAGAATGCTCTGGGCCGAAATCGTCAAAGCTTACGGTGCCGACGAGGCTGACTGCAAGATGCATGTTCATGCTGTGACAAGCAAATTCAACCAGACACTTTATGATTCGCACGTAAACCTTCTCCGTTCGATGACCGAGACAATGAGCGCCGCTCTCGCAGGCGTTGATTCTCTGGAGACTCTTCCGTTCGATCAGTGCTATGAGTGTCCCGATGAGTTCAGCGAGAGAATCGCCCGCAACCAGCAGGTTCTTCTTCGCGACGAATCCCACCTTGACAAGGTCGTAGACCCTGCCGGCGGTTCATACTATATCGAGACTCTCACTGCCTCCATCGCCGCCCAGGCATGGAAGATCTTCAACGAGGTTGAGGATAACGGCGGTTTCGAGGCTATGCTTAAGAAAGGCGAAATCCAGGCTAAGGTAAACGAGTCGGGCGTTAAGCGTCATCTCGACGTTGCACGTCGCAAGGAGAATCTTCTTGGAACCAACCAGTATCCTAACTTCAACGAGAAGGCTCTCGACAAGGTTAAGGACACATGCTGCTGCAACTGCGGCTGCGGTTCGGAAGAACCTCAGGACGGCGCCGTCGAATATCTCAACTTCGACAGGGCTGCAAGCCAGTTCGAGCAGCTTCGTCTTGATACCGAGAGATCTTCCGTACGTCCCAAGGTGTTCATGCTCACCATCGGAAATCTCGCCATGCGTCTTGCCCGCGCACAGTTCTCTTCGAACTTCTTCGGCTGCGCAGGATATGAGATCATCGACAACATCGGTTTCAATACCGTCAAAGAGGGTATCGACGCCGCTATGGAGAAGAAGGCGGATGTCGTTGTTCTCTGCTCGAGCGATGACGAGTATGCACAGTACGCTCCCGAGGCATTCAAGGAACTCAACGGCCGCGCCATGTTTGTCGTTGCCGGAGCTCCGGCATGCATGGAGGATCTCAAAGCACAGGGAATCGAAAACTTCATCCATGTGCGCGTGAATGTTCTTGACACTCTTGTTGGATTTAACGCAAAACTTCTTAAATGACCATGAGACCTAATTTTAAAGAAATCGATATAAACAAGAAATTCGCTCCCTCAGGTCATGCTCCTGTTGCGGGAGAAGAGTGGATCACCGCGGAGCTTATTCCGGTGAAGCCAGTATATACAAAAGAGGATCTTGAGGGCATGGAGCACCTCGACTATGTTTCAGGTCTTCCTCCGTTCCTCCGTGGCCCTTACAGCGCCATGTATCCTATGCGTCCCTGGACCATCCGTCAGTATGCCGGATTCTCCACCGCCGCTGAGTCAAACGCTTTCTATCGCAGAAACCTTGCCTCCGGTCAGAAGGGTCTGTCGGTAGCGTTCGACCTTCCTACCCACCGCGGATATGACGCCGACCACGAGCGCGTTGTCGGCGATGTCGGCAAAGCCGGTGTCTCCATCTGCTCGCTCGAGGACATGAAGGTGCTCTTCGATGGAATTCCATTGAACAAGATGTCAGTTTCCATGACAATGAACGGCGCCGTGCTTCCGGTTCTCGCATTCTATATCAACGCCGGTCTCGAACAGGGTGCAAAGCTCGAGGAGATGGCAGGAACGATTCAGAATGATATTCTGAAGGAGTTCATGGTGCGTAACACATATATCTACCCGCCGGCATTCTCGATGAAGATCATCGCCGACATCTTTGAGTATACCTCAAAGAACATGCCTAAGTTCAACTCGATTTCAATCTCGGGTTACCACATGCAGGAGGCCGGTGCAACCGCCGACATTGAGCTTGCATACACTCTGGCCGACGGTCTCGAATATCTTCGTGCCGGTGTCAACGCAGGCATGGACATCGACGCTTTCGCTCCGCGTCTGTCGTTCTTCTGGGGCATTTCGATGAACTATTTCATGGAGATCGCCAAGATGCGTGCCGCACGTATGCTATGGGCCAAGATCGTAAAGCAGTTCAATCCGAAGAACCCGAAATCACTCGCTCTCCGCACACACTGCCAGACATCCGGATGGTCGCTCACCGAGCAGGATCCCTTCAACAATGTCGGCCGTACCTGCGTAGAGGCTATGGGTGCCGTCCTCGGCCACACACAGTCGCTCCATACAAACGCACTCGACGAGGCCATCGCGCTTCCTACCGACTTCTCCGCCCGTATCGCGCGTAACACTCAGATCTACATCCAGGACGAGACATACGTCACCAAGCAGGTCGATCCGTGGGGCGGAAGCTACTATGTGGAGTCGCTGACAAACGAGATCGCACACCGCGCATGGGAGCACATCCAGGAGATCGAGAAGCTCGGCGGTATGGCCAAGGCCATCGAGACCGGTCTTCCGAAGCTCAGAATCGAGGAGGCTGCCGCACGTACGCAGGCTCATATCGATTCCGGCAAGCAGACCATCGTCGGTATCAACAAATATCGCCTTGATCATGAGGATCCCATCGATATTCTCGAGGTGGACAACACTGAGGTTCGCAAAGAACAGTGCGAGCGTCTCGAGACCCTCCGTAAGAACCGCGACGAGGCCGCTGTCAAAGAGGCTCTCGCCAAGATCACGGAGTGTGTCAAGGATCCTTCAAAGGGTAATCTCCTTGACCTTGCAGTCAAGGCTGCCGGACTTCGCGCTTCACTGGGCGAGATCTCCGATGCCTGCGAGGCTGTTGTAGGACGTTATAAGGCTGTTATCAAAACAATTTCAGGCGTGTATTCAAATGAAGAGAAGGGTGATCCCGAGTTTGAGGAAGCCCGCAAGGCAGTTGCCGATTTTGCCAAGAGAGAGGGTCGTCAGCCCCGTATCATGATTGCCAAGATGGGTCAGGACGGCCATGACCGTGGCGCTAAGGTTGTAGCCACCGGTTATGCAGACTGCGGTTTTGACGTCGATATGGGTCCTCTGTTCCAGACTCCCGCTGAGGCCGCTCGTCAGGCTGTGGAGAATGACGTCCATATCCTCGGTGTATCTTCACTGGCCGCAGGCCACAAGACCCTTGTGCCTCAGGTTATAGAGGAGCTCAAGAAGCTCGGAAGAGAGGATATCATGGTTACAGCCGGAGGCGTTATTCCCGCACAGGATTATGACTTCCTCTACAAGGCAGGCGTAGCCGCTATCTTCGGCCCCGGCACACGTATCCCGAAGAGCGCGATCGAGATGATCCGTCTCCTCAACGAGGACCGTGCTGAATAATGTAACTTCGGTATATAATATTTGACATTATATCCACGTTATTACTATACTTTAGGAGCGATGGCAGACTCTGCCGTCGCTCCTTAACAATCTTAAGAAACGAATTAATAAAACACTGATTTAGAAATACTGTTGTAGCGATTGCTACAATGTGACGCTGCGATCGATTACCTTGTCTTTAACAATTTCGAATAATTCAAATGGCAGATAACGCAAAAGATAACCTATATGATTTAGATGGCGGGAATTCCGTGGAACAAACGGAAAGCCTCTACTATTCCTCAGACGAAACAGAGACGGTAAAGGATAACACACTCTATAATCTGGAGGAGGAAGAGCGTATGGAAAGACTCGCTTCGGAGGACAACGAAGCCTGGAAAGGGGAGACCTTCGAGAATTCCAGATCAGTCCTATTGCTGCTTTTGAAAGTTCTCACCACTCCTGTCGAGGGGTGGAAAGAGCTTAAACGTTCACGCCTGAAGGAGGATGCTGTGGCCTCAAGATGTTTCTATCCTTTGATCGCTCTGGCTGCGGCTTCGGAATTTACAGGGATTTTCTATGAGGCGCATTTCACGGTAAGTGAGGGAGTAATCAAGGGAATCATCACTTTCATGACTTTTTTCTTCGGTTATTTCTCTGTGCTTCTCCTGAGCGGCATATTTTTGCCCAAAGATCTGAAGGAACGCCTCAATTCATATTACGGGAAGGAATACGTTATGCTGAATATTTCGACTCTCGCATTGTTTTACATAGTGTTCAGAATTTTCCCGATTCTTGGCCCGGTGGTGGCTTTTTTGCCTCTCTGGACAATATATATAGCCTCAAAAGGCGTTAAGATATTTAGAGTTGAGGAGAATCTGAAGGTCCGGGTGGCCACAGTGTTAAGCGGACTGATTCTCGGATGTCCGATTTTATGGAACTGGATACTTACCGAGCTGCTGCCTCAGAACATCTGACCCCTCTCTTTTAAATTAAAAACATTCATTCGCGATATGAAAGCTGAACAGGTAAATATAAAGAACAGAAGAGCCCGTTTCGATTATGAGATAACCGACACCTACATTGCAGGCATTGTCCTCACCGGCACGGAGATCAAGTCTATCCGTGACGGCAAAGCGTCTCTCACCGATTCATATTGCATCGTCGAGAACGGCGAGGTCTGGGTCAAGGGAATGAATATATCGGAATATTTCTACGGTTCATATAACAACCATGTCGTGAAGCGAGACCGCAAGCTGCTTCTCAACAAAAAGGAGATAGAGAAACTTAAGAAATCATCCGATGATGTCGGCTTTACGATTGTGCCGATGCGTGTTTTCATAAACGAACGCGGATATGCCAAGATGCAGATAGGCCTCGGTCGCGGAAAGAAACAGTATGACAAGCGTCAGGCCATCAAGGAGCGCGAGGATAAAAGAAACATCGACAGAATGTTTAAAAAATAAGGGAGGCAGATGAGAGAGATCGAGCTTCTTTCGCCGGCTGCCGACAAAGAGACCGCCATTCAGGCAATCCTGCATGGCGCCGACGCCGTTTATATTGGCGCTCCGAGTCACGGAGCGAGAAAAAATGCGTCAAACAGCATCGAGGATATCAGGAGTGTAGTGGATTTCGCCCATATCTATAGATGCAGGGTTTATGTAACGGTCAATACTATTGTCTATGAGCGGGAGCTCGCGGACGTAGAGGCGATGATAGCCCAATTATACGAGATAGGTGTCGATGCCCTGATTGTGCAGGATATGGGGATTCTTCGGATGAATATACCTCCCATAGCCCTTCATGCAAGCACGCAATGCGACACCCGTACGGTCGAAAAGGCCAAGTTTCTTGAGCAGGCAGGTTTCTCTCAGATAGTTCTTGCCAGGGAGCTGTCGATAAACGAGATAGAGAAGATATGCAGCTCGGTTTCAGTTCCGGTGGAGTGTTTTGTTCACGGAGCTCTTTGTGTAAGCTATTCCGGTCGTTGCCGCGCAAGCTATCTCTCAAACGGAAGAAGCGCCAACCGCGGAGAGTGCGCCCAGATGTGCCGTATGGCATACGATCTTGTAACGGCTGACGGGAAGACACTTTTGAAAAATAAATACCTTCTTTCGCTTAGAGATTTTAACGCGACTGAAAATATTGAGAGTATGATTGAGGCCGGCGTCTCTTCGTTCAAGATCGAGGGTAGGCTCAAAGAAACGGGTTATGTAAAAAATATAACCGCCTGGTATAGGTCGAAGATTGACGCCGTGATAGCTGCTGATCCCGAGAAATACAGGCGTTCCTCCTTCGGCAGGTCAGATATCAGTTTTATCCCGGATCCATCGAAGAGCTTTAACCGTGGGTTTACGCGGTATTTCCTGGAGGGAAGATCGAATGTTAGAATGGCTTCGCTTGACACTCCCAAATCTATGGGGGAGGTGGTTGCATCTGCCGGTGAACTTAATAACGGGGATGGAATAAGTTTCTTCAATGCCTCCGGCGAATATGAAGGGGTGAGGGTTAACACTGTCGCTAACGGCAGGATTATTGGCGCGACTCCTTTTAAGTTACCTAAGAACGCCGTCATTCACCGGACATTCAACCGCGAATGGCAGACTATGCTCGATAAGAATACGGCCGAACGTAAAATGTGGGTTGATATAGAGATAGACGGGAAAGGAATCTCGGCCGCTGACGAAAGGGGGGTGCGGGTCAGAATTGATCTTGAAGCGGAGCTTCAGGAGGCAAAGAAACCAATGGATTTCAAGTCATATTTCGCCAAATTAGGTAATACTCCGTTTGTGCTTCGTAATTTCACGGATAAACTCGGCGGTCGTTATTTCATCCCGGCATCCCAGTTATCGCAGTTGCGAAGGAAACTGATAGAGGCACTCGATATGGATAATCTCGCCTCTTACAGATTTGACTATAGAAGAGGGGAGAACCGTGACTATCCTTTCCTGACGGATAGGGTTGACAGCACGGAGAATGTGGCGAATTCGCTGGCGCGAGGGTTCTATGAGGATCATGGCGCGGAGGTGACATCGGAAGCCATTGAGGTAATCGATGACGTACCGGCAAACCTTGAGGTGATGCATACACGCTATTGCATAAAACGCGAATTGGGGCTTTGTCAGAGATATGGCAACAGGAAGTCTGAATATAGAAACATACGACCCGAAGATTTCAGCAGACCCCTATATCTTGTCTCAGGAAAGAACCGTTTTTCCGTCAGATTCGACTGCAAGGAATGCGGCATGAGAATCTATAAGGCTTAAGCTCTGTGGACGTGACAAAAATCAGTATGTCGCCCAAACTTTAGCGAGACATAAGAATGCTTTCTTTCATACACCGAGAACAATGGATGGAGCAATATTCAGTTTTTTGCTGATTGCCCTTGCCTGATTGAGAGTTGGCTGTTTTTTACCCGAAAGATATTCACAAATTCGAGAAGGATTTACTCCTATAAGTTTTGCCAATGACGCCTGGTTCAACCCCATCTCAAACATACGTAACTTTATCATATCTATCAATGATGGCTCTCCGATGGCAAAATGCTCATCGGAATAGTCTGCGACAAGACCTGAAAGCAATTCAAGTTCCATGCTGAATGGATCAGTAAGTGGCGTGTCGTCCTTTACATGAGGCAGTAATTCCTCTATTCTTGAAAGTGCCCATCTATATTGTGCTTCATTTTCTATTTTTGTCATAGTTGGATTCTGTTATATTGTTGAACAATCTATCTTGTCATATTCTTCATGGGTTCCTACAAATCTAATATACACCCATTTGATTGTAAATTTTATGACTACGACAAGACGATGGTGATTCCCACGAATGTTAAACACATAATGCTGATTGCCGACATTATCGACACTGTTGAAACTCTTCTTTACATCTGCAAAACACTCCCATTGTGCCTCCTTTACTATCTTCAGCCAATTTTGCAAGGCTGTCTTGGTATCGGGAAATATGGAGATGTAATTCTTTAAAGGTTCCTCGGTTATTACTCTCATAACGTTTCAGCATTCATAGATGTTGCAAATTTATAAAGAAAATTCCAAATTGGCAAACATTATTATTGCGTTAAATATATTATATGACATATATTGCTAATATTCTGCATATAATCTCACGCAAAGTAAGTCGAAGGATTGTCATCCCTGCCTTAAAAGTAAGAGAACAGATTTAGTTCTATAGTAGGGACATGAGAGATTTATATATCTGAATATTAGAGATATGTATCATAGCTTATACTTAACGTTCCATTAAAGATGAAGCAGTTGAGATTAAAGGCGTTTCATCTCGTCTTCGGCTGCCGAGGAGCCTTTGTACTTGCTCTTGCGTGGCTGGAAGTTGTAGATAATGTTGAGGGTCAGGCCCCTGCGGTCGTAGCTTTGGTGTTTGTCAACAAAGACGCCGTAAGTGTTCATAGTCCAGTCATTGTTTGCCGTATTGAATATATCGGTGACAGACAGTTTGAGGGTCAGCGATTTGTTCAGGAATGTCTTCCCGACCGATGCGTCCATAGTAAAACATGATGCTTCAAAACGGTTGGTATGCATATCACCCTGCGACCTGCCGCTGATATTGGCCGTGATCGTCCATCCGTGCGGCAGGGAGAAAGTGTTGTCGAAATAATAAGAGAATAGCGGTTTGTCGTATCGGGTATTGTCAAGCTGTAACCATTGCCGATACATGCCGACCGTGACGTTCGGGGTCCAACGACATACAGGCCTGCTCCATACAATATAAAGACTCAGGGCTGAAACATCGATATTGACCGGATGCATAAGCAACTGGAGATTTTCGGCAGGATAGAGCTGTTTTACAAAGGCGTATGTATCGAACGACCGTGTGTAATCAGCCTGTAGCATAAACCCTTTCCATAGGCTGAACAGTTGAATGTCGTGCATTCTTTCGTCATGCAGCCTCGGATTGCCGCCCTCGATCTGATGCAACCCTGTGTAGCTGAGCGATCCTGTCAGCTGAGAATATGACGGTTTCACAGTCGCCATTTTATAACTGAGACTTATCTGCGTTTCTTCATTAAACGAATATCCGAGCGACACGTCGGGTGTAAGCAGATTGTCGCGGCGACTTACATCTTCATCGCGTTTGCCGTTAACCTTAAAGTCATAATCCACATACTCATATCTTGCCCCGGCCGAGAGGGAGAAATTACCGAACAGACGCGACCAGGATGCGAATAGAGCCGCGGAAGTCTGCCTTGCATCCGTCAGTGATGAAGGAATATATTCACTGACGGCATTGTTAAGCATACGGTAGTCGAGAGAGGAATGCGTATAGCTTTCCTGAGTCCCTACAGTGAAATTTCCGTTCCAGATAGGAAAGTTAAGATACAGCTTCCCGGCCCAAAGCGTTGAAGTCCGCTCATCTGTTGAGTTCACTGCCGGATTAGACGAATCTGTATAGGTCGTCGATACGGAATTGCTCTCATGTACCCGGCGGAAATCGCCGTCGAAGTGAAGAAGATATTTTTCGGCAAAGGTATTTTCATAATATAGAGAAGCGAGGTGACTGTGAGCATTGGTATGCTTGTCTATATTACTGCTGATCGGAGGGTTGTCATTGAGCCATTCGCTACCTGTGTTTTTTAAGTTACCGCGTTCGGGATTGTAACGGTAGTATGCGCCAAACGATTGTGGACCTTTTGTATAGTTGAATCCTGCCTTGATAACGCCCGTTGTTGTCGGGGAGGAAATGCGCTGAGAACTGCCGATGACCGTGTTCTTGCCATCGTAAACGAGCGTATTGGTTGTCATACCCTTTGTGAGTGAGTTATAATGATTTATCGTACCGTTGGCAAAGATTTCCCAATTACCGGTCCGATAGCTGAGGGCGAGGTAGTCCAATACCGACCATTTGCGGCGACTTTCAAGTAGAAACCGGTCGGTAAGCGACAGCCCTTTCACGAAATTACGCCGTGTCGTGATTTTAAGCACTGCTCCGGTTGTACTTGCATAAGCGGCTCCGGGAGCCATGAGTAATTCCACTTTCTTCAAATTGGAAGAAAGCAGTTGTCGCAACTCCTGGTCATCGCGCATGGGGCGCCCGTCAATATAGATTTCGATATTGTTCTTACCTATGACACTGACGGCGTTGTCCTCAACTTTAATCATCGGTAACTGCGCGAGAACATCGAGAGCAGTACCAAGGTCTGCAAGATTTGTTCCTGCTATAGTTGAAACGAGGGTAGACCTGACTAATTTAGTAGCCGGCTGTTTAGCTGTAACGATCACCTCCTGAAGTTCGCGAGTGAGGCTGTCTCTGTTTTCCTGTTTCTGTGCGTTGCCTCTTCCGATTATAAGAAAAGCTGCCAGAGTTGAGATTAGAACTTTTGTTTTCATGCTTTGCGAATTTTTCCGCAAAGCAAGCAAAAATGATACGTCCGAGCTTAAAAAATTGTCTGACTTTTATCTGACAAATTCTGACAGTATTAAAGATCAATAATTTACACGGAGTTCGTATGAGTCTCCCCGGTTGCATATAATTTCCATATTTGCCTCGGCAAGAGCATTTTTTGTTCGTCTGACAAGAGTATAAAGTGATTCTTCCGCATTACTTTTATTGCCCCAGAGAGTCTCGCACAATATTCTTTTATCCACTTTCATATCCGGAGCGTCAAGAAGCATCTGAGCGAACTGTCGTTGCATGGGAGTAAGTCGTATGCCATCGAGCGAGGGTGACACAGGAGGGGAAATAAGCGTGGAGACAGGGAGATTCTGTTTCCTTCTTTTCCAAATAAACATACTCGCCATTGAAAGGATAGAAAGCGAGAATAGAATTCCGGGTAAAGTCTGGTCTGAAGCAATGAATATGGATGCCATCGAACAATCGGCAAATCCCTGGACCTGAATTGCAAGTCCATCGGTTGTCCGTTCCGGGACGAGCATGATGGAATCCGAAGCTATTTTGTTTCCCCGGATTTTAGGCGCAGTATTCTTTTTGTCGACCAATGCGAGTGTGAAGTAAGCCTCTTCCTTCAGAGATGTGTTCTTGAAATTGACGTCGGATGCCTGATATATCAGGGGTTTATGCGTGGTTTCATACATCTGGCGTATGGCCGCAACGGTGTCGGGGCGCGTCCACAGTTCGCTATTTTCATTGGCCAACGCTAAAATCGCATCATTTAGGTCATTCGTTATGTTTTGTCTGGCGTCTGAATAGGAGAAGCAACAGGAAATTACCGACGCTATTATCAATGCCAGAGGAATGAACATTCCATACCGAAGTCCGGAGACCCCGTTAGTTACCGTTGTATTATCTTGCATCATCATTCTTTTCTGTAATCTGTTTCAAGGAAGTCATACTTTCGGCTCTCTTCTGTAACGGGAGTATCGACATTTCCGCTAAGTTCAATTCCGGTAGCTGCCTTGAACATCGCATTGCTGTTTTCCCTATAATGTCTCTGCACCCGAAGCATTTCATGTCTGTTCATCTTTTCATAATCAGTCTTGAACACCGGATAAATAGGTTGGGAGCTGATTTCAATACCTGAGATAGAAAAACTATGTTGTCCTGATGGCTCACTTGCTTCCATAACAAGTCCCGGTAATCCGCAGAATTTCCACGGACCATCCTGCATCGGAATTTCAGGTGTGAACCACACAGTCCACTTCCGACCGTGATAATCGGTGGAGGCCATCACACACTGATAGTCCAGAATCGTTTTAGTGCTGTCGCCCTCTATCACCCATTCTATTTCGGAGAAGGGTTCATCATAATATCCGCATTCACCCATTCCTGCTTGATCGTAGGTAGTGGAAATAGATTTGGCAAAATCCTTTGTCACATATAAACGGGTGTGATATACCACTCCGTCCATAGCGCTGCGATCCCGATTCTGCACATAGGCCGCGGCTGCTGCATTAAACATCTCCCTTTCTTTTGCTCTCCCCGAAGGCGTGGAAAGCAAGGAATCCTTATACTCCGTACTCGGACAATAGAATTTGCTCTGATTGTGGTTTGCAAGCAGAATGAAGGGAACATCTTTTTCTACAACGACACCATCGCCGTTACGCATAAACTTATAATGGTAATTATAGCTTGCCTTTATTTCTGCCCGTGGATAATCCTGTGCTTTCTTCTTAGCACATAATTCAAGAGAGGCACATAAAAGAAGTAATATAAAGACAGGTTTAAATATTCTCATATTCATTATCGGCTTATTTAATAGCAAATATATAGAATTTAAATGACAAAAGCTGTGACAAATGTCACAATCGCACATTTTCATCCAAAATATTTCTATTATACTCAGGTTTCGCAAGTTAATTCTGATAATATTATAAATTGATTCTCAATATTTTAAATCTCACGCAAAGGCGCAGAGAAGACAAAGATTTTTTTGCGTCACATGCGACTAAAAATAAAGTTCGCCAAGATGACCTGCTCAAGCAGATCTGAAGCACGCAAAGCCGGCTTCGTCATGTCGCGGCAGACTTTGCGGGCTTAAAAAGCCGTAGGCGCCGACTTAGCGTGCTTATAATTGCAGCATATATCCTGACAATCTAAAATTTAGCCATCTTTGCGCCTTTGCGTGAGATTAAAGATTATTAGAATTACATACGAAACTTAAATATTATATATATCCCTTGACACTCTCAGGAATCTGCTTGAACCTGACTATTCGACAATAAGTAAGTGTTGGAATTTAATTTATACTTAATACGAGTTTATTTTTGAGTTGATTCCGGTGCGGAGAGAAGGAGCATATAGACATATGCGACTGAACGACAAGCCGGAAGCAACCAAAAAGAAACCGTAGTAAGTATAAAAGAAATTTCTTCATTTAATATCGTTTAAATTTCAATACTTACTTATAGCTTTTTCTTTACTGCCATTGTAATAGGACAATTTCTTTACTATCCGGAATCCTGCTGCGTGAGCATCGGGATTTTTCTGTCTATGGGCGGTAGTGAATCAACTTGTAACAATAGGCAAAAATTATTTTGATAATTCCTCTTTATGTCTTGCAACTTCGGCAAGTTTAGCAAGGCCCCAGTATAGTAACACTATTACGCATTGCACTATAGGCACTACAACCGTAAAAACAAACCAAGCCCAACCATCGGAATCTTCATCCGATAACCTTAGATATAATGAATAAATTAAATACAAACTGACTATTATAAGATTTACTAATGCACCATTCCGGTGACTGAACTTTAATAATGCTAAAGTTATCATTAACGGTTGAGTCACTGCGAAAACGCACATCATGCCAAGTGATTGGCTCCTTAAAGCAGAATCTAGGCACGAGGCTAACAGTAATAGTTCAGCAATCGCCCACACTATCCAAAATCGCTTATCTGTCAGTTTCATATATTAGTTTGCTATTTTCTTTATAGTTCCAGAATTTACGATAGC
>CAJTYD010000002.1 GCA_910583775.1 uncultured Muribaculaceae bacterium | reverse complement strand
GTCCTGTAAGGACGGTGAACTGGGCATTATTTTCTGCATTATTCCTAATCTTACGTAGAGTGGCTATTTCCTCTTTTCGGTCAAAAAATTTCATATCTTGTCTAAAATAACAACCGTAGTTTCCACAACCACGGTTTCTATTTGCAAAGATACATTATTTCTTTCACATATCGGCAATATCAATCGTAATTCCGTGCTTTTTTTCTTGATTTGACTTACTGAAGAATATGTCGGGTTCTGTGAACTGTCGCAAAATTTGCGACAACTGCATCTGATGGCAAGAAGCTTTTTGTTTTTTCACAACTGGCGGCCCCTTCTGCTGTAATCCTTTATAGAGTTCGGGGTTCAAATATTACTCCCCAAACTAAATTCATGCCTGGATAGCAGACAAATTACTCATTAAACTTCTGAATTATCGATAATTTTAGAAACGACTGTTTAAATTTATTTTCAAAGGATTTTGAGAAGATTTTTGAGCTGATTTCGCAAGTTGAGAAAGGAGAAACCTTTCGGTTTCGACTGCCGAAACTTGGCGGAAACAGCCAAAAAGATTCTTAAAAGCCTTGAAAGAAATACTTTAATAAAATTTTCGAAAGAAATTTAAACAGTTTCTTAGGCCTCAGCGACTTGGAGAATAGGAATACCCAAGACATTCTCGATTGAAGAAATTGTCTCGATCGTAAAGTTATGAGTTCCTCTCATCCATTTACTGATTTCTGATTCTTTCTTGCCGAGCATATTGGCAAGGTCCTTTTGTCTAAGACCCTTTTCTTCCAAAATACTATGTATTCTGTCCACTATTAAGAAAGACAGATCAACACGCCGACGGACTTCGGGCGAAACTTTAGCACGGCGCGCCTCTATGATGCTACTTTTTTTCATCGCGGGTAAAATTTAGATTTCCTATAATTTCCTTATCAATAATATATAGAGTGCCGTTAGACAGTCTGGATGAAATAAACCTGCTCGTATCGACGAGCATTTCTACATAATCCGATAAAGTTTCACTTTCCTGCCATGTGGCACAGTCTTTGACACCTCCGTTGCCGAAGATGAGGATTTTGTCTGAAAGCCGGATGCAATAAAGACGCAGACTACCAGTCTCAATAGGTATCGCACTTACCCCATCGCCAAACTTTCCTTCATAGCGAAAATATCTTTCTAAAGCTCCTATTTCCCCAATTCTGTCAAGCCATGCGATTATGGTGTCAATGTCCTCATCATATTCGCAGCCTTCAGGATACTTTTCAAAGAACCTTTCAAGTTCAGAGAGTTCTTCCTCGTCAAGATGAATGCTGTAAAAGTTCACAGCATCATGTTCCTCAATCAGTTCTATGGAATATTTTTGTGGCATACTTAACTTAAAGATTAACTGCGCAAATATAATTACTCTTTTTCATTGAAACAAATAAATTAACTTTAAAGTTAATAAACTTTGGCGTCTTTTTTTCAAAACTGCCGTTAATGGCAAAACGATACAAGACCAAGCTTATAGTAAAACTTTTTCTTGCTCAGATGTAATTATTTGTTTAATTTCGCGTCTAAGAGTGTGTTTGGATTTAAATGAAATTAATACAGATAGAGATTTTTGAGGGATTTAAGCAAGTTGAGAAAGGAGAAACCTCTCGTTTTCGACTGCCGAAACTTGGCTTAAATCACCAAAAAGATCATCTGTAGTGATTTCAATTTTTTCCATTACATTCTCTAATAGTTAAAATCGGTTTAAATTCAAACACACTCTAAGTAAAACTAAATATACGAATCATCATGATCGCTCATTGGTATGTCTATCTCACAATCGCGATAGTATCAGCATTTTTGCAATGGATTTGTGACTGGTATCAAATTATAAAGTCGAAGCCTTTGCGCTTCTTCATAGTAATTTTTGTATCTGTCTTTATCTGTTGGGGAATTTACGACGTTATCCTCGGCACGGAATAATTGGCTCGTTCCTTGCGATCTCTCGGAGGGCATAGCGGTTCAGGTATTAGTTATGACGAAAACAAACCATCTTCGGATGGTTTTGTGTTTATATGGGGGCGTCTTTCATGCGAGCTTGAGGGAGAAGACGGGCATCCTAAATTTGTGGAATGCCATTAAAATATAACGACATAAAAGATCTCTGATATGAGCAACATCGTTTTTTCAATACGTAAATATGCGGCGATCACCGCAATTCTGATGGTACTTATTATGACAGTGCTTGATGGTACGGTTGTTAATGTCGCTTTACCTGTTCTGGCGGTTGAATTTGGTGTTTCCGATTCATATACAGTGTGGGTTGTCACAGCCTATCAGCTTGTAATAACCATGCTTCTCCTTCCACTTTCATCCGCAGGAGACCTTTATAGTTACAGAAAGACCTTTTTGACAGGAGTGACAATATTCACATGCGCCTCAATTCTTTGTGCTGCGTCCCAAGGTTTTGCCATGATTATTATCTCACGCATTATCCAAGGCGTTGGAGCCGCATGTGTGATGGGGGTGAATATAGCTCTTACACGCCTGATATATCCTAAAGAAGTTCTGGGGCGAGGACTGGCCTTGAATGCCATGGTAATTGCAATAGCTACAGCCGCCGGTCCTACAATCGCCGGCGCAATCCTATCCGTGGCTTCTTGGCATTGGCTGTTTCTTATAAATGTACCGTTTGGGATAATCGCTTTCACGTTGGGGAAGAAACTACTTCCGGATAATCTTCCGAAGAAGGATAAATCGAGGTATGACTGGGTAAGCGGTATCGAGAATATGATAGTGTTCGGTCTGATATTCTATTCTCTCGGCAGTTTTGCAAGACAGGGAAACATAGCCGTTAATATTTGTCTGCTTCTGACCGGAGCGGCAATCGGTGTATTATATATCCGCCGGCAGAAGAAGCGTCCAAACCCTATGCTTCCGGTTGATTTATTCGGAATAAGACTTTACTCTTTAAGTATTATCACTTCAATGTGCTCATTTGTAGCACAAAACGTGGCAATGATCACGCTCCCGTTTCTGTTCCTGAGCGGTCGGGGATTCTCGGAGATAACCACCGGTTTCCTTATGACTCCGTGGCCGCTTGCCACTATGATAATATCTCCACTTGCCGCAAGATTTGTCGAGCGGCACAATCCTGGTGTGACGGCGGCAGCAGGGATGTCGGTTTACGCTATAGGAATAGTGCTTATTTTATTGTTGCCATCGACAGGAACCTCGGTGTGGAATATAGTATGGCGAATGGCCGTCTGTGGCATTGGTTTCGGATTGTTTCAGACACCTAACAATATAGTCATGGTCATGGCAACTCCAATCAAGCGCACAGGCGGCGCAGGAGGTATGCAAAGTACGGCGCGTCTTACAGGGCAGACATTGGGCGCCACAGTCGTAACAATGATTTTCGCGGTCATACCCAATCTACTGCAGTCGATTGACGCATGCCTGTATATAGCGCTCACAATGGCCGTAATAGCCGGCCTGTTCAGCTTAAGCCGGGCGCCGCGAATCAATAATAAAACGTAATCATTCTCTTTGATAGGCACCCATTTCAAATGTTTTAGAAACATTCTTGTATGTGCAGGTTGCTTCACACAAGCACTCGGCATAGTTCTTGAACTGAAACCAAATGTAGCCATGTTGAGTCCGGAAGGTGTAGTGAAATACTCTTCACGCAGATGGAGACGAGATTTCGGTCATCTGAAAGTTGCATTTGACATAAGTCTGGTTACTACGGCTGCAATATTGTCTTTCATAAATTCCGTCGACAAGCTCAATGAAGTCCTGGAGATAATCATGAGATTTTAACTCAAAAAAGCTACCTATGTTTACTTATAAATAAAACATTTTTCTTAACTTTGCCGTTGTTAAGATAAAGAGACAATACAAATATGAGCGAGGCAGAACTTATACAGCTAAACAAAGACCATAACTGCACCCTTTACACCATTCAGTTCCTCACTGAAGACAAGGGCGAGTATCTTCGTTTCTATAATCGTTTCAAGGATGACGCTACGTATAATGAAGATTTGGCTCGCATATCCAAGTTTGTTGAAAGCATCGCTGATCTTGGAGCTTTGGAGCGATTCTTCCGACCGGAAGGAAAGATGAGAGATCGTGTATGTGCGCTCCCGGTTGTTAAATCAAAGTTGCGTCTGTATTGTCTGCGACTCTCAGACAGCATCCTTATTCTTGGTAATGGAGGAGTCAAGAAAACGCGCACCTATGATGAAGATGATGAACTGCGGGGATTTGTGGTCACCTTGCAAAACTTTGACAAGCTTATCAAAGAAGGAGTGAAGGACGGAACCATCAGCATTTCCGAGAATGAAATCGAAACCGACAAAACATTTGATATATGAAGACAGCCTTTGATGAATACAATAGTATAGTGTCATCTATACCGGATAATATCCGCAGAGAGGTGGACATGGAAATGGCTGTGTCCAATAGAATTTATGACCTTATGACACAAAAAGGACTGTCAAAAGCCGAATTTGCCCGTTCGCTTGGCAAGCGCCCGTGTGAAATCACCAAATGGCTGAGTGGTCAGCATAATTTTACCCTTTCCACCCTCGCTATGTTGTCCTCATTCTTTGGACAACCGATAATAACAGTCGGCTAAAACTTTGAGCTTGTTTAAAATGAAACAATACAAAGATAAAGAGTGTGAGCGTCAGCAATCACTCATAGAAACCGGTAACTTATTTGATGGAGCTTCCGGTGGTGGTCGATTTATGGGCAAGGAACGCCCATTTGTTTTAAGGGACGGAAGCCACAATCTGTATGCTCCTATAAGAGAAGATGCTATAAAGTATTTCAGAGACAACAACATCGGCTGGTGGGGTGGCTCGAAACCGTCAGGTCATGTGCTATCCTCTCAAATTGCATGTGTGAATCATCTCTTCGCAGTCAGGAACGACGTCGACGCCATTCTCGCTATGCTCAATAATATCAGGAACGAGTTTACGGAGGTATTGCCCATAACTTCAGACGCAGAACCTGCATACATTGCATTTGAGGTCGTGAGTGATAGCGACCATCTCAATGAAGGCAGCAATACTCGCGGAAGCAACTGTACCTCGATAGATGCTTTCATATACGCCAGACATAAGTCCGGAGAAAGATGGCTTATCCCTATCGAATGGAAATATACCGAACACTATAATAATCAGGATAAATCCAACGAAGACCACGACGGCGAGGAGAAAGGCAGTAACGGTAAGGGAAAGGAACGTATGTCGAGATACAATGACTTGATTAATTCTTCCGTCCAACTGAAATCATTAGATGTTTATGACGGCAGTCTCTACTATTACGAGCCTTTTTACCAACTCATGCGACAGACCCTATGGGCAGAGAAGATGATAGCACATAAAGAAACCGAAAGACTTGCGGCAGACAACTATCTCCATATCCATGTCATTCCCTCAGAGAATGACGAACTTCTCCAGAAAAAATATAAGGTGTCAGGTGATACAATGGAAAAATCATGGAGATGCATGCTTGCTGACCAAAGTAAGTATGTTATAGTAAGTCCTGAAACGCTGCTTACCCCAGTCACATCCTCATATCCTGAACTTATTGATTATCTATCTATACGATACTGGAATAACAAATGACAATTCCAAAACTAAAAGCCCCCAAGCTTACATTTAATCAGGCAATAGCAATGTTGCCAAAGGAGTTTCAGCCTGTAGAACGTGCATCGCATAGGCATAAGCTTAGAGCTAATTCTACTATGGGTGTAGTTGCATTTAGTGCGTCGAAGGAGTATAATGATGAAAAAGTCTGGTGGACAAGTGTTTTTCCTCCCGAAGATGAACCGAAGATAACTTTTTGGATAATTGCTCTTGACATTCGAGGCATTTTGGTTTTGCCGATAGACATTATTGATAGCTTCTGCAAGAAGAACAATGTACCGAAATTATCATCCGGGAAATGGAGTATTCATCTAAAAATGGAAGGGCAGAAAATATTGATGTATTACACTGATTCATTCGAGGACGTTTCACAATATTTTATCTCATCTAAGCTATCATAAAAGAGCGACTTCCTCTGATTCCAAATTGAAAGGAGATTGACACTAATTGGATTTATCTGCACCGTTTGGATTTCGGTCTTCGGAATTTGTCCTTCTCATCATCGTTCCATGGCAAATCGGATGATGAACCACCTGCGCCGGTGCCGACATGCTGTGTGGGGATTCCTCCGGCTGCGGTCTGGAGGGTAACGACAAGGACAAATTCCGAAGACAGAAACCCAAAGGCAGGAGATAACTATTTTTTTGAATTAAAAAGCTAAAGTACATTAGATTTAGTTATCACGGTTAAAGCAGACCCATTGACTTGGCTAAGCGACAGGCCTCATGGGTGTTCTTTACCTGAAGCTTGCAGATTATTTCCTGCCTGTGGCGGCTGACTGTGTGGATGCTGATGTTTAATTGTCTGGCTATTTCCGCACTTTTCATGCCAGTATCTATCATCGCAAGAATCTGACACTCCCTCCGGCTGAGGATTGAATCGTTTCCTGAGGCAGTAAGTTCTTCTTTTATTCCGGTGACTGAATTTACAGCATAACTTTTCCCATTGAAATCAAAAGGCAGCGGACCGTATATGCAGATTGCGTATCTCAGGTCTTCACTGCTATCGTCAAAAATATAGTACATCCGATGCAATACATCGTGAATATCACCCTCTTTGAAGCGGAACCGAAGTTTTGAAATAAGATAATAATCCGTCTTCCTGCTTCTTGGAAGATGCCTCAGATAGTGAAAGAAACGCAACTCCGCTATATATTTTTCCTCCTGTTCTTGTGGCGACATTAGAGAAAGTATCTTGCTTTCCCAGATTGAGTTTTCCTGCTGATAGTCGCCAATGTCAAGATGGCGGGCAAATCCGCCTGCAATGATATGGCTTTTACCTTCAGCCATATCGCTGACAACAATCAGGACATTCTCGACTTGCGCCCAAAAACGCATGTTAGCTAAAATATCCGACAAAGGAATGCCTCCGTCTGTCTTGCTTTCAGAACGGAGCAATTTGTCGAGTGTTTTCCTGTTCTCTGTAAAATGGTTATTTCTGACCATTGTCTATTACTTTGTAACCTGTTAACTTTGCAAAGTTAATCAAACAAGTGGTTATATACAAGTATGACAGAAAAGGATAAAATGCTTGCCGGCATGATATATGATGCCAACAACGACCCGGATCTTATCGCAGAGCGATTGGAATGCAAAGAATTATGCCGAGATTATAACGAACTGCGTCCCCGCGATACGAAAAACCGCGATGTGCTGTTGCGCAAAATACTTGGTGAAACAGGAGAAGGATTACTGGTCGAGCAGCCTTTCTACTGCGATTATGGGTACAATATCAGAGTAGGAAATAATTTCTATGCCAATTTCAATCTTGTCATCCTCGACGAGGCACCCGTGACATTCGGCGACAATGTGTTCATCGCTCCTAACTGTGGATTCTATACGGCCGGACATCCCATAGATGCCGTGGAGCGCAACAAAGGACTTGAATATGCCCGCCCGATCGCTGTTGGCGACAATGTATGGATTGGAGCGGGAGTCTCGGTTTTGCCGGGAGTCTCTATCGGAGATAACTGCGTTATCGGTGCCGGCAGCGTGGTGGTAAAGGATATACCACCTTATTCTCTTGCCGTCGGCAACCCTTGTAAAATTATAAAAACAATTAAACACTGATATGGAAAAGAAAATTATTCTTGTAGTATTCACAATTCTCTCCGGGCTATCTGCATACGCCCAGACCCTTGAAAAGATGAACTGGTTCAATGAGCCTGACAACTGGCAGATAAATGGCGGTACGCTGAAAATGGATGTCACACCCAACAGCGACTACTGGCGCATATCGCATTACGGGTTCACTGTCGATGACGCTCCCTTCTATTACGCTGAATATGGTGGCGAGTTCGAGGCCAAGGTGAAGATCTCCGGCGATTACAAGGTAAGATTCGACCAGGCCGGAATGATGATCCGTCTCGACCACGAGAATTACATCAAGACAGGCATCGAGTTCGTCGATGGCAAATACAATCTCAGCACCGTAGTCACCCACAAGACCTCAGACTGGAGCGTCATAGCCCTCGACCGTCCGGTAGAGTATATATGGATAAAGGCTGTACGCCGACTTGATGCAATAGAGATATTCTATTCTTTTGACGACAAAGAATATCAAATGATGCGTAATGCATGGATCGAAGCTAATCACCCCGTGAAAATCGGAATGTTCGCCGCTTGCCCGGACGGCAACGGGTTCAAGGCAACATTCTCCGGTTTCAAGGTAACACACCTTCCCGACAAAGTAAGAAGCGAGTGGCTGAAGGACAATGCAGCAAACGATAAATAAACTCACTATACAATATGATGAAAATAGACCATATAGCCGTCTGGGCTGAGGATATAGAATTACTCCGTAAGTTCTACATGCAGTACTTCCGCATGAGTTGCAATGACAAATATGTCAATCCCAAAAAGAATTTCTGCTCCTATTTCCTGTCTTTTAAAGATGGAGGAGCGCGAATCGAATTAATGAACATTCCCGGTAAAGGCGCACCTGCAAGCCGGGGCGATTTGAAAGGATTGGCACATCTCGCCATCTCTGTGGGCAGCAAAGAGACTGTTGACGACATGGCGAAAAGATTCAAAGAGGGTGGTTTCACTATCCTGAGCCAACCACGCACTACAGGCGACGGCTATTATGAATGTGTCATCACTGACCCGGAAGGGAATTATGTAGAAATAACATCTTAATGGACCATACAAGAGTAAGGCAGATAATCAAGATGACGTTAATGGTTGTTAAATGATATACTTGTCAATCCTCCTATCAATCACAAATCATTTGATGATAACAAAACACCCAATATTACTGCCATTTCTGGGTGTAATATTGGGTGTAGATTTTATAAACGCTCGATTATCAAGCTAATTTGCGGAGAGAGAGGGATTCGAACCCCCGGAGGTGTGACCCTCAGCGGTTTTCAAGACCGTCGCAATCGACCACTCTGCCATCTCTCCAGAAATCCAATCGGATTCCGGAGTGCAAATTTAGGCATAAAAATTCGATTTTACAAATTCATGGCGATTTTTTATAATTTTGTTCTCGCCTTCGGCCTTCTTCAATTAGCAATTAGGAATGTGTAATTAGTAATTGGCAGCATCCCGGTGAGGGTTGGCGCGGTTGTAGGGCGGACGCACGAGCCGTGCGTCCCTACTGCGTCGCTAACATTTCGCGGCACTCCTGTGCTAAAACAAGTCGAAGACGCCTATACGAGCAAATAAATGTACTCCTGTGCTCCTGTCTAATTTTGTGTGCTCCTGTCTAAATTTGTGTGTTCGCCGGTCTATTATCTTTGGCTAAGGAAACAGGCAATGGAGAAATTTGAAACGGTGTAGATAACTTTTTTTATAAAATAGGGAAAGAAACGAATTCAAAGTTGTAAATTGTTTACAAAAAATAACTAACTTTACAAGCGGAATCACTTTGGAGGGAAACTCCAGTAACGAGCAACATGAAATGACAGCGGAGACTTACCATATACCAGCACTGTTGGAGGAGAGCATCGAGGGCTTAAACATCAAACCGGAGGGCGTTTATGCCGATGTTACGTTCGGCGGCGGGGGACATTCCCGCGCTATTCTCGCACGTCTGGGCGAATCGGGCCATCTTTACGGTTTCGACCGCGACATCGAGGCGCTCAAAAACGCTCCGGAAGATTCCAAATTTACATTTGTACATTCCAATTTCAGGTATATTGCCAATTTCATGCGCTTTCACCGGGTGGAGGCGCTCGACGGCATTCTCGCCGATCTCGGCGTGTCGTTCCATCATTTCGATGATCCGGAGCGCGGCTTCTCGTTTCGCGCAGACGCCCCCCTCGACATGCGGATGAACCGGAACTCGGAGACCACGGCCGCCGACATCGTGGCCACATATTCGGCGCAGCAGCTTGAGGAGATGTTCCGCCGTTACGCCGATCTCAAGCGGCCCCGCGCCGTGGCAGAGGCGATAGTGAAGGCAAACGCGCAGAGCCCCGTGCTGACAACATTCCAGCTTGTAGAGGCCGTGCGTCCCGCCATCAATCCCAAAGCCGAAAAGAAGGAACTCGCCCAGGTCTTCCAGGCGTTCCGCATCGAGGTGAATGGCGAGATGGAGGCATTGCAGCGGTTCCTCGAATCGACGAAAAAGGTGCTCAGACCGGGCGGCCGGCTCGCGGTGATCACTTATCACTCGGTCGAAGACCGCATGGTGAAGAATTTCATGAAGACCGGCAACGTGGAAGGAATCGAGAACAAAGACTTTTTCGGGCGCGTAGATACCTGCTGGAAGGCGGTTACCCGTTCGCCGATCGTTCCCGACGAGGAGGAAACGGAACGCAATCCGAGATCGAGAAGCGCCAAGCTCAGGGTAGCCGAGCTTTTGGAACCTGCAAAATAACCGACGGTCATGGCAACGAAGAAAATGGGAAATAAGAAAGCCGGGAATTCCTCCGAGAAGAGAGGCTGGATCACGGAGCTACGCTACGGAAGAACCCTCTCGATCGAATTCTTCAAGGCCAACGCGTGGCTTCTTCTGCTTTTGCTCGTCATAGTGCTTGCCCTGATAGGGTTGCGCTACAAGACGAAGACGAAGATGGCCGAGATAAAGACGCTCACGGTGGAGCTGCAGCGCGCCGAGAGCGAGAAGCTGAACGAAAAAGCGCAATACATGTCGCTTATACGCGAGACGGAGATGAAAAAAATGGTGGCGGAGAAGGGGTTGAACCTGGAATTTCAGGAACAGCCGCCATACGAAATCTATCTTGAAAAATGACAAAACAGAACAATAAGAAACATATACTTTTCCGTTACGGACTAATCACTATTTTCTTTATCGCGTTCGGAATCGGCGTGATGGTGATGCTTTTCCGCACCACCGTGCTTGAGGCCGGCCGCTGGAACGCACGCGCACGCGCCGAGCTGTCGCGTGTCGACACGATACGCCCCGAGCGCGGCAACATCCTTTCGGACAACGGCAACATCCTGGCCTGCAACCTGAAAGTTTACGACATAAAGATAGATCTGCGTCACAACAAGATAACCAAGCTGCGCGGCATCCCCTACGCCAAGCTCGACAGCCTGGCCGATTCGCTCGACGTCTATTATCCGAGGATCAAGAACCTCAAGGCCAATCCCGACACATTCGCCAAATATTCCTGGCACGCGCGTCTGCGCCGCGAGTTCGAGAAAGAGCCGAACCGCCGTAACCGCGCCCTGCGTCTGGCCCAGAAGAAGACGCTTGCCGATTTCGAGAAGATAAAGAGTTTTCCGTTCCTGCGCGATTTCAAGGGGAAAGGCTTCCGCAATCCCGTCTATCGCGAGGAGCGCAACATCCGCATGTATCCATACGGGAAGATGGCCTTCCGCAGCATCGGCCGCGTGAACGAGAACCGCGAGACCGGTCAGATCCATGGCTATTCCGGTCTTGAGAAAGACCTCGACAGTCTGCTGTACGGCAAGCCGGGACTCGCCAAGAAGGTAGCGCTGACTAACGGTATCACCAACTGGGTGTCGACGCCGGCCCAGCGCGGCTACGACATACGGACCACAATCGACATCGACCTCCAGGACATGCTCGAGGAGGAACTTCATAAAGTCTGTCTGGAGGCAGGCGCCGAATGGGGCACCGCAATCCTCATGGAAGTAAAGACCGGCGAGATAAAGGCTATCTCCAACATCGAGCTGCTCGATGACGGCACCTACGGCGAGGCCCTCAACCGCGCCGTACTTCCCTTCGAGCCCGGCTCCGTGATGAAGCCGATATCGCTGATGATAGCCTTTGAGGACGGCCTGGTGCGTTCTGTCAACGACATGGTTTCGTGCGCTCCGTTTCAACGGACGAGCGATCCCCACGGCGGAGGTATGAAGACGATGAAGCAGGTGATCGAGCAGAGCTCGAATACAGGAATAGCGCGTGTGATTTTCCGCGGCTATGAAAAGGACCCGGCGAAATTTCACGACCGACTCGCCGAAATGGGATTCTTTGAGCCGATACGCTCGGGCATCGCCGGCGAGTGCATTCCGCGCATCCGCAAGCTTCTTCCCAAAGACAGCCGCGGCAACAACATCACCATGACGGCGCGCCACCTCGACCTCGCCCGCCAGGCCTACGGCTACAACACCGAACTGCCGCCTCTCTTCACGCTCTCTGTCTACAACGCGATCGCCAACGGAGGCCGCTACGTCCGCCCCCATCTGATGAAAGGGCTGGTTGACGAGGCCGGTAATGACTCCATAATTCCCATCAACTATATCCGCGACCGTATCTGCTCCGAGGAGACGGCGCGCAAGGTGCGCGAATGCATCGCCGAGGTGGTATGGGGAGAACACGGCACGGCGCGTCTCGTGCGGGACGACCGTGTGAAGGTCGTGGGAAAGACCGGAACGGCATATCCCGTGGAAAAGGGGGTCTACAACCATGCGAAACGCCGTTACGCCTTCGCCGGCTTCTATCCCTACGAGGCTCCGCAGTATTCATGCATGGCTCTCGTGCTCGGCCCGTCGGGAACGTCGGCCAACCGCACGTCGGGCCAGGTTGTGAAAAACATGGCCATCAAGATGTATTCGCGTGGAATGCTCAACAACGCCTCGTCGTATGCGTCGGAGAAAAAGGGCTCCAGACCTGTGATCGCCGGTGACGCCAAGAGAAACTACAGCGCAGTGGCCGCCACCATCGGCGCCGGTAAGGTGAAGCGGCTGAAGGTCTGCGAACGTCACATCGTCGGCAAGGTGCCCGACGTGAAAGGCTACGACGCCCCCTCGGCCGTGAAGCTTCTCGAGGAATCGGGCCTCAACGTGAGGATGTCGGGAAGCGGATATGTGGTCTCGCAGTCGATAGAGGCTGGGAGCGATATTCCCAAAGGGGGAACCATATATCTGAAACTCAGAATATAACCATATATAAAATAATATAAAGTCCATTCTAATAACATCAATATATGAATGTCAAACTGTCATATCTTCTCGAGGGTATAAAGCCCCTTGAAGTGATCGGCGATACCGACAAGCTCATCACCGGTCTTCAGAGCGATTCACGGAAAGTGGTGAAAGACGGAATGTTCGTGGCGGTTCGCGGCGTCACCAACGACGGTCACAAATATATTCCGATGGTGGTGAGCGCCCATGTGGGGGCCATCGTCTGCGAAGAGCTTCCCGGCACGCTTGTGCAGGGAATAACTTATATCAAGGTAGAGAATTCCGCCATCGCGCTCGGTGAGCTCGCCTCCTCCTGGTACGGCCATCCCTCGTCGTCGCTGAAACTCGTGGGTGTGACAGGAACCAACGGCAAGACCACCACCGCCACTCTTCTTTACGAGATGGCGCGTCTCGAAGGCTACAAAGCCGGGCTGATCTCCACGGTCTGCAATTACATCCAGGACCGCGCGATCCCCACTACGCACACCACTCCCGATCCGCTCACGCTCAACGAGCTTCTGGCGCAGATGGTGGCTGAAGGCTGCGACTACGCCTTTATGGAGGTTTCGTCGCACGCCGCGCATCAGCACCGCATCGCCGGGCTGCGTTTCGCCGGAGGCATATTCACCAACCTTACGCGCGACCATCTCGACTATCACGGCACTGTCGAGAACTACATGAACGCCAAGAAGATGTTTTTCGACATGCTTCCCAAAGACGCATTCGCGCTGGTGAATATAGATGACAAGGCCGGACGCTATATGGTGCAGAACACCGGGGCCAAGGTCTATACATATTCTTTAAGGAGTGATGCCGATTTCCGCTGCCGCCGCATAGAGAGCCGGCTCGACGGCACGCTGCTGTCGTTTAACGGCCGCGAGGTGGAGGTCAACTTCACCGGCCGCTTCAACGCCTATAACCTTGACGACGTGTATGGCGCGTCGGTGCTTCTCGGCTGGCCTGTCGAGGAGGTGCTTGTCAACATGAGCAAGCTCGTTCCCGTTTCGGGACGCTTCCAGACGATGCATTCGCCCTCGGGCGTGACTGCTATCGTCGATTACGCCCACACCCCCGACGCGTTGGTAAACGTCCTCGACACCATCCGCGAGATTATCGGCAACAAGGGAGAGATCACCACGGTTGTAGGCGCCGGAGGCAACCGCGACCACGGCAAACGCCCGATAATGGCGCGCGAGGCGGCCTGCCGCTCCGACCTGCTTATCCTCACATCGGACAATCCGCGTGACGAAGAGCCCGAGGTCATCATTGAGGATATGAAGGCCGGACTCTCTGCCGACGAGCTGCGCCGCACGATCTGCATCACCGACCGCCGCGAAGCGATCCGCACGGCCATGCGCATGGCAAAGCCCGGAAGCGTGGTGCTCGTCGCAGGAAAGGGCCACGAGACATATCAGGAAGTTAAGGGTGTCAGAAACCATTTCGACGACCGGGAGGTGATCCGCGAGACATTCTGAATCTCCTGTGGAAAAGGATATTCAGAAAGAAATTTTGAAGAAAGTTAGAACAGCAATATACAGAGTAAAATGATTTATTGGTTGCTTCAATATTTTGACGGGCTTCAGTTCCCGGGACATAATCTGATGAGCTACATCTCGTTTCGCGCGGGAATGTCGTTCGCGCTGTCAATGCTGATAGCCCTGATATTCGGAAGCAGGATCATCCGTCGCCTCCAGAAGATGCAGGTAGGCGAAGTGGTAAGAAACCTCGGCCTCGAGGGGCAGATGAGCAAGACCGGGACGCCAACCATGGGAGGCGTGATCATTATCCTCTCGATTCTCCTCTCCTGTTTCCTGTTTGCCGACCTGAGCAACATCTATATGATCCTCATGATTGTCGCCACTATCTGGATGGGCACTATAGGTTTTCTTGACGACTACAGGAAGCTGAAGTTCCACAACAAGGATGGTCTCAAGGGAAAGTACAAGATCATCGGGCAGGTGGGACTCGGCCTGATCGTGGGCGTCACGATGTGGCTGTCGCCCGATATCGTGATGAGCAAGAACGTGGAGATCGAGAACGCCCGCAGCCACGAGACGGAGATCATCGTGGAGAAGAACGAGATCAAGTCGCCGCAGACCACCATCCCGTTCGTGAAGAACAACAACTTCAACTATGAGTGGCTCACGTCGTGGATCTCCAACAAATACGCGGCGCGCACGCTGGGCTGGCTTGTGTTCGTGCTTGTGGTCGTTCTGGTGGTGGCTGCCGTGAGCAACGGCGCCAACCTCACCGACGGTCTCGACGGCCTGTGCGCGGGAACCTCGGCCATAATAGGGGTGGCGTTGCTGATAATGGCGTATCTCGGAGGCAACGTCATCTATTCGAGCTACCTGAATATCATGTATATTCCGGGATCGTCGGAGTTGGTGGTCTACGCGGGCGCGTTCATAGGCGCCTTAGTCGGATTCCTGTGGTATAACACGTTTCCGGCGCAGGTATTCATGGGTGATACAGGCAGCCTTACGCTCGGCGGTATTCTCGCCGTCTTCGCCATCCTCATCCGCAAGGAGCTGCTTATTCCTCTGCTCTGCCTGATCTTCTTCCTGGAGGATGTTTCGGTGATGATGCAGGTTGGATATTACAAATACACAAAGAAAAAATATGGCGAGGGGAGGAGAATTTTCAAGATGACCCCGCTTCACCATCATTTCCAGAAGCCGGCCGAACCCGGAAGCAACGTTCTTTGGAAACGTCCGTTCAATCCGATTCCCGAGTCCAAGATTGTGGTAAGGTTCTGGATCGTGGGCATCCTGCTGGCCGCACTGACGTTCGTGACGCTAAAGATAAGATAGTTTGGTTTAAGGTTCTGGTTTATGGATTAGACAATCCCCCTGTCTTGAAAACGAATAAAAGGTGACATCTAAACTTTAAACTTAAACTTTAAACCTGATAATTAGGATAAGGGAGAGATCCCGCATGAAATATGGATAAAAGAGAAAAACTTGTAGTGCTTGGCGGAGGAGAGAGCGGCGTGGGAGCCGCGATCCTCGGCAAAGTGAAGAATATGGAGGTATTCCTGAGCGACATGGGCACGATAGCTCCCGCTTACCGGGAAACCCTCGTTGAGGAAGGGATAGATTTCGAAGAGGGCCGTCACACCGAGGAGAGAATCCTCGACGCCGATATCGTGGTGAAGAGTCCCGGCATTCCTCCGACGGCTCCCATGGTGAAAAAGCTGGTGGAGAAGGGTGTTCCCGTACTTTCGGAGATCGAGTTCGCGGGGCGTTACACCGATGCCAAGATGGTCTGCATCACCGGGAGCAACGGCAAGACTACCACCACTCTTCTCACCTATCATATCCTGAAGGAAGCCGGCATCAATGTCGGCCTCGCCGGAAACGTCGGCAAGAGTCTGGCGCTGCAGGTGGCCCGCGAGCATCACGACGTCTACGTGATCGAGCTCTCGAGTTTCCAGCTTGAGAACATGTATGACTTCAAGGCCGACATCGCCGTGATAATGAACATCACTCCCGACCATCTCGACCGTTACGACCATAAGATGGAGAATTACGTGAAGGCAAAGTTCCGCATTCTCCAGAACCAGACAAGCAACGACTATTTCATCTACTGGCAGGATGATCCGATCGTCAGGGAGCAGATCCGCCAGATCCAGGTGGAGGCCATGCAGCTTCCGTTCAGCGAAATGCGCCAGGAGGGAAGCGATGCCTACGTGGAAGAGGGGATCGTCCGCTTCATCACTCCCCAGGAGGTGTGGGGCATCCCTCGCGACAAACTCTCGCTCACAGGGCTCCACAACCTCTACAACTCCATGGCCGCCGGACTCTCCGCCTCTCTGCTCAACATCAGGAACGAGAACATCCGCAAGGCCCTTGAGGATTTCGAGGCTGTGGAACACCGTCTCGAATATGTGGGCCAGGCCGGAGGCGTGAGATACGTGAACGACTCCAAGGCCACCAACGTCAATTCCACCTGGTATGCCCTCGAGAGCATGACCACGCCCACGGTGCTGATCCTCGGAGGCAAGGACAAGGGGAACGACTACACCGAGATCGAAGGGCTTGTCGGCGAGAAGGTGAAGGCTATCGTCTGCATGGGCAAGGACAACGCCAAGCTGCTCGATTTCTTCTCCGGCAAAGTTCCTTTGATCAAGGACACGCATTCGATCGAGGATGCCGTGAGGGAGTGTGCCGCGGTAGCTGAGAAGGGAGACACGGTTCTGCTCTCGCCATGCTGCGCGAGCTTCGACCTCTTCAAGAGCTATGAGGACCGCGGCGAGCAGTTCAAGGAACTTGTGGGCAGACTCCCCGGTTTTTCAAAATAACTTACTTAGACAAGATGGAAAGAGAAAATACAGGAGGAATAGAGATCCGGGAGACGGTAGACGGCGTAAGCGTCGATGCTCTGTCGGCCACACCGGCCGCAGCTTCCGTCCAGGGCGCCAAGCCGAAAGCGGCCGCCGCAAAGCGTTCGCGTCCCGATCCATATATCTGGGGCATATATATCACGTTTCTGGTTGTCAGTGTCATAGAGCTGTTCAGCGCCTCGAGTTCCGAGGTCTCGGCGAAGAATGTATATAGTCCTCTGATCCGCCACGCCATCTTCCTTGGTCTGGGTCTTGTGATAGTGCTCTGGTTTCAGCGCACCCATTACATTCTTTTCCGGAGATTCGCATGGATATTCGCTATTCTGTCGCTGATTATGCTGATCTTCTCCTCGTTGGCCGGAGTGGAGATCAATGGGGCTCAGCGCGCCATCCGCATCGCGGGCATGACGATTCAGCCTGCTGAGATAGTCAAGCTCTCTGTCGTATTGCTGCTTGCCACGATCCTTTCGAAAAACCAGACGCCCGGCGGCGTCAACAACCGGGGCGTGGTCACGTGCGCTGTTGTCGTGGTGATTTTCGGCGCGTGCCTCTGGAGCAACGGTCTGACCAACACCATCCTTCTGATGGGAGTGAGCATCAGCATGTTCCTTATAGGAGGTATCCAGTGGAAGAAATTCGGCATGGTGATGCTTATATATTTTATAGGTATGGGCGCACTGGTTGCGTTCAAATACATCACACCGAGTTCGTCGGAATTCGACGAGGTTAACCAGGAACAGGCGCTTCTCGCCGCTAACAACGGCGCAGTGATTCCGACGCAGTCGGGAGGAGGCCGCATGGAGACGCATAAGGGCCGTATTGCAAGATTCTTAGAGGGCGTGAGTCCGGAGGATCCTATCGACGACTTCAACCGCCAGGTGATTTTCTCGAAGTTCGCGCAGGCAAACGGCGGACTTCTCGGTCAGGGCCCGGGCAACTCGCGCGAGAGCGCGCGTCTGCCGCTTGCCTTTTCCGATTACATCTATTCAATCATCGTTGAGGATACCGGATTTGCCGGAGGGTCGCTCCTGCTGCTGCTTTTCCTCGTCCTTGTGGCGAGGGCCGGCAGGATCGCGTATAAGTGCTCGCGGGCTTTTCCGGCGTTCCTGATAATGGGATGCGCGGTGATGATAGTGTTCCAGGCGCTGGTCCACATGGCCATCGTCACGGGTCTCTTCCCCGTTTCGGGGCAGCCGCTGCCCTTCATATCGAAGGGAGGAACGTCGGTGCTCGTGATGTCGGCGGCTATAGGCATGATGCTCTCGGTGAGCCGGTATGCCGTGACGAGCGGAGACAAAAAGGAGATAAAGGCCGAACTCAAGGAGCTTCCCGAGGACATGCAGGCGGCAAACTTCAGCGACTATCAGGCCAACTAATAAGAAAAAGAAGTGATGAAAAAATACAGGATACTTATAAGCGGAGGAGGTACGGGAGGCCATATCTTCCCCGCTCTGTCGATAGCCAACGCGCTTAAACGCCGGGTCGATGCCGACATCCTTTTCGTCGGAGCCGACAACCGCATGGAGATGGAACGCGTGCCGGCAGCCGGATACGAAATCATCGGGCTCCCCGTCGCGGGCTTCAACCGCAGGAACCTCCTCAAGAACATCCCCGTTCTTGTCAAGCTCATGAAGAGCATCCGCAAGGCGCGGAAGATCGTAAAAGACTTCCAGCCCGACATAGCCATAGGTGTCGGAGGCTATGCTTCCGGCCCCACCCTCAAGGCCGCTCAGCGCAAGGGAGTGCCGACGCTGATCCAGGAACAGAATTCATACGCCGGAGTAACCAACAAGCTCCTTGCCCCGAAAGCCGGGAAGATATGTGTGGCATACGACGGGATGGAGCGCTTCTTCCCCGGCGACAAGATAATCAAGACCGGCAACCCCGTGAGGAAGGATCTTCAGGAAAGGAGCTCCGACATGAAGAAATCGCGCGAGAGCTTCGGACTGAGTCCCGACCGTCCGACATTGCTCGTGATCGGAGGAAGCCTTGGGGCGCTCACCGTCAATGAAAGTATGGAAAAGGGGCTGCGGAAACTCGTCGAGAGCGGTCTGCAGGTGATCTGGCAGACAGGCAAGAATTTCGGAAGACGCGGAATCGACGCCGCCAAAGGGATGACGGGCGTTGTAGTCACTGAATTCATCACCGACATGGCCGCGGCTTATTCCGCCGCCACACTCGTGGTCTCGCGCGCCGGAGCCGGCTCCATCAGCGAACTTGAGCTCTTGGGCAAGCCGTGCGTGCTCGTGCCCTCGCCCAACGTGGCCGAGGATCATCAGACCAAGAACGCCATGGCTCTTGTGGAGAAGGATGCCGCCGTGATGGTCAGGGATGCCGAGGCGCGCGAAAAGCTCGTTGACGTCGTGCTCGGTCTCTTCGCCGACAAGGAGAGGCTCGGCCGCATGAGCGCCAGCATTTCCGCGCTCGCCATGCGCGACAGCGACGATCGCATCGTGGATGAGATCCTCAAGATCATTGACGGTAACAGATAATTATTAATTGAATATAACCCAGGAGATTAGAGAAATGATTCCCGGAAAGATATATTTTGTCGGCGCCGGAGGCATCGGCATGGCAAATCTTGTGAGATACTATCTCCGTCACGGATCGGAGGTGGCCGGTTACGACCGGACCGCTTCCGATCTCACGCGTCAGCTCGAGACGGAGGGAGCGAGACTTACGTTCACTGATTCGGAGGAGGAGATCCCCCAAAGCTTCCGCAACGCGGAGGAGACGCTTGTGGTCTACACTCCGGCGGTTCCCGACTCGAACCGCATACTTAAATATTTTCGCGACAACGGTTTCGAGGTCATCAAGCGCGCGGCGCTTTTAGGAAAGATCACCGGTCACACCAAAGGGATCTGCGTGGCCGGCTCGCACGGCAAGACCACGACGAGCTCCATGATAGCCAACATACTCCGGAATTCTGAGACAGGTTGCACGGCATTCCTCGGCGGAATCCTGAGGAACACGGGAAGCAACCTGGTGCTCGATGAGAAATCGGAATATTCGGTTATCGAGGCGGATGAATACGACCGTTCGTTCCATCATCTGCATCCCTATATCGCGGTGGTGACTTCCACCGACCCGGACCATCTCGATATCTACGGCGACGAGGCGCATTATCTGAAAGCCTTCTCCATATTCACCTCTCTGATACGCGAGAACGGGTTTCTCATAACGCATGCAGGCCTGAAATACAAGCCTGATGTAAAACCCGGCGTAAGGGTTATGACCTACAGCGGCGGGGCGGAAGGCGACTGGCACGCCGAGGACATCCGCATCGGCGACGGCCGGATAGCCTTCACGCTCGTGGGCCCTGATGTCAGAATCGAGAATCTCGAGCCGGGCGTTCCTGTAGAGATAAACGTCGACAACGCCGTGGCAGCGGCAGCGGCAGCCCTCCTGGCCGGCGCCACGGAGGAGGACGTCAGAAAGGGACTCGCGGAGTTCAAGGGAGCCAAACGCCGTTTCGAGGTATGGCTCGACGGAAAAGAGAATTCCTCGGGAACGGTGCTTATCGATGATTACGCCCACAGCCCCAACGAGGTGAAGGCTTCTATAAAATCGGTCAGGAAACTCTATCCTGGCAGAAAACTGACGGTGATCTTCCAGCCTCACCTCTACACGCGTACCCGCGATTTCGCAACGGAATTCGCCGAGGCCCTCTCCGGAGCCGACGAGGTGATCATGCCGGAGATCTATCCCGCGCGCGAGCTTCCGATCGAGGGCGTGACTACCTTCAGTATTCTGGATGATGTTAAATCGCCCGAAAAAAGATACTGCGAGAGAAAAGATTTGTTGAATCTGATAAAAAATAGTAACTTTGAAGTTCTTATGACACTGGGGGCGGCCGATATCGACAGGCTGCTTCCGGAGATAAGTCATATTTTGGAATGACGTTTTTCGGGAGATGGCGTCCCTCTTCCGGTGAAAGCGGAGTTCCTCAGCGATCTTGTGAGATATGAAGAAGAGTACGGTCTTTAAATGGATGTTGCTTGTCCTGCTCATGGTCTATTGCGTCGGAATGACGGTCTGGGCCAGGGGGGAGGCAATGCGGCATACCTGTGTCGGCATCGAGGTCGAGGTCGAAGGGGACAGGATGCTCGACACTATAATCCGCAAGGGAGTCAGGGAGGAGCTGCGCCATTATCCGGGGAAGATAGTGGGAACGCCGCTGCATCAGCTGAACACGCGCAAGATAGAGAAATATCTTTCGGGGCTGAGCAATTTCGAAAGCGTCGAGTGTATAATAACGTCCGACGGACGTCTCCTCGTCAATATAGTTCCGTTGATTCCCGTCATGAGGGTGTTTTATAAAGACAACTCTTATTATATCAACAAAGACGGCAAGCATATCGAGTCGAAGGCCGAGTTCTTCAGCGACGTTCCGGTCGTGGAGGGTGAGTTCAGCAGAAGTTTCACACCCCGCGACATCCTGCCGCTTGTAAGGTATATCGAGAGCGATAAGGATCTCAGGAGCCTTGTGAGCATGGTTGTGGCCAGAGACGCCTCCAATCTGATGATCGTTCCCAAGGTGAAGGGGCATATAGTGAATTTCGGCGACACCACCCGGCTGCCCGAGAAATGGCAGGCTCTCAGGCTTTTTTACCATAAGGTTATGCCATACAAGGGCTGGGAGGAATACGACACGATATCGGTCAAGTACAGGGGGCAGATCGTTGCGACGCGACGCGACAAGACGAAGCTGAACCATGGCGAGGACTACCATGAGGAGGAAGACCTCGAGGAGGGCACTCTTCCGGTGATCGAGGGCGCGGGCGCTCAGCAGAAAGAAAATAAAAGTAAAACCGAGAAAACGGATAACACAACGGATAATACAGGGGTATGAGTGAAAGATATGTTGCTGCCGTAGAGATAAGCAGCTCCAAGATAGTTGTTGCAGTCGGGAAAGTCCGTGAAGACGGACAGCTCGACGTGCTGGCTTCCGAGCAGGAGAAAGGCCTGGAGGGAGTGAAGTATGGCGTTATCCAGAACCTGGAAGAGACGTCGATGAGGATGCGCAGGATAGTCGAACGCCTCGAGCGCAGGCCTGTAGTGGCCCCTCGCGAGATCACCGGAGTCTATGTGGGCCTTTCTGCCCGCTCGCTTCGCAGCATCTGCACGGAGGTCACGGTCAATCTGCCGGATGACGTCGAGATAGACGACGATATCATGGACCGCCTCAGGAGGCAGGCACTCACAACGGCCATCGACAGCTCCCTGGAGGTGATCGATGCCGTCCCTCGAATCTATCGCGTCGGCAAGATCGTCACCGATTCCCCGAAGGGAATGGTAGGCAACAGGATTTCCGGCAAGTTCGACCTTATCGTCTGCCGCCCGGAGGTGAAGAGGAACCTGATAAAGGTGATCCAGGACAAGCTCGGCATCGAGATCAAGGGCCTTGTCGTGACCGCGCTCTCCACGGCCCAGCTTATACTCTCCAACGATGAGAAACGGCTGGGATGCATGCTTGTCGACATGGGCGCCGAGACAACGACCGTGAGCATCTACAAGGAGGGTCACCTGAGTTATTTCGCAACCCTCCCTCTGGGCGGACGCAACATCACTCGCGACCTGACCAACGGCAAGGACCTCAAGCTTCTCGAGGAGAAGGCCGAGGAGATAAAGATAACCACCGGCAACGCAATGCCCCGCGAAAATGTCTCCACGCTGAATTATAACGGTGTCCGCGACTGTGACGTCTCCAATTATATCGTGGCGCGGTCGGAGGAGATCGTGGCCAACATCTTAGAGCAGATCTCATACGCCGAGTTCAAGGAGAATGATCTTCCGGGGGGAATTATCTGCATCGGCGGCGGTTCGAAGCTCAACGGCATCATCGACCTTCTCGCCCAGGAGAGCGGACTGCCCGTGAAACGCGGTCAGTTCCCGCCATATATCAGGGTAGAGGACACTAAGTCGAGCTCCCTGGAGATGGTCGAGGTGGTCAGCGTGCTCTATTCGGGAGCCATGAACAATGACGCCGAGTGTCTGACTGTTCCGAGCAGCGAAGAGCTGCCGATCACCGGCGAGGCCAATCATGACGAGCCGGTCGTGGAGGAACGGCCTCGGGTCAGCAAGCCTTCGATTTTCGCGATATGGGGTAATAAAATCGCCGGAATGTTCGGAGGCGACGTCGAAGATGACTCCGCGGAGCTGGAGTAAGTCAGAAGTCAGAGTTATGAGGGCGTAAGTTAATTCTGAGGGCTGAACAGAGAGAAATACAAAACACGAAAAATATATTCCGATGGAACAGGATAATATTAATCCCGACATACCCGACATCAGCGACGTCTCGAGTTTCGCAAATAAAACCGACGAGTCGATCATCAAGGTGATCGGTGTGGGAGGCGGCGGCTGCAACGCCGTCAACTATATGTATCAGCAGAATATCCCGTATGTGAATTTTGTTGTATGCAACACCGATATCCAGCATCTTGAACGCATAACCAATGTCCCCAACAAGCTTGTGCTCGGCGAATCGATCGTGCATGGTCTCGGAGCGGGCAACGACCCGGTCGTGGGCCGCAAATGCGCCGAGAGCTCCGAGGAACAGATCCGCGAGCTCTTCAAGGACAACACGGAGATGGTGTTCATCACCGCCGGAATGGGCGGAGGCACCGGTACGGGGGCGGCTCCCGTGGTGGCCCGCATCGCCAAGGAGATGGGTATTCTGACCATCGGAATCGTGACGGTGCCATTCCTTTTCGAGGGCGACAAGAAGATTATCAAGGCTCTCGAGGGAGCCGACGAGATGGCCAGGCATGTCGACGCGCTGCTGATGATCAACAACCAGAACCTGATCGAGCTTTATAAGGACTTCAGTTTCTTCACGGCTTTCGGAAAGGCCGACGAGACACTCGCCAACGCCGCGAGAAGTATTTCTGAGATCATCTCCGAGCCTTGCTATATCAACGTCGATTTCCAGGACGTGAAGACCACCCTCCGCGATTCGGGAACGGCGATCATCTCCACCGCTTACGGCGAGGGGGAGAACCGCATCTCGAAGGCGATCCACGAGGCGCTGCATTCTCCTTTGCTCAAGAAGCACGATATCTTCACCTCCAAGCGCCTTCTGCTCAAGTTTATGGCCTCTAAAGACGCGGAGAATCCGCTTCGCGCCGAGGAGATCGCCGAGATCTATAACTTCACCGCCAAGCTTCCCCCTTCGATCGATGTCAAATGGGGTATCGGCGACAATCCCGAGCTTGGCGATAAGGTCAAGATCACGGTGCTCGCTTCGGGATTCGACGTCACCATCAAGACGGGCAAGGAAGGAAACGGCGAAAAGGAGGAGAAGAAGATCGTGATGCGTCCGCAGGATGAAAATCCCTCGGCTCCGACCGTCGACACGGCGAAGAAAGCTGCTCTTTCCAACATGGCGGAAGTCTATGGCCACGACAAGATCAAGAAGCATACCCGCGACGCGGTGAAGCTGAAATATGCCGTGCTGACGCCCGACCAGTTTGACGACTACGACGTTATCGCCCTCCTCGAGCGCGAGCCTGCCTATAACCGCGCTCCTGATTTCAACGAGCGTCTGCGTAAGCTCAAGGAGCCGGTGCCCGCTAAGCGGCCTGAAAACAGCCATGAGTTCGAGAAGGGTGCCACAATTACCTTCGGAGAGGGTGATTTTTGAAATAAAAGAGAAATATAAAACTAAGATACAACATTTAATTATCTGATTGGAAAGGATTCACTCCGGGCAGGTTGCAGGTTGAGATGATTCAAGACATTCTGCCGACTTAAATCAGCCTGAACCGCACCGCGGTGAGAAAAGAAATATATGGACGAGAACAAGTTTCCCATGGTAGCCAAGACTTTTCAGGGTCTTGAGGATGTGCTTCGTGACGAATTGATATCTCTTGGCGCCGAGAATGTAGAAATGGGGCGCCGCATGGTCAGTTTCGAAGGTGATCTGGCGATGATGTACAAGGCCAACCTCTGTTGCCGCACTGCGTTGCGGATACTGAAGCCGATCGAGAAATTCACGGCCTCAGACCCCGACGAGCTTTATGACATGGTCCGCGAGATAGAATGGGAGAAATATATGACTCCGGAAACGACGTTCGCCATCGATTCGACGGTGAGCAGCGAGGATTTCACGCATTCGAAATATGTTACCTACCGCGTCAAGGACGGTATAGTTGACCATTTCCGCGACAAGGCGGGCGTGCGCCCGTCTGTGCGTGTCACGGGCGCCGACGTGATGTTTAACGTCCATATTTTCGAGGACCGCGTCACGATCTCGCTCGATTCGAGCGGCGAGCCGCTGTCGAAACGCGGATATAAGGTAGATCAGACTAAGGCTCCCATCAACGAGGTGCTTGCAGCCGGCATCATCATGAAGACCGGCTGGCGCGGCGACTGCAATTTCGTAGATCCGATGTGCGGTTCGGGAACTTTCCTCACCGAGGCCGCCCTCATAGCCGCCAACATCAATCCCGGCATCTACCGCCAGGAATTCGCTTTCGAGAAATGGCCGGACTTCGACAAGGACCTTTTCGAGGAGCTTTATAACGACGACAGCGCCGAATGCGAGTTTTCATATAAGATCTATGGGGGCGACATCGATCCCGAGGCAGTTGCGATCGCCCGGAAGAATATCCGCGAGGCAAAGGTGGAAGACATGATCGAGCTTTCATGCCGCCCCATGTCGGAATGGACCGACAATCCGGACCCCGGCATCCTGATCACCAACCCGCCCTACGGCGAGCGTCTGCGTCCGGAAGACATGACGGCGCTTTATAAGGGAATAGGCACCTGTCTGAAGCAGAATTTCTCAGGCTGGCACGCCTGGATCATCGGTCTCAACGACGAGGATTTCGCCAATATCGGCCTTAAGCCTTCGGTAAAGATTCCTCTGCTTAACGGAAACCTCGAGTGCTCGCTTCGCGAATACGTGCTTTTCGACGGCCGCTATTCCGACTTCCGTGCCGAAGGCGGCTCCGTGGGTCATTACGACGAGGATGACGAGCGTCGCGCTCCGCGCAAGATGAAACATCTTTCCGATGACGAATGGCGCAAGGAAACCCATAAATACGGCCACGACACCAAGAAGAAACCCTCGCGTCACGACGACAGAAAGGATGGCGGCGACCGTTTCCGCAAGCCGGCGCGCTCCGACAGAGGCGATAAATTCGATAGAAACGACCGTTTCGAAAGAAGCGACAGGTTTGAGAGAAAAGATAGATTCGATGCGGACGACCGTTTCGAAAGAAGCGGAAAATTCGGCAGATCCGACAGAGACGACCGCAGGGGAGGCAAGGGATTCAAAGGAGGCCGCGACGATAGAGGCGGCAAGGGTGACTTCCGCGGCAAAGGCGATTTCGGAGGGAAACGTGATTCCGGAGGCAAAGGCGGTTTCAGGAAAGACCGTGGCCCGGTGATCACCACTTCTCGCGGCCCGAGGCTTCCGGAATCCGACGCCATAATTTTCTCGGAAAGGCCTATGCGCTCGCGCCGTCCGAAAAAAACGGGAGAGGATGAGATATAAGACAGTCGGCATAGGCGGATATCTGTTTGCCATCGTGCTCGCATGCGCGATGAGCGCCTTTACGTTCATCCACGGTTCGGAGCAGCGCCTGCTGGGTGAACTCGGTCTCTGTCTGCCTTCGCCGAACGAGTGGCAGATACTGCCTCTCGCGTCGTGGATCATCAATCTGATCTTGCTGCTTGTGGCGGGAATAATGCTCTATTTCTTCAACAAGACCTATAACTTCGTCAGCAGTCCCGACATGCTTCTGCCGTCAGGGTTCCTGGTGATGACGGCCTCCATCCCCTGGATAAACGCCGAGCTGACCTCGTCGATGATCCTTGTTGTCGTGAATCTCATCTGCCTGATGGTGCTTTTCGGGCAGTATAAGTCGCGAAACGCCACCCAGCAGATATTTTCAGTGGCCACGTTGCTCTCGATCGGATCGATGGTGCAGTATGCCTTCGTCTTCATGATTCCGCTTTACACACTTATAGCGGTGATTCTGAAATGCTTCCGGTTCAAGGAATTCCTCGCCATGCTGATGGGTCTGGCGGCTCCCTACTGGGTGGCCCTGGGGTTCGGGCTGATAAAGCCGGAACAGTTCTCTCTCCCGACGCTCACAAATCTTTTCGACGGATTCACCACGGGCGAGGACCTGCTTTTCGGCTTGCTCAACGTGGGGCTTACGATCCTGCTTTCGCTGATGATATCGCTCAACTGCGCCGTCAAGCTCTACGCGGGCAATTCGCGGCGCCGGCTTTATAACAACGCCATCAACATCCTGGGTCTCGGATGCGTGGCCTGCATCTGCTGCGACTTCAGCAACCTCACCGCCTATCTGGCCACGGTATATATGATTTCTGCCGTGCAGATCGCGAATGTCTTCGCGCTCTGGAACGTCAGGAAGAGCAAATCGATCATCTTCGGAGTGATGCTTGCGTATGTGGCGTTCTATCTGCTGATGGAGGTCAGGATCAGGATTTTCTGATCTGTTTTGATATTTTGATTAGGGAATAAGTTCGGGAAATGTCGTTGAAGATAGTAATTGACGAAAAAATACCTTTCATAAAAGGCCGTCTCGAGCCTTTCGCCGAGGTGGTTTATAGGGACCCTCTCAAGATTGACGCCGATGCGGTTAAAGACGCCGATGCCGTTGTTGTGAGGACGCGTACCCGCTGCGACAGGCAGTTGCTTGAGGGATCCTCGGTTAGGCTCGTTGTGACGGCGACGATAGGCGTCGACCATATTGACTGCGAATGGTGCGTGACCAACGGTATAAAGGTGGTGAACGCCCCCGGCTGCAACGCTCCGGCCGTCGCGCAATATGTCTGGGCTTCCCTTCTGAGGATGGGCATCGACTCTTCGGCGACGAAAGTCGGGGTGATCGGATATGGCAATGTCGGCTCGATTGTCGGCGACTGGGGCCGCAGGCTCGGGGCCGAAATCTCGGTGAGCGACCCGTTGCTCGAGGAAGCCGGCGTGAAGCTGCCTTATAAGCCGTTCGAGAGGCTGCTCGCGGAATCGGATGTAATTACGCTTCATGTGCCGCTCACACATTCTCCCGAACCTTTCCCCACATATCATCTGATATCTGAGAATGAACTTAGGCTGATGCGCGACGGAGCCGTGCTGATAAACGCATCGCGCGGTCCTGTAGTCGACGGGGCGGCCTTGCTCGGCCAGGTATCGTCGGGAAGAATCAGGGCGGTGATCGACACTTGGGAGAACGAGCCGGCGATCGACCCGCGGCTTGTCGCGAAGGTAGATGTCGCCACGCCGCATATAGCGGGCTATTCGCTCGAGGGGAAGGAACGCGGAACGCGTATGGCTCTCGAGGCTCTTGATGACTTCTTCGGCTTCAGAACCGATAAATCGGGACTCGCCCCGGCCTATGTCATGCCCCACACTATCTCGGCTTCCGATATAACGGCGTCCTATGATCCGATGGCGGATACTCATCTGCTCAGGGAGAATCTCGCCCGCTTCGAAGACCTCAGGGGAAATTACCGCTACCGCAGCGAACCTGACTTTACCAGTTTATAACACTTCAACCCCAACCTTTAACCGACAATGGCCGATTATTCACGAAGATATTACGTAGTCTGGAAAGGACGCCAGCCCGGTGTCTATGACAACCTCGACGATGCCATGGAGCAGGTCGACAATTTTCCCGGCGCTCTCTTCAAGAGCTATCCGACGGCTGCCGAGGCCGCCGACGCCTACCGTCGCGAGGAACTTAAGAACGACAAGGCGGACCTCGGGTCGCTGCTTCTTAACTCCGCCAGAATGAATATGCCGGCACCCGGAAAACCGGACTATATGCAATTCCCTGAAATAGACCTCAACGGCTGGGCGGTAGACGCCTCGTGTCAGGGGAATCCCGGAAGGATGGAATACCGCGGGGTGGAGCTGATGACAGGCCGCGAGATTTTCCGTGTCGGCCCGTTTGAGAAATCGACAAACAACATTGGTGAGTTCCTTGCCATCGTCCATGCCATTTCGCTGATGCAGAAGAAGGGGGAGACCCATACGATCTACAGCGATTCCGTTACGGGAATGGCCTGGGTACGCGACCGCAAGATAAAGACGAAGCTCGAACGCACCGCGGCCAACGAAAACAGCTTCAAGATGATGGAGCGCGCTTTGTCGTGGCTCAATTCGCATTCTTTCCGTCCCCGTATCCTGAAATGGCAGACGGAGATCTGGGGTGAGATCCCCGCAGACTTCGGTCGGAAATGATTCCTGAAAAAGAAGAGATAAGGAGAGAACTCCTTTCATCGGGCGCGATTGCCGTAGGTTTTGCGGCGGCCGCTCCTGTAGAGGAAAAGGAGTGGCTCCGATATATGCGCTGGCTTGAAGAGGGTCGGCACGCCTCGATGGATTACATGGAGCGTTATCCCGACGTGAGGCGCGATCCGAGACTTCTCCTTGAAGGGGCCGGGACGGTGATTTCGCTTGCGTTCAGCTATGTTCCCTCGGAGAGGCGCGACAATTCGAACGGCATTGTCGCCTGTTATGCCTACGGGCGCGATTACCACAAGGTGCTGAAGAGACGCCTGGATAAATGTATCGAGGCTTTGCGGGGACGTTATGGAGGCGAATACCGCGTCTGCGTTGACTCGGCTCCCATCCTTGAGAAATACTGGGCTCAGCGCGCGGGAATAGGTTTCAGGGGGAGGAATGAGCTGCTGATTGTTCCCGGCGCGGGGAGCATGGTTTTCCTTGCCGAGATTGTCACTACGCTTCGGATAGAGCCTGATGAGCCGTGTCGCGACCTTTGCGCCGGTTGCGGAAAATGTGTGGAGGTCTGTCCGGGAAACGCTCTGCGAGACATGAATGGCCTCGACAGCCGCAGATGCATCAATTATCTGACAATAGAGCATAAGGGACCATGGACGGATCATGTGGAGAACGAGGTGATGCGGACGGATGTCGGGCGTAACACGATCTTTGGCTGCGACCTCTGCATGACGGTATGCCCGCATAACAAGAACGTGAGGCCGGCCGGGATGGAGGAGTTCCAGCTCGGAGGTCCGGCGTCGACTCTCAGCCGCGAGAGAATCGCGGGTATGAGTCGCGAGGAATTCGACAGAGAGATAACCGGCACTCCGATCCGTCGCGCCGGATATGAAGGCCTGCGCCGCAACGTCTCGGAGAGATAAAATAAAAGAGGGGTTCCGTTTTGGAATCCCTCTTTATGATGAATGAGTTCAGACTGATCAGCCGTTCACTTTCTTCATGTGAGCGATAAGGTCGAGCACTTTGTTCGAGTAGCCGATCTCATTGTCATACCATGAGATAACCTTAACGAAGTTGTCGGTCAAGTAAACGCCGGCGTTAGCGTCGAAGATTGAAGTGAGGGGGCAGCCGAGGAAGTCGGAGCTTACTACAGCGTCCTCAGTGTAACCGAGCACACCTTTGAGCTCGCCTTCTGCAGCCTCTTTCATAGCTGCGCAGATCTGCTCTTTAGTAGCGGGTTTCTCGAGGTTGCAGGTGAGGTCAACAACAGATACGTCGAGGGTGGGGACACGCATCGAGATACCTGTGAGCTTGCCGTTGAGAGAAGGAATGACTTTGCCTACAGCCTTTGCAGCACCTGTAGTAGAGGGGATGATGTTGCCGGCAGCGGCACGGCCGCCACGCCAGTCTTTCATAGAAGGACCGTCAACAGTCTTCTGAGTGGCTGTTGTGGAGTGAACGGTTGTCATAAGACCCTCTTTGATGCCGAATTTCTCGTGGAGAACCTTGGCGATGGGAGCGAGACAGTTGGTTGTGCAGGAAGCGTTTGAAACGAACTGTGTGCCCTTTACATAAGAATCCTGGTTTACGCCGCAAACGAACATCGGGGTGTCGTCCTTTGAAGGAGCTGACATAACGACATATTTTGCGCCTGCCTCGATATGAGCCTGAGCTTTCTCCTTTGTGAGGAAAAGACCGGTTGATTCAACAACGTATTCAGCGTCAACATCGCCCCAAGCGATCTCTTTGGGGTCGCGGCATGCGGTTACACGGATGGGCTTGCCGTTAACGATCAGAAGGTTCTTCTCTGTATCGTATTCAACGGTACCGTCGAAACGGCCATGCATTGTGTCATACTTAAGCATGTAAGCCATGTAGTCAACCGGAAGGAGGTCGTTGATGGCTACTACCTCGATGTCATCTCTTTTTGTAGAGGCGCGGAACACGAAACGTCCGATACGGCCAAAGCCGTTAATACCAATCTTTGTCATTTGGATTATTATTAATTGTTTGGGTTAATTGTATTTTGATATTCTCTTTTTCCTTAATTAATTGCCTAAAATACCTGTTTTTTATTGTCCGGAAGATTTATTTCATCTTCCGATTGCAAAATTAGCAAAAAAAATGCATTTTTGCACCTGAAACAGACATTTTTTGAACCAATACAGCCAAAAATATATTTTATTGTTAGTATTCCCGGCTGATCGAACCGCAATATGCTATTCAGACATGATTTCGGGTGGCATCCGGAGCTCTGAAAAAACAGCATTGCATCTCGGCTGCCGCCATCGACACACTAAAAAAGGATGCGATCCGGTCCGGTTGCCTAATAATAACAACGGGATTATAATAAAATATTGATAATCAATAATTAAAATAGATTAATCGAGGTTAAAATTAAGAAACTGTAATATTTTTTAAAGCATTTGCTTTTTGGCTGATAGGATATTGGTTTCGGAATTTTGATTCTCGGTTCTGAAGAAACTATCTAAATTATATCTAAATTATGGGAAAGTTTATCCAGGATTTTAAGGAGTTCGCCCTAAAGGGCAATGTGGTCGATATGGCTGTCGGTGTTATCATCGGCGGCGCGTTCGGCAAGATTGTATCCTCTCTCGTAAACGACATCATCATGCCTGTCATCTCCATCGTGACGGGAGGCGACGGCTATAAGAACCTCAAGTATGTCATCACTCCGGCCAAGGAGGCAACAGCCGATGGTGTGGCTGCCGTCGAGGAGGTGGCCATCAATTACGGCCTCTTTATCCAGAACGTGGTTGATTTCTTCATCATCGCGCTCAGCATCTTCGTGGCTCTTCACGTCACCATGAAATTCATGCGTAAGGAGAAGGCCGAGGAGGCCGCGGCTCCGGCTCCGGCTCCGAGTGCCGAGGAGACGCTTCTCACAGAGATCCGCGATATCCTGAAGAAGGATTCCGGGAAATAAGAGAATCAGACGAATCGCTGAGAATCGGATATGAATGGAATGACGGTCAGCGCGTCGGTTGTGGTGCATGATTCCCCGAAAGAGGAGTTGTGCAGCCTCCTCGATTCGCTCTCCGCTTCGGCAATAGACCGTGTCTGGGTCGTCTATAACGGCCCGGACGCGGATTTTTTTCATGAACTCAGACATAGGCTTGCCTCGTTTCCCAAAGAGGTCACTGTAGTCAGGACTGAGAACAACGGCTACGGCGCGGGGCACAACGTGGCTATCCGCGAGGCCATGGCAGCCGGAAGCCGCTATCACCTTGTGGTGAATCCGGATGTATGCTGGCAGGGAGATGTGGCGACGCCGATCGTCTCCTGTTTCGGGTCGCATCCGGAGGCTGGGATAATCTCTCCGCTGATCCGTTATCCCGATGGTCGTCTCCAGTACAACGCCCGGCTTCTTCCGTCGCCGGCCGATCTTCTTGTACGCCGACTCGTTCCCGGCTTTCTCAGAAAGCGACACGACCGTCGCTATCTGCTTCAGGATCTCGACCCGTCAGAGCCTGTCAACGCTCCTTATCTATTGGGGTGCTTCATGTTTTTCCGGATGGAGGCCTTGCGAGAGGCGGGACTTTTTGACGAACGGTTCTTCATGTATCCTGAAGACATCGACATAACGCGGCGCCTCCACCGCCGCTGGCAGACGCTCCGGCTTCCCGTGGCCACCGTAATCCACACTCACCGCCGCGCCTCGGTCAAAAGCCTGCGCATGCTTCGCGTCCACCTGATAAATATGCTCCGCTACTTCCGCAAATGGGGCTTCCTCCGCGACCCCGAACGCCGCCTCTTCAACCGTGAAGTCAGAGGAAGGCTCAGAGGAAGGATCAGAGGGGGGCGCGGGGGAAGGCGTCGATGAAGGAGGCTGGAGTGGAGTTGATGATGGTGATGCCGCGCCGGTCGGCGTAGTCCTTGATGTCGAAATAGCTGCGGAAGGCTATCGAAAGGCTTTCATACATCTGATGGAGATGCATCGTCGCCCCTACCTGCTCCACGCGCTTGAGCTCCTTGTCGTTGTCCTTATAGAAATGAGGCTGCACCGACATCACGCGGTTGTCGTCGTCTACCCAGAGCGTCTTGCTCCAGCTGTGGTCGGCGCCGATGAGGCGGATTGTCGAGTATCCCTCCCTGATGGCAGACATTATCGAAGGAATGAGCACGTTCCGGGGGCGCGGCATCGCCAGGCCTGCGTCGAAAAGCTTTCTTGTGAGCCAAAGGGCGCCGGCGGCAGGGGTCAGGTTGAAATACTTAACGGTGATGTTTTCAGGGAGCCGCCCGAGAAGCGTATTCTTTCGCTGGGCGGCTGGAACGTAAAGGATCATTTCCCAGTCGACGGCCGCGAGATTCTCCCACATCTTCTCGACGTTGGCGTTTCCCGGAGAAGCGAAGAATAAGCCGTCGGCGAGGATGTGGATATTCGGACGGAGCCCGGCGAACTCCGGAGTGTTGGGAGCGAAATTCACCGAAAGCAAGGGATGCCTCTTCAGTTTGTCCATGTCGTTGTCGAGATTCGACCGCAGCGACGGGCCGTTTCCCATGATGATGATTTCCTCCTCTTTTGGCCCGCAGGCGGGAGAGGGACGACGCGACATTACCGCCACTTTTAGCAGAGTGGCGGCTGATTTTGAGCCGATGGCGGCATATTTCTGAAAAAACTCCAATATCCGTTTCATAATGAGATGCAAAATTGCAAAATAAATGTTATTTTTGCAAAAAAAATAAGTTTCGACGCTGTTATAGTGGTAGACTTTCTCAGAAAAATGGATGAGTCGCTATGGTAAAGAATCGAAAAAAAGATAGATGTTTTCTAAATTTATAACAGATTTATGACAATTAACGAAAAATTAGCGAACGCAATCAACGATCAGATCAATGCGGAATTCTGGTCGGCATTTCTTTATTTATCAATGGCATGCTACTGGGAGCAGCAGGGCCGTACGGGTGTTGCAAACTGGTATAAGGTGCAGTTCAGGGAAGAGCAGGCACATGCCGAGATATTCATCGATTACCTTCATGCCCGCGGAGGCGTGGTGAAGATCGATCCTATTGCGGCCGTTAAGCAGGAGTGGAGCTCGCTCGAGGAGACATTCAGCGATACACTCGCCCACGAGATGGAGGTTACGAAGCGCATCAACGCCCTTTATGCCCTTGCCGAGGAGGAGAAGGACTACGCCACCCGTCAGATGCTCAACTGGTATATCGCCGAACAGGTTGAGGAAGAGCACAATGTGCAGGATATCCTCGACAATCTGAACCTTGTCAAGGGCGACGGCACCGGCATTCTCCAGATCGACCGCGAGCTCGGCAGCCGCGTATACACAGCGCCCAAGGTGAATTAAGGAAATTTTTCTTTAATTTATATTAAAAAGCTTAATTAATTGAAATAAATTGATTAATTTTGCACCGTCTGAAAGAGTCGAATCTTCAGCGTCGGGGAGACCTGCGCCGTATGGTTCCTCTTTATGACAAGTGAATTGAGAATCAGAAAGATTAAATATTAAAACCCAAAATAATAATTAAGATTATGGCAACTTTAGATCTTTCACAGTATGGGATTAAGGATGTTAAGAAAGTAATCTACAATCCCTCTTATGAAGATTTGTACAAAGATGAGACCAATCCCGAGCTCGAGGGCTTCGAGAAAGGTATTCAGACAGACCTTGGTGCAGTAGATGTTTTCACAGGTGTTTATACAGGCCGTTCTCCTAAGGACAAATATCTTGTAAAGGATGACGAGACAGAGAACACCGTATGGTGGACAACCGAAGAATACAAGAACGACAACAAGCCCATCACCACAGAGGTTTGGGACAAGCTTCGCGAGAAAGCCGTAAGCGAGCTTTCCGACAAGACTCTTTATGTTGTCGACTGCTTCTGCGGCGCCAACCCCGCTACCCGTCTTGCAGTCCGCTTCATCATGGAGGTCGCATGGCAGGCACATTTTGTGACCAACATGTTCATCCGTCCTACAAAAGAGGAGCTCAAAGACTTCAAGCCCGGATTCGTTGTCTTCAACGCATCGAAGGCTAAATGCGAGAACTACAAGGAACTCGGTCTCCACTCAGAGACAGTTGTCGCATTCAACATCAAACAGCGCGAACAGGTAATCATCAATACATGGTATGGCGGTGAGATGAAGAAAGGTATGTTCTCGATGATGAACTACTTCAATCCTCTCCGTGGCATCGCTTCGATGCACTGCTCAGCCAACACCAATATGGAGGAAACCTCGACAGCCATCTTCTTCGGTCTGTCAGGTACAGGCAAGACCACACTTTCGACCGACCCGAAACGTAAGCTTATCGGTGATGACGAGCACGGCTGGGACGACGACGGTGTGTTCAACTACGAGGGCGGCTGCTACGCCAAGGTCATCAACCTCTCGAAAGAGAATGAGCCCGACATCTACGGCGCCATCAAGCGTGACGCTCTTCTTGAGAACGTAACCGTAGTGTTCCGCAGCCCGGACGGCGCATGCGACTTCGCCGACAAGAGCGTGACAGAGAACACCCGTGTAAGCTATCCTATCTACCACATCGAGAACATCGTCAAGCCTGTTTCGAAAGGCCCGGCTGCAAAGCAGGTGATCTTCCTTTCCGCAGATGCTTTCGGCGTTCTTCCTCCGGTAGCTATCCTCAACAACGAGCAGGCTAAATATTACTTCCTCTCCGGCTTCACAGCTAAGCTCGCCGGCACAGAGCGCGGTATCACAGAGCCTACTCCCACATTCTCCGCTTGCTTCGGCCAGGCATTCCTCTCGCTCCATCCTACAAAATATGCAGAGGAACTCGAGAAGAAGATGAGTGCTAACGGCGCTAAGGCATACCTCGTGAACACAGGCTGGAACGGTACGGGCAAACGTATCTCGATTCCTGACACACGCGGTATCATCGACGATATCCTCAACGGCGACATCGAGAAGGCTCCTACAAAGGTTCTTCCTTACTTCGATTTCGTTATCCCGACAGAGCTTCCCGGTGTAAATCCCGCGATCCTCGATCCGCGCGACACCTACAAGAATCCTGCCGAGTGGGATGAGAAGGCCAAGAAACTTGCCGAGATGTTCATCAACAACTTCAAGAAGTTCGAGAACAACGAGGCAGGCAAGAAGCTCGTCGCAGCCGGTCCTCACATCTAATTGAAAAGACTACTTTTTTTCATTGTAAAAAATTTTAAATTTGGTTATTGGAGGGCGTCATTGTGAAATGGCGCCCTCTTTTTTATCCGTACAAGGGAAACAGATGAACCGCGTCGGCAATTGCGTCGTTAAAAATATAACCGATTCAGTGTGCTCGTGCTGAAGAGAGTTCAGCCGCAGCAGTTATAACTCAGGGTTGCGATTATGAAAATGCTTTGGAAAACACACCTTATCGCCGCCGTAATGGCAGTTCCGTCCCACACTTTCCTCCTATCTGGGCGATTCCTACGTCAATGATTTCGAAGATTTCGGCCGCAGTTATCAGGTGACGCTGAAAGGAGCCGCCTCTTCGCGTTCCGCCATCGATGATATCCGCAGGCTTGCCGTGCGCAACTCGGAGGGGAAGATGGTGCCGTTCTCTACCTTCACCCGGGTAGAGCCGACAATGGGCGTCTCGAGCGTGTTGCGCTATAATATGTATAGGACCGGTGGCATCACGGCCACACCGGCCTCCGGAGTGAGCTCGTCGCAGGGCATCGAGGCGATGGAGGAGATAGTGAAGGAAGCTTTGGGAAAGAATTACGGCTATGCGTGGACAGGCGAGGCTTATCAGGAGACTCAGTCGGGAGTGACGATTTCGTTTGTGTTTATATTCGCCATTATCATGACCATTCTGGTGCTTGCGGCGCAGTATGAGAGCTGGACCGACCCTATCGCGGTGGTGCTCAGTATGCCGATAGCTATTCTGGGAACAATCGTGGGATGTATGATAATGAACCAGAGCATCAGTATCTATACTCAGATCGGACTTATCCTGCTGTTGGGAATGTCGGCCAAGAACGCCATCCTCATCGTTGAATATGCGATGGATTTCCGCAAGCAGGGCGTGCCGATAGTGAAGGCGGCGCAGGATGCGGGAGAAATCCGTTTCAGGCCTATCATGATGACAGCGCTTGCCTTCGTGTTCGGTGTGATGCCTATGATGTTCGCTACGGGCGCCGGCGCGCAGAGCCGCGTCGCGATCGGAACGGCGGTGGTGTTCGGGATGGCGATGAATGCGTTTATAGGGACTCTGTTCGTGCCTAACTTCTGGGTTCTTATGCAGACCATTCAGGAAAAATACCTTACGCGCAAAGGGAATGGGAATGGCAATGAAAAAGCAGCCGCATCGACATGATGCGACTGCTCTTTTATATATTAAAGGGTTTCTTTGATTATCGTTTCTTCCAGGTCAGCTCATCGCCGAACTCATCGATAAGACGCATTGTCTTGCCGTCGCGCGATAACACGCGGAAGGTTGTCTGATCATATTGATCGTAATCATCGTCATCATCACTCCATACCAGGGTAATCGATAGGGTGCGGTTGCTGTAGGTGTAGGTTCCCTTGGCATTGACCTTATAACCCTCTTCTATCTCCTGGGCTCTGAAGCTGCCGTCTTTTTCAAACCAGTAATAGCATGTCCAGTCATCATCGACATATGTTACATCCTGCCATTTCCCTATGATCGATTCAGGATCATCAATATCTGTGGAACCATTGTCGTCAGAGCAACCGGCGGCAAGTAGAATGAATGGCAATCCTAACAGAAGGAATAAAAGGTTTTTCTTTTTCATTGTTGTTTAGGTTTTATAAACTCATTTTATTTTTTGTATGGTTTCCTGAAGCAGAAGACGTTGGACCGAACGGCAAGGAAGAGTAAATCACCCGTAACCTTGAAAGGGAATCAAGCTCTTTGCCGAAGAGGTCCAACGCACTGTGTCTTGCAAATATAACAATAAAATTTATAAAAAGGAAATAACCTGTTTTATATCATGTTTTTCGGGGATCGTCAGGCGGACGCACGAGCCGTGCGTCCCAACAACTTCGCGTCGGCGCTCCTGTACTAAAAAATAAGTCGAAGACGCCAGCCGGATCTAATGAATGCACTCCTGTACTCGTGTCAAAAAAATCCGCGTCAGCCCAATTCAAAATTCCAGATTCAACATTCAAAATTATCAGAATGCGAGGCTGTCGGGATGTTCCTGAGGGGTTTCCTCCACTACGGGTTCGGCGAGGTTGCCGATGGAGTCGAAAGCCTCCTCTATTGAGGCGACCGTGTCGAGAGGCTCGTCGGAGATGTCGGTCTGCTGATAGTTGAATATAGGTTCCTCGTAGACGCTGTCTTCCGGCAATTTCGATGCGGGGAGCTTGCTGATGCCCGAAGGATCGATCTCAATAGTCTCGCTTCTTACGGTCGTTATCATCATCGGGATTCCGAGAATCAGAAAAAGGAAACATACCACGCTCAGGAGAATGTCTATCCCGAGAATACTGTATCCGGTCCGGGAGGCATTCTCTGGTTCCGTCAGCGGTTCGGTCCGGCCACGCGAGGCTCTGACCGCCAGCGCGGCCAGTGGAACCAGGGAGGCGAGAATCCATATCCCTCCGATAATCCACAGGCATGGGAAGGCCACTTCGCCACCCAGAAGTCCTACAAGCCCCGTGAGGATGCCTGTTATCCCGGCGGTAAGGATAATCCATGCCAGCAGAGAGCAAAGGGCATCGCGCCGGGCTGTCGTCCCCTTGAAATCGGAATATTGCCTGATAAAGGGATCGATGAAATATTTCTCGTAGAATCCTTTGTGAACCATAATTTCGTCTATTCGATTGCAAATATAGCAATATTTTTCGACTAACCGTCTATCGCGGGGAAAATACGTGTTTTGGAGCTTGTTTAGAAGATAGAGGTCTGGAGCCGGGTTGTGAAACGTTCGAGCACCTCTATCCCCAGGCAGGAATTCCCGTGTCGGTTGAGACCCGGACTCCACACCGCGATACTTAGTTCCCCGGGAATTACGGCCACGATGCCTCCTCCCACTCCGCTTTTGCCAGGCAATCCGACGCGGAAAGCGAAATCTCCCGATTCATCGTAAAACCCGCAGGTAAGCATAAGGGCGTTCAGCCGTTTCGACATGCTTACGCTCAACACTTCCTCTCCGTTGAAAGGATTGACTCCGCGGTTGGCGAGAAATAGAAACGATCTGGCCAATTCCCCGCATGTCATGGTTATGCTGCAGTGATTGCAGTAGATATCGACAAGAGTCTCGACGTCTCCCTCTATGTTGCCGAAACTTTTCATGAAGTAGGCCAGGGCGCTGTTTCGGCTGGAGTGATATATTTCCGAAATCGCCACATTTTTGTCGAAATATATGTCTTCGGAATCGGCGAGCTGGCGGATAAAGCAGAGAATGTCTTCCTTGGGCCGCTCGTACAGGCGCATCAGGCGGTCGGTTACGGCAAGCGCACCTGCGTTGATAAAGGGATTCCTCGGTTTTCCGCATTCATTCTCAAGCTGGATAAGGGAATTGAAGGGGTTTCCGGATGGCTCGCGTCCTACATTCTGCCATATCTCGTCTCCGATATGACGTATTACCATGGCGAGGGTGAACACTTTCGAGATACTCTGGATCGAGAATTTTGTCTGCCAGTCACCTATGCCGAATACATTTCCGTCGGCTGTCGCGACGGCAATGCCGAGTTGCGAAGGATCGATTTCCGCGAGAGCCGGAATGTAGTCCGCCACTTTCCCCCTCTCTTTTATGCCGCGGACTTCATTGTAGATTTCAGTAATGATTTCAGTGTAATCCATAAGATGGTAATGTGTCTGTCCAGGCGAAATTCTCCGCCCGGGTGTGCAAAATTAATAAAAATGTCGATACTGCAAGAAAAAAGAATCGCCTGAAGAATGATAAAACGGTCAAATAGCGGTTCCCTTTCGGTCATTTTTTCGGCATCATGCATGTTTTTTATTAATTTAAGGAAAAATTTCGTTAGTATTGAAAGTCATCGGTATGAACACTTCCAGTCGTTGTCTCTTCTTTTCGTTTTTCAAAAGAGGTTTATTGCTGTCGTTGGTATTGTTGCTGAACGTGATTGAGACGCAGGGAGCGTCTTCCTCATTCGGGATCCAGAATCTCAACGCGAACAAAGGCCTGTCGAACAATTATGTCACCTCGATAGCGCAGGACAGCCGCGGCTTCCTGTATATCGGCACGCAGAGCGGCTTCAACCGCTTTGACGGTCATACGTTCACTCATTATAAGTCGACCAACACCGGCATGGCCGGCGACAATGTGACGGCGCTTCTCTATGAGGAGGTCAACGACCGCCTCTGGGTCGGCACAAAGAGCGGTCTTTACGTGTTCCGCCTCCCACAGATGACCCTCGAGGAGATCGCGTATCCCAAAGATGCCAAGACCTATAACATAAACGACCTTAAGCGGGCCTCGGACGGCGGCATCTGGATCGCCAACCATTTTGAAAGCGTCACGCACTACGACCCTGCTTCAGGGAAATTCACCGTCTACAGCACCAGAAACGTCAAGGGGATGCCATACGACATCCTGACGGCGGTCGACGACGGCCGCGGCAACCTCTATGTCGGCCACTATAAGGACGGAGTTTCCGTGATCGACATGGAGACAAGGAAACTCAGGAATCTGCGCCATGATCCGGCCGATCCGCAGTCGCTTCCCGGCGACAGGGTTCGCACCATCTTCCGCGACTCCTTCAACAATCTCTGGTTTGCCACCTCCGACGGTCTCGCCCTGAAGAATCCGGCCTCCGACAGCTTCAAGGTCTTCCGCCACACCGCTTCCGCCGGCTCTCTGGCGGGGAATGCGGTCTATGCCCTGATGGAGACGCCCTCCGGCGACCTCTGGGTAGGCTCCGACATCGGCGGCATAAGCGTCGCTCCCATCCGTCTGATGACTGAATCGGACGGCTCCGGCTTCACCGGCTTCTGCACAATCTCCGACTCGAACGACGGCCACGGCACGGCCTCCAAAAACATCCGTACACTTTTTCTTGATTCTTTCGGAAACATCTGGATCGGCAACTTCAGCTCGGGTCTCGACTTCATTCCCCATCACCGGCTCCCTTTCGAGCGCCTTCCGTGGCTCGAATTCGTCGGCAACGGCGCGAAATACAAATCGGCATGGAGTGTTGCCGTAGACCGCAACGGTGAGATATGGATCGGAGGGGAGAGCGAGGTGGCGCATTTCAGAGACGGCGAATTCGTGAATTCCATCGACCTCACCGGCCATATCACGCGATATCACGACCGCGTGGAGCATCTTGTCCCTGTCGACGGCAGAATCCTTATCGGCCTCGACAACAACGGAGTGCTTGAGCTTACGCCCGAAACGGGGGCGGTTAGAAGGTTGCCTATGCCCGACATCGCCGACGGAGCGATGAATTCGTTTACAGCTATTAACGATTCCATTGTGCTTATCGCTTCCGAAAACGGCATATATGTCTATAGAGGGGGACGGATAGAGAGGCCCGAAAATATTAACAAGGACCTCCGGTGGATATCGGTGAATTCTATCATCGTCGATAGAACGGGAAATCTATGGGTAGGTACCAACGGCAGCGGCATCCGTGTCTACGACCGCCGCGCCAGGCGCATAAGGACATTGGATAAAAGCACCGGCTTCCCTTCCAACGTGGTGAATCACCTTATGCTCGATTCGCGCGGAAATATATGGGCAGCCACCGGCAACGGCGTGGCCCTGATCAGGGATTCGGCTTCGGACTCCGGGATAAGGACCTTCAACGTGGCCGACGGTATGGGCGACAAGACGGCCTGTGCGATTGCCGAAGACCGTTCGGGCGATATATGGATCGCAACAGGAAATTCCATTTCCAAGTGGAACCGGCAGAAAGACATGCTGGAGCTTTACGACCAGCGTATGGGCGTGCCGATGTCGTCGTTTATGTCTCGTGCGATTACGGTGGCTCCCGATTCATCGCTCTATTTCGGATCGCTCGATGGTGTGTGGCGCGTGGATCCCAAGGATGTGGAGAAGATGCCTAAGTTAGCTCCGGTGGTGATCTCCGATTTCGCATGGCTCGGAGATTCCGAAGAGGTGGAGGGATTTGTCTATAAGCTGAAGGACGACGGCACTGTCATGATCCCTCACGACAGAAATTCCTTCCGTATCTCTTTCTCCGTTCCCGACTACAGCGAGAGCCACGCGATCGACTATTTCTACATGATGGAGGGCGTCGACAAGGAATGGCATTCTACCAACGGACAGAGTTCGGTGACCTTCCGGAATCTTCCCGCCGGAAAATATAAGTTCAGGGTCAAGGCTAAATTCTTTAACGGCGAGGAGGAGTCGGTGACCGAGATGAAGATCCGGATCCTGCCGCCGCTGTTCCTCAGATGGTATTTCATAGTGCTTTATGTGGCCCTGCTTCTGTTTCTGCTGTGGCTTATCCTCAGGCGCCACGAGCTTCATATCAAGAAAGACGCCTCCGTCAAGTCGCAGCTCGAGATCACCAAGAACAAACAGCGGCTCAACGAGGAGCGTCTGCGCTTCTATACCGACATATCGCATGAGCTCCGCACGCCTCTCACCCTCATCCTCGGCCCCTCCGAGGATCTGAAGCATGCCCCCGACATCCCGGAGAAGTATTCGGCCAAGATCGACCTGATCAACTATAACGCACGGAATCTCCTGATGCTTATCTCGCAGATGCTTGAGCTTCACAAGACGGAGACGGCAAGCCGCCGTCTCTCGGTCAGAAAGGATGACATCTCGGCGCTCGTCACCGAGACGGCACTGCGTTTCAAGGAATATAACCGCAATGAAAACGTGAAGCTGTCGCTTGATATCGACCGCTCGGTGCCTCCTATCTACTTCGACCGCAAGATTATTTCATCCATTCTTAATAATCTTGTTTCTAACGCATTGAAATATACCAAAATAGGGGGGGTGACGGTTGGAATCCGAAAATCGGGTGAGGATGATCTTGAGATTTTTGTGGCCGATACCGGCATAGGAATCAGCGAGAAAGATCTGCCGCATCTGTTCGACCGTTTCTATCGGGTGGATGAGAACAGTTCGGTGGTCGGCACCGGCATCGGGCTTTCGCTTTCAAAGACTCTTGCCGACCTTCACCATGCTTCTCTCACGGTGGAAAGCGAGCTCGACAGGGGCTCTGTGTTCAGGCTCCGGCTCAGCATCAGCGAGACGTATCCCGACGCCCTGCATAAGGATGAGCCCGTGCGCCCGGAGACGGCAAAGGAAGATGCCGGGGAATCTTCTCGCGTCAAGCTCCCGGTGATGCTTGTGGTGGAGGATAACGCCGACATACGGGATTATGTGAAGGAGGCGTTCCGCGAAAGATTCCGTGTCGAGACCGCCTCCGACGGCGAGGAGGGGCTGGAAAAGGCCCGGGCGGTGATGCCCGACATCATCATCTCCGACATAATGATGCCGAAGATGAACGGCGTCGAGATGTGCCGCCGTCTTAAGGCTGATTTCGCCACGAGCCATATCCCCGTGGTTCTCCTCACCGCCAAGGATTCTATCGAGGACAAGGAGGAGGGTTATGCCGCCGGAGCCGTGTCGTATATCACGAAGCCTTTCAGCGCGCGGCTGCTGATAGCGCGTGTCGACAACATCATCGAGGCCAGCCGCAAGCTTGCGGTCAGATTCTCGCGCGAGGGAATGGCGGTGGCGCCGGAAGTTGCGGAGGCTGAGGATATTCCGCAGGATAAGGTCGAGGAAGACCAGGAGATACGTCCGCAGCTGTCGAAGCTCGACCGCGAGTTCCTGTCGAAGCTCAGGGAGATAGTCCTGGAGAATATCTCGAATCCTAAGTTCGGCATGCCGCTGATCGCAGAGCGCTTCAACATGAGTAATTCCACGCTTTACCGCAAGATATCGGTGCTTACGGGCACGACCGCCGTGAAGCATATCCGCAATATCCGCCTGCAGCGCACCTGCGAGCTTCTCGACGAGGGCTATACCGTTTCGGAGGCGGCTTTCGCCTGCGGTTTCAACGACCTGGCCTATTACCGCTCCTGCTTCAAGGAGGACTTCGGGATGTCGCCGTCGATGTATAAGAAACGGGGACAGAAGTAATTTTGAATGTTGGATTTTGAATGTTGAATTGGGCTGACGCCGGGAATTGTGCGGTAACAATGGGGATTCATACAGATAAATCAAGATAAATCATGATGAATCCTGATTAATCAGGAATGATCATAAAGGGAAGAGGGGACGGCATTCGGATGCCGTCCCCTCTTCGTTACGTATGGTTAGTGTCGGTTGATTCAGAATCAGTTTCTTGCTGCCTCGTCGGCCTCCTGCCAGGTGGCGTGCATCTTGCAGTTGGCGTCGTAGCCGTCATAACCGTAGTTCTGCCAGAGCTGAGCCTCGTTGTTGCCCGTGTGTGCCCAGTTCGGGATAGGCCAGAAGAGGTTATGCTTGTCCATCTTGTAGCGGATGTTCTTGCTGCCCGACTTGATCTCGCCGTTGTTATACAGCGGGTTGTTGTAGAACGAGTAGTGAACAAGACGCTGATACCAGTAGCTTCCGCCTGAGAGGTCGGTGCCCTCCTGCTTGTCCCAGGTATTGATGTCGTAGGTGTTGCCCCACTCGTCGGGAATACCTGTCATGGCGAGGATACGCGAAACTCGTGTAAGCTCGGCCTTGCGGAATTCCTCCATGTAGAGCTCGCGTGCGCGCTCGTTCATGATGTCGCCGATATTGACGGTAGTGTACATGTATTTGGCGTTCGCGCGCTTGCGGATCTCGTTCACATCCTGGGCGGCGCCGCCGGCGTTGCCCTGATAGAGCTTGGCTTCGGCGCGGAGCAGGTAAGTCTCGGCGAGACGGAAGATATAGACGTTTCCGTTAGCTCCGAGCGATGCCCCCTGGAAGTCGTTTGAGCCGCGATTGTCTTCGTTCTTCTTGTCGAAAAGGTAAACCTTGTAGTTGGGGATGTCAAACCAGCTGCGGATTGTATCGTTGCAGAGTAGCTGTCCCTTTGTACGGATCTTTTTGCCTTCTGAATCGAATACGTCCTCGGGAGCATAGAGCATCAGGTTTTTGCCGTAGCACTTGGCTTTCTTGTTGGCGTTGTATTTCATGTCCTCCATGCGGACCCAGTTGCCGACAGCAGGATTGTGGCGCAGGTCCTGAAGGTCCTCCTTGTTGTCGTCGAAGCCGGGATAAACCCAGAGAGTACGCTGAGCCCAGTCGGTGGGACGTGTCACACCGATACCGCGGCCGACGGCGCGTGGCCAGTCGAGAGTGACGTCGTAGTTACCGTTGTTGCGGGCGTAGCGGTTGATGGGCTGACCCGAGCTTCCGTCGGGCGATGTGATGTTGCCGCAGTAGAAGGGGCCGAGGACGCGCATCCAGGGCATTGACTGGAATGCCTGTTCCGAGACATTGACCCATCCGAGGATATACTCCTTGTTGGCGGCCAGAATCTTGTTTTCGGGGCGGTGGAGATCCCAGATCACGTTACGGGTGATTTTCCAGGTCTGGGGCTCGCCTTGCGTCACGAAGGTTCCGAAAGACTGACGCATCAGCGACAGACCGCTCTGGTCAATCAGGATGTTGGCCTGGTTCTCAGCCTCGGCAAACTGACCGTCTGCAAGAAGACATTTTACGAGAAGATGGCGGCAGGCCTCTTTGTTTATCATGCCGTAGTAAGCCATGTCTTTCTGAGCGGGCACCCATTCAACGGCATTCTTGAGGTCGTTGACGAGCATCTTGATGATCTCGCTCTGCGGAGTGGAGAGATAGTCGCGTTTCGGGCCTGTAGGCAGAGCCGTGACGATAGGAATGTTTCCGAACCAGAATGTCAGGTTGTAGTAAGCCCAGGCGCGGTGGAACAGGGCGCGGCCCTTATATTCCAGCTTCTTTGCCTCCGAGAGTCCCTCTACGTCATCGATGAAAGAGAGGACGGTGTTGGCATATTTCACATGATCCTGCATGTCGTTCCAGACCCATCCGAGCTCGCCCCCGGAGTTGTTGCCGGTCTGCATCCAGCCTGTGGGGGTGAGGTTGCCGGCCCAGTCGGCACGCATTGTGCCGTCGTCGGTCTTGGCATGTACGGTGGTCTCCGAGAACATCAGATCGGAAAGCATACCGATTGAGTTGGTGTTGCCCATGTTGATGAACATACGGCCGAGATGACGGTCGCACATCGCCATGGCCGACTGAATTCCGGATTCGGTGCCGAAGACCGTGGTAGGCTCGAATTCCGACATCGGGTCCGGCTTCAGGAAATCATCGGAGCAGCTTGCCAGCATCGCAACCATTACGGCCGGAGCTGTCCATTTAAGAATTTTGCTGTATTTTGATTTCATTTTTATAGTTTCTTAGAATTGAACGTTAAGACCGAAGTTGAAGACGCGGTTGCCGAGACCCCAGTTTTCAGGATCGCCGTAGCTCCATTTCGGAGGATTGATGGTGAAGAGGTTCTTGATGCCGAAGGTTACACGAACTCTCTCCATGAAGGCCTTGCGGGTCCATTTCTGTGGAATGGTGTAGCCGAAGGTGAGGTCGCTCAGACGCAGGAAGTCGCGACGGATAACGCGGTTCACGCCGGTGGCTCCTGTCGGGCCGTTGGCCATGAGGCGAGCGTAATAGTTGCTCGGGTTCTCCGGTGTCCAGTATTCCTTCTCGTAGGTGTTGAGCCCGTGGGTGATGATGTCGGAGGCGTTGTCCTGGTTGCGGTATTCGCCACTCTGGCTCTTGTGACCCATCTTGCTGTAGAATGTGAAGCTGATCGAGAAGTCTTTCCAGAGTGTGAAGTTGTTGGTCATGCTCAGGAACATCGGAGCGCTCTTGGTGCCGTGGAAGACCTTGTCCTTGTCGTTGTAGACAGCGATGCGCTCGCCGGTCTTGGGGTCGATCTTGTCGTCGGCCGTATAGTGGTTGGCTACCTTCGGATCACCGGGTCGCTGGTTGTATTTGGCGGCCTCTTCAGCCTCGTTTGCCTGCCAGATTCCAACTACGTCGTAGTCCCAGATCTCGTAGATCGACTTGCCGATGAACCAGCCCTTGTTGATGTTGTCCTTCTCCTTCTGCCCGATAACGTTGCCGTTGTCGTCGAGGACATCCTCCATCTGGTAGTCGATGTGGACAATCTTGTTCTTGTTGTAGGAGAACGCGAAGTTGGTTGTCCATTCGAGAACGTTGTTGGAGATGTTGAGGGTGTTGATCGAGAGCTCGACACCGGTGTTGTCCACCTGACCGATGTTTGTCGATACGGAAGAGAAGCCGGAGAACGCAGGCAGACTCATGCTCATGATCATGTCTTTGGTGCGTTTGTAATACCAGTCGATAGAGGCGTTGATGCGGTTGTTGAGGAATCCGAGGTCAAGACCGACGTTGAATGCCTCTGTCTTCTCCCATCGGAGGTTCGGGTTGGCCATACGGTCCATGGTGAGGTATTTGAGGTCGGAGACCACCTTGCCTGTGCCGTCGAGGTAGTTCATGGTCGCGCCCTGGCCGGAGCCGAGGTTGGCAAGCGCTATATACGGGTTGCCGAGGTCACGGTTACCGTTCTTACCCCAGGAGAGACGGAGCTTGCCGGAAGACCATGCGTCGGAGATCGATTCCATGAATTTCTCGTTTCCGAAGTTCCATGCCAGAGCCACAGAGGGGAACGTGGCGTGTGGATATTTGGCTCCGAATGCCGAATAACCGTCGCGGCGCACAGAGGCTGTGATCATGTAGCGGTTGTCGTAGCCGTAGAAAACACGGGCAAGGAGGGCGTCGGCGCTCTCATGCGTGTCTTTTGTCTTGAAGTTGGAGATATCCTTGGTGGCGTTCTGCGTGTTGTGGAAACCGAGGGCGTCTGTCGGGTCGAAGCCGCGGGCTTCGATGCGGTCGCTCCAGTATTTGCGGTCTTCAGCCTCCTGTGCGAGGGTGAGCATCACGTGGTGAACGTCGTTGAAGGTATAGTCCCAGTTGATGGTGTTGTTGAGCGACCAGTCGAAGCGCTTGCCCCACTCGCGGTTCACACCGCGGTCGTTCTTGTTGGAGTTCGGGAGGTCGGCGCTCATGAAGTAACGGTCGTAGAAATACTGGTAACGGGGTGAGATATTGAACTGGTATGTGATTCCGAAGGGGAGGTTGAGGTTCACGTAGAACTTGGAGTTCAAAACCATGTATCCTTTCTCAAGTTTCTCGTAGTTCTGATAGAAGAACTCGTTGCGGAAGGGCTGGAAACGGTTTGTTCCTCCCATCGGGAACTGCAGGAGCTCTCCTGTCTCCTTATCGCGAAGCGAGGCGTAGGGGGAGAACTTCATGATGTTCGGGTCCTGAAGGTCATCGCTGTAGTGGAGGGCCTTGTCACCGTCGGAACGGTGCTGGAAGTTGGCGTTGCCGCCGATCTCGAGCCAGTCGGTTACTTTGCCGCTCATACGCATAGAGGCGCGGAGAGTGTTGTAGTCGTTGCCTTTCACCACACCCTGGTTCTTCAGGTAGCCGACGCTCATGTAGTAGTTCATCTTGTCCGTACCGCCGGAGAGGCTTACGTTGTAGTCCTGGTTGAAGCCGGTGCGGAACGCGTAGTTATACCAGTCGAAGGTGTTGTTGTCAAGGAAGTTCTGGAAAAGAAGGTCTTCCTCGTCGAGGCCGATACGGCGGCCGAACACGCTGCGGGGCGACTCGCCGTCACCGTTGGAGGTATAGCCCATCCACTGGTCGAGAGTGATGCCGTATTTGCTTAGGTTGGCCTCGGAAGGATACTCGAAATAGCCGGGATGATTCTTGTGGCTGCTCTGGTAGTCGCGGTAGACGCCGTTGTCGTCGTAGCCGTAGGTGTCGCGTTTGTAGAAGTCGGTGCGGTAGTTGAGGTAGCCGTCCGCGTCATAATAGTTGCGGTAGGCGGCCTTGGTGTTGATACCCCAGTTGGCGCTCAGCGTAACCTGCGGGCGGCCGGTGTTGCTTCCCTTCTTGGTTGTGACGATGATGACGCCGTTTGCTGCCTTCGCACCATAGATGGCTGCCGAAGAGGAGTCTTTCAGGATGTCGATCTGCTTGATGTCGTCGGGGTTGATCTCGGAGAGCTCGCCGTAGAACTGCATTCCGTCGAGAATGATAAGAGGAGACGAGTTTGTTCCAAGAGAGTTCTTACCGCGGAGCTCGAGGGAGCCGCCGCCCTTAGCGGATGAATCGTAACCTACCTGCAGACCGGCGGTTCCGCGAAGGATATCCTGCACTGTCTGAGGGTTGGAGTCGGCGATCTTGTTGGGGTCGATCTGCGTGATGGCTCCTGTAAGGTCTTTCTTTTTCATCGTGCCGTAACCGATAACCACCACATCCTCGAGGATGTCGGAGTTGGGTTTCATCTCGACGCGGAGATCCTGGGTGTCGGGAGTTACCTTGATTTTTAACGGTTCATAGCCGATATAGGTGATAAGGAGGGTCTGGCCGTCGCTGACGTTGATGGCGAAATTACCGTCAAGATCGGTAGCGAGACCGGTCGATGTCCCTTCCACCTGAACAGTCGCACCGATCAGAGGTTCGCCGGTCTCGTCGACCACTACACCCTTGACTGTGCGCGGAGCTGCCATGGCGCCGAAGCTTGCGAACGAAGCCATCAGCAGGCAGAGAAGAAATAGTTTTCTTTTCATAAATGTTAGGGTTAATATATTGGTTTAAAAGTTTTTCATGAAGTTTCATCCCCTCTGCCGAGAGAATGAAACCAAATTTATCCGACCTTCTGCAAATCTCTTTCTGCCTTTATCTTTTTTTCCTGGGCTCCTGATTATGTTAACCTTCTTTATCTGATTGATTACAACGCAACTGCTTTCACTAATAAATGATGGAGCCGATTCAAGAAACTGCAAATAATAAGGGATACAAGTGCCTGGCAGTTTCCTGACGAATTATTTCGGTTGCAAATTTATATCAGTTTAAGGCTCTGAAAAATCGTTAAAATATGCAAAAACGAGGGATATTTCAGTCACTGACCGATTATCCCTCGTTTTCAAACGTTTTACTGATTTGTCACTCTTTTTCAGGAATTATAATTCCTCTTTCAGGAGCGAATTTTTTTAATTCTCTCTGCAGTGGCCTCCGCGACGCGGAAGATCAGCGCCCTCGGAATCCGCATCATGGCGCAGTCATCATCCTGAGGCTTAGGGATATAGCCCGTCTCCACAGGATATGCTCCCGGATCGAGCGAGCCGAAGAATTCGAGGCGCGCTGCGCCGGCCGAGGCCGTGACGACCACCGCCGGTCTCCGCTTCCTGCCGCGCACGCGGCCCGAATAATTCCTCGCATAGAGCATATAATTCTCCCCTTCGGCCGATAACGGCATCGTGACCTTGCGGCTCCAGTCGCTCATGCGGAAGCAACAGAAGCGAAGATAGTCGGCGGGAAGATCCACGATCCCGTGTCCGGGCTCGATCCATTCGATCTCGGCGTCGAAGTCCTCATATTCGTCGATCTCCTTCGGCTCGGCCGCGAGAATCACCTCTTCGGCAACCGGAGGCAGGAGGGTGACGATCAGATTTTCCAGCGGACTCTCCGGGTCGGCATACTGCACCCGGTCGCGGAGAAAGGAGCTGTCTTCGTCGAGAAGCCGGAGCACAAGCGTCACCATTTTGTCGGTCTCGATCCTCATTGCTCCAGACGCTTTATTTTTCCGCTCCTGTACCAGAAACTCGCCTCGATCAGATGCATCACTGCTGGGTTCTCCGTGGTGTAGGTGGCCGGAGAGACGCCGTAGCCGGTGACGGTTCCCCCGGAGAAATGCACCCTCACTGTCGATCTCCCCGCGGGGATGAGGACGTTCCATTCCATCATCCCCGCAACTGCGTATGTTCTCTTCATATCGTATTATGCTTTTATGTTTTGTCAGCCGAGTTCGATCTCGCCGTTGTAGAGTTTCCAGCCCAAGGTCTCGTCGCCTTCGGAGTTGATCGTGTTGATCACCTGCCACATCTGGCCTGTAACGGCGTTCTTGTCGATTCCGGGGCAGTCGGCGGTGAGATAGTAGATCTCGCCGGCCACAAGATCGGTCGGAGCGGTCTTCTCGCTCCACATCTTGAAGCTGAATGCGCCGTCGGTCGACTTGTCGCTGTCGCCGTCGATCCAGATATGGCAGCTCCCCTTGAGTGCAAGGGCGTCCCAGATGAGAATGCCGTTGCGGGTTGCCTCCTCCCCCTCGACACGGTCGCTGAAGCTGTGTTCCGCCGAGTAGACGTAATGCACGAGGCGGTTTTCGCCTATCAGGGCGCCGCTGTTGCTCCAGCCTAAGCGGTCGAGCGTGGGCTCGCGCTTGATCTCGATGTCGCCGAAGACGGTGTGGAAGTTGGTCACGCTCCAGCCGACGCTGTTGACCTTCGTGATGATCTGGATCTCGGGATGTTTCGAGAAGTCGATACACTGTATCTGCTCCAGGAGGTTCTTGCCTGCCAGCAGCAGAGCGGTCTTCGGCACGTCTTCGCCGGTGAAGAACATCTTGGCCAGGGCGATAACGTCTTCGACGGTCCATTTCCCCTTGTGCATCAGCTCGCGCTTGAACTGCCAGCGCAATCCTTCGGTGCAATAGACATACTGAAGGCCCATGCGCGGAATGTTGAGCTTGAACTTGCCGGAACGGCCCGCCCAGAGCGTGCGGTTGCCCCTCACCTTGAAGTTGGCGATTGCCTGCTCGGCGATGATCGCCTTGGAGAAGGGGATTCTCTTGCGCTGGCTCTCGAAATAGTCGGAAACCACCTGGTTCATGCCCCTCTTCTGGAGGTATACGCGCGTGGGCTGGGGCACGATGAGATCGGGATCCACCTCTTTCTGTGTCTCGTAGAGGGAGTTGGCGAGAATCACGATTCGCGTGCCGGCGGGAATCTTCGGAATAGTGGAGAACTCATCCTCCTTCTGGGTCTTCTTGCCGTTTACGGCGCGTACCACGGGGTTGTTTGTGGTCGGGTCCTGACCGGTGACGAAGAGCATGAGCTCCTTGCCTGGGGTTATCGACTGCCCGTCGGGGCTGAAGCCGTCGACGCCTTTGACGAGCAGCGTGCTGTAGGGACGGGGAAGGTTCTGGTCCTGGGGGCCGAGGGGCAGCACGGCGTTCATCTGTGTCTGGGCCGGAAGCTCGGAGATGACGGTGAGATGGCTGCGCGCTTCGTCGATCATGTAATGGTCCACCTCGGGGCTGTTTACCTTCACGCGCTTTGCGCGCAGCATCAGGTTCATCAGCGGGGTGTCGTCGGAGTTGAAGCGGAAAAGTTCGTCGTCGATGTCGCTTTCGATGAAATTGCCGGACATGATGCCTCCGGTGGTTTCGGCGGCGCCGGTGACGGTTGCGGGCTGGCCGGGAAGATGGCTCTGGATTCCGGCGCTGCCGGGAGTAAGATTGCTTTCGCTCATAGTGATATAAAATTTGGTGATTGATGTTGATTTTTTCGAGAATCTCGATTTTTTATATGCCGGCCTCGCGGGCGAGGTCGAAGATGGAGTTGCTTCGGCGCGGTTTCGGCGCGCCGTGCGAGGCGTTGAAGTGGGGGAGGCCGTCGTCAGGATTTTTGGGGAAGACGCTTTCCTCGATTGCGGCGTTTCTTCCTTTCAGCTCCGCTTCGGAGGCTGCTGCGGCGACAGCGCGGTCATAATCCATTCCCTTGTGGAGGAGCTCGAAGACATCGAGGGAGATTCCCTCGCCGGCGAAGCCACGGCCGATCGCCGACACTGCCTCTATAACTTTGCTATAATCTTTCTCGGGGATTCCGCGCCCTTTGGCGAAGGCCTCGGCGATTATCTTGAAGTCGCGGAAAGCGCGAGAGGGCGCGGAGGGATCGGGGTTATCGGAGGGATCGGGGTTATCGGAGGGATCGGAGTTATCGGAGCTATCGGGGTTATCGGAGCTATCGGAGCTATCGGAGCTATCGGATTTCTCGGAGGGCTCGGAGTTATCGGAGCTATCGGAGTTATCGGAGTTATCGGAGTTCTCGGAGTTATCGGAGCTATCGGATTTCTCGGAGGGCTCGGAGCTATCGGAGTTATCGGAAAGACTATTTTCTTCGATGGAATCGGGATTTTTCACAACCTCGAAGGCTCTCTTGTCGGGATTTTCATTTTTCTTTTTCATTGCTTTCTGTTTTTTTTTTGTCTGATGCCACAAAGTTAGGGCGCTTATAAAAGCCCAAAACCTTATTTATTTACAAAGTTAACAAATATGCTTGCAAAATATAAACAATGCTATTATATTTGCAACCGATAATCATTAACTTTCATTTTAAACTGTCACTATTATGAAGAAGAAAGGTGCTGTTTCGGATTTCACGAAACAAAGGAACGAGGAGTTGAAGAGTGCCTTCAAGGCGCAGTTGTATCTGTTGGGCACTATCCCGACCGAGGAACTTTTCACACGTGCGGCCAAGATGCCGGCGTCGCGGTTCTGGGTGAGCGAGCGCCGGGCCGCGGAAGTCATCTCGAAAATGCTAAAGGGGGACATGATGTTCGGCATGAACCGCAAGAAGAGGGAGATGTATATCGAGATTCTGATCAGAGTGCGGGAGGAGATGCGGCGCGAACCGGGAATCACGGTGACGGAGGCCACTTTTCGCGCGGTGAATTCGCCGGCGCCGGAGTTTTATCTCACTCCGAAGTCGGCGCGGGTGATAATCTATAGAATAAGGGGATGATGGAGGAGATCACCGTAGGGAGCCTGCTTGAGGAGAACCGCCGGCGCTTGGCTCAGATCTCCGTCAGATTCGATCCGCTGTCAGACTCCGGCATAGAATCGAATTTGCCGGAGCGGGAGAGATGCCGCTGCGATTTTCCCTATTGGGCGGCGAAGTATGTGAGGATAAAGAGGAAGGGCGGCGGCGACGACGTGCCGTTCGTGCTCAACCGACCGCAACGGAAATTCGTTGAGCGGCTCGAGCGGATGCGCGTCGCCGGGAAGCCGATCCGTCTGATTCTTCTGAAAGCGAGACAATGGGGCGGCAGCACCTGTTCGCAGCTCTACATGGCCTGGTTGCAGCTTGTTCACCGCCGCGGACTGAACTCGCTCATCATCGCCCACCAGGGCGTGGGCTCCGATGAAATCAAGGATATGTTCGACCGCATGATGGAGAGCTATCCCGAGCAATTGCTCGAGGAATTTTGCGATGAAACCGAGACTTTTGAGGACAAAAAGAGTAATAAGGGAAAGAAGATGGAGCCCGTAGGGAAGTCGAGGGCGATCTTCCGAGTCCGGTCGAGAAACTGCAAGATAAAGATCGGCACGGCCGAGCGTCCCGACTCCTGCCGCGGGGGTGACTATAACCTCGTGCATTGTTCCGAAGTGGGAATATGGAAGAAGACCGACGGCAAGAGCCCTGAGGATATACTGCGTTCAGCCTGCTCGGGCATTCTCTACGAACCGATGACGATGATTATTTATGAGTCGACGGCCAACGGCACCGGCAATTTCTTCCACCGCGAGTATGAGGCGGCGAAGCGTGGGCTGTCGCAGTTCGAAGCCATGTTCATACCCTGGTTTGACATCGACCATTATTCTTTGCCGTTTCCATCGGAGGAGGAGAGAGGAAAGTTTGCGGAAATGCTTCTGCAGAACCGTCGGTCGGAGATCGCGCGCTCCGACCGGGAGCAGCCGGGCGCCTATCTCTGGAAACTCTGGGAGGCCGGAGCGACTCTCGAGGCCATACGGTGGTATGTGGCGGAGAGACGCAAATATTCCGATCACGGACTGATGGCGGCCGAATATCCGTCGGACGACGTGGAGGCCTTCGTACACTCCGGAGCGAGGGTCTTCGACCGTTACAAAGTGGAGGCTTTGCGTAACAAATGCGTAACACCTCCGTTACACGGAGAGATCGATTCTGACGGATTTTCTCCGATTTCATCGGGAGAGTGGGCTGTCTGGAAATTGCCGGAGCGTAACAATTCCTTCGAAAACCGTATCAATTCCTTCGAAAACCGTTACATTTCGGTTGTCGATGTCGGCGGCCGGTCGGCGCGGGCCGACTGGAGCGTGATCGTGGTCTTCGACCGCGCTCCCCTAATGTTCGGCGAGCCGCCGGAGGTGGTGGCGCAATGGCGCGGGCACACTGATTTCGACCTGCTCACGGAGAAGGCGGCGCAGGCCTCGGCGTTTTACGACAACGCACTGCTCGTGATCGAGAGCAACACGCTTGAGACTCACGACCGCGACCGCGACACCGACGGCGACCAGTCTCACTTCATCCTCAACCGGCTGCGCGACAGTTATCCGAATCTATATGCACGGCCCATGAGCGAGGAGGCCGTGATCCGCGGAGCTCCCGCGCGGTATGGTTTCCATACGAACATGGCGACGAAACCGATGATTATCGCCACGCTGGTGAAGGTTATCCGCGAGGGGATGTATGTGGAGCGCGACGAATGCTGTCTCGACGAGTATCTGAGCTACGAACGGCGCCAGAACGGGTCGTATGGCGCGATCGCCGGCTGTCACGACGACCTGCTGATGACGCGTGCCATCGGCCTCCACATCATCTATCACGAACTGGACGCCCCGGTGAGGAATATTCCGATGGAATCGGGCGTTTCCGCGCGCCGCCTGCCTCGCCGTCCTCTGGCCGGCTACGCCTCCTGGTAATTTAGTTTAAGGTTTGGGTTTAAGATTTGGGTTTAAGGTTTAGATATTACCTGAAGTCTCGGATATCATAGCAAATGGTATTTTCTAAACCTTAAACCCAAACCATAAACCCATTTGAATTTAATGAGTAAATTTAAATGGGAAGATTAAACCAACGGGAAAGAACGGTGTCATATTATAATCATGCGCCTGACGAGGCGCGTGGTTATAGTGTTTATTCGATATCGAAAAGAATGAAATATATGTTGATAGCCGGAGAGGCTTCCGGCGACCTGCATGCCTCCAATGTGATCAAATCGTTGAGGGAGATCGACAGAGATGCCGACATCCGCTTTTTCGGAGGTGACCTTATGGCCAAGGAGGCGCGAAGAAATCCCGATCTCCATTACGATATGATGAATGTGATGGGTTTCAGCGAGGTTCTTCGCAAGCTTCCTCAGATTTTCCGCAACCTGCGTCGGGCAAAAAAGTTGCTCAGGGAGTTCCGACCCGACGCGCTTGTGCTTGTCGACTATCCCGGTTTCAACCTCAAGCTTGCCCGCTATGCCCATAAACTCGGCATTCCGGTGCATTATTTCATATCGCCCAAGGTCTGGGCCTGGAAGGAATATCGCGTCAAGGCGATAAAGAAATATGTAGACCGCCTCTATTCCATCCTTCCTTTCGAGGTAGGCTTTTACAAGAAACATGGTTATAACGTGACGTATGTGGGCAATCCATCCGTTCAGGAGATTGCCTACAGCATGGGTCATATTCCGCCGAAGCGTCATTTCCTCGAGCGTCAGGGAATCGACGACCCTCGGCCGATCATTGCTTTGCTTCCCGGCTCGCGAAAGGGGGAGATACGCAACAATCTTCCGCTGATGATTGCTGCTGCGAAGCGTTTCAAGGATTTCCAGTATGTCATTGGGGGCGCCCCGGCGATTCCTGAGAAGTTTTATCGCGAGGTGGCTCAGGATCCGGGCCTTAAGGTTGTTTTCGGCTGCACGCCGACGCTTCTGAAATATTCCCAGGCCGCGGCCGTTACCTCCGGCACGGCAACGCTCGAGACAGCCCTGATCGGTACGCCGCAGGTGGTATGCTACCGTGCCAACGGCGTGAAACTTTCCTACAAGATAATGGAGAAACTGCTTAAGGTGAAGTATGTTTCGCTGCCGAACCTTATCGTCGGCAACAGCATCGTGCCGGAGTTGCTGGTGCACAACTGCACGGTGACGTCGATCGCCCGCGAGCTTTCGCCGCTTCTGCAGTCGTCGCCGCGTCGCGACTGGCAAATCTCGGGCTACAAGGCGATGCAGCGCAAGCTCGGCAATTCGGTGGCCTCCGAATACGTCGCCGAACTGATCGCCGACAGCCTCGGCGTCACGCCGCCGTCCGGCGCCGACAATCCTGCCGCCGCTCCTCAGCGGCCGCGCGCTCCGCGCCGCCGCAGGAAGCCCTCTCCCAAACCATCCGACATCTCAAGAAATCCCGATTCCACCGAATAATAATGGGCGCACAATCCGTGCGCCCATTATTATTCCGTGGAATTTGTCGGTAATTAAAGCTGGGAGACCTTCCCGGCAAACAGTATGGCGCCGGTGCTTTCCTCGGTTATGAAAAAATAGAAAGGTTCGTTTAAAAGGAAGGAATCCCAAAGAACGTTTGCAATGTCTCCTCCTATGTGGGTAGCAGAGGCTGCTTTCACTCCTGATTCATCAAGCTCGAGCACCGATGTCTGGTCAATGGCGGAAAGCGTTATGGGGGAGGATGCAATCTTTGTCAACTCGGTCTGAGTGGAGAATGCTTTTTTAAGTCCCATATCCTTTGCAGTTTTTACAAAATCGAAGTCACTTTCCAGCTTGAGCTTAGGGATCAAAACAGAGTTCCTTGTTCTTATTCCCTTTTCAAGAAGATTCCGCCATTTTTCTCCGTCCAGGTGTCTCAGAACATCTTTGATAGTATTCCCCTCTGTGGGTATCACGAAGTTTATTGCGAACGATTCATTGTTGAAGTAGAGCTTGAGGAAATGGCATTTTTCATCTTGCGACACCATACAATCCTGATCTTCCGACATCATCAGAGGCATGCTCTTTGTCCCGTCCGCGTTTCGGAATTCTCTTTCTTTCGTATTCTTCGGGTCAAAACGCTTTTTCCATATTCCATCGAAATATAGAGTGTTCAATACTCCGAAAGAGTGATTTTCGATATCCTTTTTCTTGGCGAAATCCTTTATCATGCCTCCTGTGTGATCGCTGATCCAGGAGTCAAGATTTTTGTTTGAGGGATCGACGAATTCGCCGGCCTTATAGAAAGTCTTGAGGGTGTTCGCGAATGTCCGGTTGATGCCTATTGTGCTCTTGTAGTGGAGCGCGTTTGCCACACCTACCTTCGCGCTGCCATTCTTGGCTGTTATCGCCTCGATGAGCTTCAGCGAGTAGTCGTTTACATCCTGCAAGGTTACGGCATCGCCCAGGTGTAACACACCGAGCATCTCGCGGAGTGTCTCGCTGCCATCTTCGGCTCCGTTGGCCACCATTGCCACGCACCAGGCAACACTCTGCGGCGACATTATGTAGTTGGGCTTATTGTCACCGTAATTATTCTCCGTTGCCTTCAGAAAATCGAATGTAAAGTCATTGACAGCCTTTACTGCTTCCGACTCACTCCGCGTCAGCTGAATATTTATGGGCTCATTCTTGCCGGGATCGTCATCATTACTGCATGCCGAAAGCACGCCGGTCAGTATCATCGATGACAATATCAAATAATTTGTTTTCATAAGATAAATGTTTAGTTGGAATCTCATTTTATATTAATTATGTCTTTCCTATTTTGGGAATATATCACTTTGTTACCACCACTTCCTGTATAACTTATATCATGATCGGAATACCATCCGTTATACAATCCGTAATAACCCCAGTTTATATATAATTTCCTTTTGGAGACCATATAACCAGCCATTTCTTTTTCGAGTTCAGTCTCTTCCCATTTGTATTTAAAATAACTTGAAGAAGTGGGATCCTCTACAGGAACCAGAAGAGTATAATAGAATATATCTTCCTTATAATCAAATCCACTATAGACCCATGCATGCCCTTTGCCTGTAGATGGATTCTCTCCCCTGCCATATACCGCTAATTTTTGGCAAAGATTGTTTTCTACGGTAAATATATTGTGATCTATTATCTTGGCATCTGAGTAGCCGTATGATTTGAAAGCTTTCTGCGCATCTGAAATTTTAGCTCCACTTCCATCCGGAGTATAACTGATTTTTACTTTTGTTCCAATATCCTTTAAAAGTCTTGCGACTTCCGGGGCAGAGTCATAGAAGCTATAATAATCAGCCATCCCCTCCCAATTATAGCCGGCAGGCTTTTTATGGTATCTCATGATCTGACCCATGGCGACCGGAACGCAACCGGCAGGATAGTTATTGGGAACAAGCGAGTTATATGGAGCCTCTTGCCCCCATTCACTTGTAATAAAATTATCTACAAAAGTAGTAATTGTAGTTGGTAAAGCTACAATAAATATTGTACTTAAATCTGCGTCGGGATGAGAATCTGTGAACTCAATCACAAAATCATCGAAGAAATCAAGCCCAAGTCTGTTTTCTGCTAATGAAGTCCAATCATAGCTACTACCATTCCATTTTCTTTGGCTGTCGTAAATAAAAGTATCAAGTTCAGGAGATGATGATCTGGTTTGCTTTTTTATTGGTTCTTCATCAAGATATCTTTTCCATAGTTTACGGTATTTCTTGACACTGTCTTCCGGCGCCTCATTATAGGATTCTATTGCATACTTATAACCTTCGAGGTAATATTTTACATTTTCGGGCAAATTCAGTATGTCGAAAGATCCTTTCTCAACTTCTGCTAAAACAGGTGTGTAATTTTGCGAAGCGCTAACAAGTACAAAACCACCAAAATTTGAGAAATTCACAGCATAAAAGACAGGATCTCCGCTGTCAAGACATATAGGACGGATATCTTTGATATTATCATTGGCACGAGTGCCGGGGCGCGTGGAGCGAGCCACTTTTTCGGCGAGAGAGAACGAGACTTTAGTATCGCTGTTTTCTCTTGTTTTGTTGAAAACTTCGGAAAGATTATTTTCCGGGTTTTCGAGTTGCATGTCTGTTTGAGAACATGCGGCAAATCCAAAGCAAAGGATAGCCAAGGGTATAATCCTTTTCATAAAAAATAAATCGTTTATTGACTTTTGTCTCGAAAAAATGGCTTCGTTGAAGTCTTGAGTTTATAGTAGGAAATATAATTATTTAAACAGTTTCTAAAACAGAAGGACTTCAAGTTTGACACAATGAACGAGACAGGTAGAAATGATATATCATGAATATAATAATGGATTCTATCGTTCGGCAAATGTATGACAAAATATGGCATAATACAAATATAATAAGGTGTTATAAAACATATTTAATTGAAAATATTGTGATTATACATGTATTTCGGATAGAGTGTGAGGGCTTTTAAACTTTATTTGCGGGAGATATGTTTTTTAGTTAAAATTTATTGTATTATGGAAAACACAAAGCCAAAAGTCAAAGATAGGGTGAACCGCGGACTGAACAAGTTCTATACCGTCTGCGGAGTGGTGATCTGCCTGTGCGCGATCGTGGAATTTATCCTCTGGATCATTGATTCATCCAAGCTGCATCTCAGCAACCAGCTGATAATGGGGGCGGGATTTCTGACGCTGACCGTCGGCGTGCTGTGGTACCTGCTCGTGCGGTCGAAGAACATGACGATCGCCAACGCCGGGCTGTGGCTGACGATCCTCGCCTGCATCGCCCTCTTCTTCGTGGGTCTCTGGACAACGCCCTCGACGGCCGATGCCGCTGCGCTTCTCGGTGCGGTGCCCGCACCGCTCTAATCATTTAGTAATTAGCAATTAGTAATTAGTGGTTGGGCGCCTTATGCTCCGTTTCCGAACTTATTAAAAAAGGATATGCATTTGCATATCCTTTTTATTTTTGAGTGAAACATCCCAAAGGGATATCCCTGCATTTGATACTGAAATGTGATGATCGGGTTAGCGGATGGTGACGGTGAGGGGAGCGTAGTTCCATGCGATGCGGATAACGAGGGTGTTGCGGTCCGGGTCGTAGGCCCAGCCGTACTGGCGGATCGCTTTCGGCGATTCCGATTCCTCAAGTTCGGGGATGCCGACGGCGCCGGAGAGCGAGACAGTCTCAGGCTTCTGGGCCTCCGGTATTTCCAGAGTGATCATCCTGTCTTGTGGCATTCCCTCGTATTTCCCTTCCGCCTTAAGCGACACAGTGATCTGGCTCCCTTTGGCTATGCCGGTGAAGGTTGTGAGCTGATAGTCCTTGCTCTCGAGCGAGAGGGGCGATCGGCGATTGTCGTCGAAAAGCGTATAGGAGCTTTCCTCGTCGGAGGGGAAGTAGCGGACTGTCAGCCTGTCGGACTTATATTCCGTTACATTCCCGATGGAATCGGGATAAACAGGGATAAAGCTTCCTGCCTTCACGAAGAGAGGAATGCGGCCGAGGGGGGCTGCTACGGATGCGGCACGGCCGCCGGCATAGCGCAGACGCGGGTTATACCAGTTTACCCATTCCCCGGCGGGGAAGAGCACCCTGCGGGTGCGGGCGCCTTTCTGAAGCACCGGAGCCACGAGCACCTCGTCGCCCCAGAGATATTCGTCGCGAAGCCCGGCATATTCCTCTCCGGCGTTCTCTCCGTTGAAGTTCAGCGGTCTCGCCATAGGATATCCCTTCGAGGCGTTGAGGAAGGCAAGCGTATAGTTATAGGGAAGCCATTCATAGCGCTGGCGTATGAGCGAACGTGTCAGTTCCTCCTGCTGCGGATAATGATACGGTTCGGGCGCGGTCTGCGAGTGGGTGCGTAGCACGGGGGAGAACACGCCTAATTCAAGCCATCTTACATACAGCTCGGGATCTGTCGGATTTTTCGGATCGACGGCGAATCCGCCGATGTCGGAGCTCATATATCCGAGACCCGACAGGCCGGAGTTGAGCATCAGCGTCACCTGGGGCTCCAGGCCGCCCCACGAGCGGGAGACGTCGGTGGTCCAGGGGAAGACGGAATAGCGCTGCAGTCCGGCGGTTCCACCGCGCATCAGCAGCATCGGCCTCATCTCCGGGAAATCCTTGCGCAGACCCTCGTAGATGGTCCGTGACCATTCGTTGCCATAGACGTTATGATATTGCGAAGCTGTCTCGCCGTTGCCGTGGACGATGGTCAGCGGATGCACCTCCGGTTCGCCGAGATCACCCCACCATCCGGCGAGGCCTTCGGCCGTGAGCGGCCGCAGACGGTTCCAGAGCCATTCGCGGGTCTTGGGGTTCGACATGTCGAACATACCGGCGTCGCCCACCCAGGTGGTCACGTCGTGGGTCTTGCCGGCGGAATCGCGCGTAAGCATTCCGGCTTCGGCGAGGGAGTTGTAGTTGTCGATTGCCCCCTTCTTGTTGATATACGGCTGAGAGATAAGAATGGTGTTGATACCCATGTTCTTAAGCGAGTCGAGCATCCGGCGGTGGTCGGGAAACTGGTTCTTGTTCCATTCGAGGCGCCCCATGTCGGTCTCCTTGCCATACCAGTAGAGGTCGAAGATGATGCCGTCTACAGGATAACCGGCTCTTTTAAGGGAGTCGACGGCCCCGAGAGCCTCCTGCTCGTTATGGTAGCCATACTTGGATGTTATATAGCCTAATGACCAGAACGGAGGCAGCGGCTGGCGCCCGGTGAGACGGGTGTAACCGTCGACGGTGCCTGCGAGCGAGCCTTCGCCGTTGATGAAATAATATGACAACGGTTTCGGGGTCTCTGAGGTATAGAAAACTGTGTCGCCGACAATCAGCTCGGCGGCGTTGTAGTCGTCGAAGAGGATGCCGAAGCCGCGGTCGGAGGCGATGTAAGGCACGGTGATGCCCATCTGCGAGATACGGGGATCGCCGCCGGTGTAGCCGTAGTTCTGGCGGTTGTACATCACGAGCGTGTCGCCGTTGAGACGCAGCGAATGGCCTCTCTCGCCGGCGCCGTAGTAGTTTCGGCCGTCGGCGCGGAAAGAGACGGACTTCATCGGTCCGGAATTGTCGACACCGCCTGTTTCGGAGAGGATGGTGTCGCCGGCGGCGTTAAGGATCATCACCTTTCCCGTCAGGCGGTTCACCTTGAGGGTGGTGGTCGACGAACTCATTATGAACTCCTCGGGGGTGGTGAACTCGCTGATGCCCGTGTAATCGGCCGGAAGCACCGCCGACTGCGATTTAGGGAAAGCGGGTCTTGTGCCGGCCGGAATGGTGGAGATCCTGAAGATGTCGGGGCCGAGCGGGGTGAGCGCCACGGTGGAGCCGGGCGTCGAAACCAGAGTAATGTCGCCTTCGCGGGTAACTGATTCAGAAGGCGTGTCGGTAACTGCGAAGGCAGCGGCGCCGGCGATGCCCAGCGCCGCTGCGATCAAATTTCGTATAAACATGTAAGAAACTATTTGTTAAGCAGAATTCAGTCTTCGGGCGAGAACTCGATGTCCTCGTTCTCGATGACGTGCCAGGGAAGCCCTGATTTGGCGAGTTTTTCCAGGAACGGATCGGGGTTGAACTCCTCTACATTGTGGACGCCCGGTTTCACCCATTCCCCCTTGAGGAACATATAGGCGCCGACCATGGCGGGAACGCCGGTGGTGTAGCTTACGGCCTGGGCGCCCGTCTCCTTGTATGCCTCCTGGTGCGAGCAGTTGTTGTAGATGTAATAGGTCGACTCGCGGCCCTCCTTGTCGAGACCGGAGATGCGGCAGCCGATCGATGTCTCCCCGGTATAGTTCTCGCCGAGAGTGCCCGGGTCGGGAAGAACAGCCTTGAGGAACTGGATAGGAATGATCTCCTGACCGTTATATATCACCGGATCGATGCGCGCCATGCCTATGTCCTGGATAACGCGCAGATGGGTGAGGTATTCCTGACCGAAGGTCATCCAGAAGCGGGCGCGGCGGATTGTCGGGAAATTCTGCACGAGCGACTCGAGTTCCTCGTGATAGAGGAGATACGACTCGCGTTCGCCGATGTTGGGATAGGATAGCGGACGATGGATCTCGAGGTTTTCGGTCTCCACCCATTTGCCGTCCTGCCAGTATTTACCCTTCTGGGTGATTTCGCGGATGTTGATCTCAGGGTTGAAGTTGGTGGCGAAAGCCTTGCCGTGGTTGCCGGCGTTGCAGTCGACGATGTCGAGGTATCTCATTTCGGAGAAATGGTGTTTTGCGGCGTATGCCACGAAAATCGCCGACACTCCCGGGTCGAAGCCGCAGCCGAGGATGGCTGTGAGCCCGGCTTTCTCGAATCGGTCGCGATAGGCCCACTGCCATGAATATTCGAAATGGGCTTCCTCCTTGGGCTCGTAGTTGGCCGTGTCGAGATAGTTGACGCCACACTGCAGGCAGGCCTCCATGATGGTGAGGTCCTGATAAGGGAGGGCGACGTTGATGCAGATGTCGGGTTTGTGGCGGTTGAAGAGCTCCACGAGCTGCTCGACGGAATCTGCGTCAACCTGGTCGGTGACGATGCCGCCTCCTATCTCCTTGGCGATCCTGTCACACTTCGATTTCGTGCGCGAGGCGAGGACTATTTCGGTGAAGACATCGCGGTTCTGCGCGCATTTGTGAGCCACGACGGTACCAACGCCTCCGGCTCCGATAATAAGTACTTTTCCCATTTCGTGTTGGTTATTCTTGGATTTGGTTTTTATCTTTCTGAAACTCAAACCTACGGAATGCTCCAAAGGTTCGGTTCATTTGCAAAAATAAGAAATCTTTCGGATATTTTCACTAACTTCGCGCATAAAATATAAGACACTGGAATCGTATAAGACTTATAAGACTTATAAAATTTATAAAAACTGGAAGAAGACTATGACAGAGATAAGGATAGAGAATCTTGAGGATATCGACCGGGCGGCCCGCGAGTTCGTCAGGGCGATAGGGCCGAAGAGGCATATCGCCTTCCATGCGCCCATGGGGGTCGGCAAAACGACCTTTATCGCGGCGATCTGCCGCACGCTCGGCTCGGAGGATGAGTCTTCGAGCCCGACGTTCAGCCTCGTGAACGAATATGTCGTGGATGAAGGCAGCCGGAACCTTCCCGCCGATCTTGCAGGAAAACCGATCTATCATTTCGACTTTTACCGCATCGAGACCCCCGAAGAGGCTCTCGACATGGGCCTTGACGACTACTGGGAGAGCGGAGCGCTCTGCCTGATGGAATGGCCCGAGAATGTGGAGGCTTTCCTCCCGGAAGATACCGTAGATGTCGATATCGCCGAGCAGGAAGACGGTTCGCGCCTCGTGAGATTCTAAGAAACTGTTTAAATTTCTTTCGAAAATTTTATTATAGTATTTCTTTCAAGGCTTTTAAGAATCTTTTTGGCTGTTTCCGCCAAGTTTCGGCAGTCGAAACCGAAAGGTTTCTCCTTTCTCAACTTGCGAAAACAGCTCAAAAATCTTCTCAAAATCCTTTGAAAACAAATTTAAACAGTTTCTAAGAGGCTGGTTCTGTGAGTGCGTTTCAACGCATAGGTCAAGAATAGCAATTATGATCGGAATAGAAATTCTTGAAGAGGCGGCTTCCACCAACAGCGAGGCCGCCCTGTTTGCTCGCATGGGCATTAAGGCGCCCGTGCTTGTGGCGGCGCGGCGCCAGACCGCAGGCCGCGGCCAGCGCGGCAATTCCTGGGAGGCGGAGCCCGGCAAGAACATCACCGCCTCTCTTTTGTGGTTTCCTCGGTCATTCCGCGCGTCGCTGCAGTTTTCGCTCAGCGAGGCCGTCGCGCTCGCCGTCGTCGATATGCTCGCCGACGCAGGAATCGAGGCGAAAGTGAAGTGGCCCAACGATATCTATGTGGGCGACCGAAAGATATGCGGAATTCTGATAGAGCATTCCGTCACCGGCATGACCATCGACCACACCGTGGCCGGGATCGGAATCAACGTCAACCAGAGTCTTTTCCTGAGCGATGCGCCCAATCCGGTCTCTATGACGCAGCTTACCGGGAAGGGTTATTCCGTCGACGCGGAGCTGCGGCGGCTCGCCGAGGCTCTGGAGCGGAGGTTACGGCAGGCTGAAAGCGAGGAGGGCCGGACGGCGCTTCATGAGGAATTTCTGTCGGGGATGTGGCGCTTCGACGGCAAAAGCCATCCTTTCCGTGATGTCGCTTCCGGAGAAATTTACCGGGGAATAATCCTCGGAGTCGACCGGAGCGGCGTGCTCGGGGTTGAAAAAGAGAAGGACGGCGAAACAGCGCGATACATGTTTAAGGAGGTGGAATTTTTGGCAAAATAATGGTAAAATGCCAGCCGGAATGCAAAAAAAAAGAATAAAAGGTGTAAGAATCAAGAGAATTAGTTATCTTTGCAGTTGAAATGCCCATTGCGACGATTTATGGAGAGCAAAGAAAATAAAGGCACAAAAAAGAATCCGGCGAGAATGATAGCTGGTTATGCGGTGAGATGGCTCTTGCCTCTGGCTCTGACCGTTCTTCTCGTCACTTATATGTTCCGTAAGGTCGATTTCTCCGATATCTGGAACATCATCAGTCATGGCGTCGACTATGGCTGGATATTGTGCGCCATGGGTCTGAGCGTCCTTTCTCATATATTTCGCGCGCTTCGCTGGCGCATTCAGCTGAAGAGCTTAGGCATCCACGCTCCGATCAAGGCACTCTGCTGCTCGATCTTCGGCTGCTACGCCCTTAATCTGGTGTTTCCACGCCTCGGAGAGGTATGGCGGTGCACTTATATCGCGCGCAGGGAGCACGCCGCCTTCCCCGCGGTGCTCGGCTCGATGGTGGCCGACAGATTCTCCGATGCCCTTTGCGGCGCCACGCTGATAATACTCACCTTCATCATCGCCACTCCGGCGATCAATTCCTTTCTTTCGCAATATCCTATGGGGCAGGGCCTGCTCGCCACCGGATCCAACCCCTGGTTCTGGATCGCGCTGGTCGGAAGCATCGCCTTGATCTGGTCGATATTCTATTTCGGCCGTGACTCGAAGCCCGTGAGGAGTATCAGGCAATGGATCTCCGACAGCTGGAAAGGTTTCCAGACATTGGCGAAGATGAAAGGGAAATGGGGCTTCATCCTGCTCTCGGTAGGAATATGGGCATGCTATTATTTCCAGCTTTATGTTGCGTTTTTCGCTTTCGACTTCACGCGCGACCTCTGCCGCGAGGCCGGTCTTTCGTTCGGACTGACCCCCTGTCTGGTTACGTTCGTGCTCAGCTCGATCGGCATGGCCGTCCCCTCCAACGGCGGTCTCGGCCCCTGGAACTTAGCGGTGATGTTCGGTCTCGCCATCTACGGCATCAGCAATGCCGACGGCACTGCCTTCTCGATGCTGCAGTGGTCCGGACAGACGGTGATGCTGATCTTTCTCGGAATTATAACCATGATATATATAGCGGTCGATAAGAAGGGCAATTATTCATCGCTCGCAAAAGAAGCCGGAAGTCTGGCGGCCAATGAAGACAAAGTGCCTTAAGGATCAAATGCGGGCAACCCTATAAATGATTATAGAACGTCTTTCTTGCAAAAATCCATTCGAACATGAGAATAAATGAAGATGAGGAGAATTTGAAAAACGATTTTTTTGACGGCCCGGATATTCCGGAGCCGGTGAAGAAACCGAAAGAACCGACATTGCAGCCCGATGATCCCCGCTACTGGGACAGGGAGGAGTCGGAATTCGAACATCTTAAGCCACGACGCAAATGGGTTTTATGGCTATGGGTGGCATGCGCGGGAATAGCGCTCGGCCTTATCCTCACGGTCTATCTGCGTTATTTCTCTCCCTGCGTCGAGGAGGCGGTGCAATACGGCTACGTCGAGAAGATCGACAGGCAGGGAATGGTCTTCAAGACCTACGAAGGGGTGATTCTCCCCTACAAGGAACTTATGGACTCCACACGCGTCTATAAACAGGATTTCTCTTTTTCCGTCACCGACGCCAAGGTTGCCGCCCAGCTCCGGAGGATGCAGTTCGCAAACCTGCCGGTGCGTGTGATCTATAAGAAATATTACGGCACTCTGCCCTGGCGCGGATCCGAGAAGATCCTCGTGGAAAGAGTCGATTCCGTCGACCCGAGGAAGATTCTGCCTCCCGAATATCTCCCGGAGATCGTGAGGGGTGAATAAGAGCCGTTTCTGATAATCCATCCCGCTTCTGATAATCCATAATGACTGCCTCCATGCGAACCATTTTCCTGTTAATGTTCATCCTGATATCCGTTTCTACGGGCTTCGGCGCGGAGAGATGGAGCGTGTGCGATTCCGTTTTGGTGATCAGCGGAAACGTGACGGATATCCCCGCATACGCTTTCCAGGACAGAAGCGATTTCCGGCAGATCCGCTTCGAGGCTCCCGTGAGGCTCCGCACAATAGGGGAATATGCCTTCTTAGGCTGTTCTGACCTGAGGAGCGTCAGGCTGCCGCAGGGGGTGTGCAAACTCGGAGAGGGATGTTTCAGAGAATGCATCTCGCTGGAAAGTGTGTCGGTTCCGGAATCGGTCAAGGCGTTGCCAAGGAGCTTCTGCCAGTGGAACGCGTCGCTGCAGACCGTTGTTCTTCCCGCGGGTCTTGAAGATATAGGGAGCCATGCGTTCGCATATTGCGGGAAGCTTCGGGAGATAACGATTCCCCGGCGCGTGAAGCATATCGGGAGCAATGTTTTCAGCTTTTGCGGATCCCTGAGGGAAGTGAAGGTGCCGGCGAGCGTAACAGAGCTTGAATCTTATGCCTTTTCGGAATGCGTAAGCCTTGAGAGAGCGGAACTCCCGGCCAACAATTCGTTGCTCGGCGAGCTGATATTCAGCGGCTGCCGCAATCTGAGAGAACTCACGGTGAATTCTGCCATCCCTCCAAGGTTTGACTGCGACAGCTTCATCTTCGAGCCCGACGAAACAGGCCTCTATGAGCAATGCCGCCTTTTTGTTCCGGCCGCCTCGCTTGAACGCTACGTCTCGGCTCCCGGCTGGAGGCTCTTTGAAGAGATAACTGCCATTCGGCCGAGATGATGACGATGTTGATAAGGATCTTAGATGATGATAAGGATCTTAAGGCCCTTAAAGACTTTAAAGCCCTTAAGGTCCTTAAAGCCGTTAAAGCCGTTAGGGTCCTTAAAGTCGTTAAAGCCGTTAGGGTCCTTAAAGTCGTTAAAGCCGTTAGGGTCCTTAAAGTCCTTAAAGCCGTTAGGGTCCTTAAAGTCCTTAAAGCCGTTAAGGTCCTTAAGGGCGTTAGGAGCTTTTAAGAGGCTTCAAAAAAACAAAAAAGCGGAGACCGAAAGATCTCTGCCTTTTCTGTCGGGGTGAGGCGACTCGAACGCCCGACCTCTACGTCCCGAACGTAGCGCGCTAACCAACTGTGCTACACCCCGATTTTGCTTTGCGACTGCAAAGTTAGAAAAAATCCTTTAATTAGCAAAATAATTATTACATTCCACCTGAATTTTTTACATTCTGAGCCAAACCCCTGTCAATGTCCGAACCAGACGAGCGTGTCGCCCGTGTAATGAGGGAATCCGATAAGCATCAGCATAATAAATGCCGATACGGCATAAAACACCATATTGAATATCGACCACCAGAGCGTGCCTTTATATTCTCCCTTCATCATCCTTATGATTACATAGATGCTTATCAGGAGCGAGATCGCGGGAATGGGCATGTAATAGACCCAGGTGTCGGTGTTGACCTTGATGGGGGCCATTACGCCGGCTGTGATGTAGGCGACGGTGTTGAAGACCGTCAGAGCTATCACCCCTTTCTTGCCGAAGAGGGTGGCGAAAGTCTTTTTCGAATTCTTTTTGTCGTTTCCGATATGTCGGAGCGAGAAAAGGATATGGCAGTTCGCCGCCATGCATCCCATTATCACGCTCATGAAGAGAGCCGGCTCTACATCCCACCAGTTGAAAAGCGTATCGGAATAGCGTTCCGACTGCACGAGCTCGGTTCCGATCACGCCGATAGGACCGAACACCAGAAAAGTGATGAGAAAATAAAGCGGATTGCGGCTGAAAGGATGGAATTTCTTATTGCATATAAACACAATGGCTGCCATGACCGCCGCGATGCCAAGGGTCCACCAGCCGGCGAGGGCGAGGATGGCTATTCCGGCAGTGAGCGCGATTATGGAAGTGACCTTAATCCCTTCCAGCAGCACATATCCTATCGGATTGCCTAACTCATCCGTCGTTCCAAGCTTGTCGTCATTGTTCTCGCCGTAGTTGTGCTTGTTGTCGTAATATCGGTGTGTGAGATTAAACGCGAATAATCCGAAAATCGCGAATATAAGGCAAAACACCGCGGGGAGCACCTCGAAATTTCCGTGTGACGCCGCAGCGGCGTTTCCGCCCATCACCGAAGCCACGGCGAGCCATGCCGTAGGGGGATTCGCGGCTTTGGTCGTGATTTGAATTGAATTCATCGGGTTCATTAAGCGTAAAAGATAGTCAGGTGTAAAATTTTGTGAAAAGAAGATACATTCGCTTATACGAGTACGAGCTTACATAATGCTTATATACAATGTAACGATTGCAGGTGGAAAATATTATTAAGAATTGTAAAAAAATTTCGGGGCGGCAGACAATTTTTCAATTTTTGTCTGTCGCCCCGAAAAAATATCGTTTAAACAGGGGAACGGGGCTTAGTCGATTGTCTCGAGGACCACTACGAGGCTCGAGACGCCGATCACGATCCAGAGGATGATCGCCTGTAGAAGAGGCTTGACGCCTACTTCGCGGATCACGCCGATGCTGAGGCTTGCTCCGATGGCGAAGAGCACGGCCACGAGAGCCTGCTTGGCGATGGCCACGATTGCTGTATAGACCGGAGTCATGAAGCCTGCTGCCGAGGCCGGAGTGTAGGTGTTGATCACCATTGCCACCACGAAGAGGAGGATGAACCAGGGAATCGAGACTTTGGCCTTCCCCTCGCCCTTCTGGTCCTTACGGAAATACCAGATGGTGAAGAAGGCGAGAGGAATTATCCAGAGGGCGCGCGTACACTTGATGAGCGTGGCGAGCTCGCAGGCCTCGGTGCCGTAAGCGGCGCCGGCTCCCACCACCGAGCTTGTGTCGTGGATGGCGATGGCGGCCCAGGTTCCGAACTGCTCCTGGCTCATGTTGAAAAGTTCTCCCAGAGGGGGAAAGATAAAGAGGGCCACGGCGTTGAGGATGAATATGACGCCGAGCGACACGGCCATGTTCTTTTCATTGGCCTTCATCACTCCTCCCACGGCCGCGATCGCGCTGCCGCCGCAGATCGCCGTGCCGGCCGAGATGAGATAAGACGCCTTCTCGCCGATCTTGAGCCAGCGCCCTAAAAGGATACCGATCACCATCACTCCGATCACCGAGACGATGGTGAAGAGCATGCCGTCGGCGCCCGACTGGAGGCTTTTCTGAAGATTCATTCCGAATCCGAGGCCCACGACGGAACCCTGAAGCAGGTATTTGGAAAGTTTCTTATTGAATTTCGGATAGGGGATTCCGAAGACGATGGCGAAAACGAGTCCCATGAAGAGAGCCGTGGCCGGGGTGATGACCTCTACTCCGAAAAGAGCGTTGAAGGGAAAAAACATCAGGACGAGCAAAATCCAGTAAAGCGGCTTCGAGATAGGCTGCATTTTCTGATATGCTTTGTCTACAAATTTGGGCATAAAAAATCAGATTGTGGCAAGGGGTCGGAGAGACAAAGTTCGAGCCGAGAGTCTTGCCTGTTGAAACATATTTTAAGTTAGTTTGGGTATTATTATACTTTATCTATTGAAAATTAGGTCGGTATAAAACAAATTCCGGCTCGTCGGAGGTAGGGGCAATCATGAAGGTCGCTTCTGCCGGGGGCAGGTCGAAATTATCGTGAATTAAATCGTTATATGATCTAAGGGTCTTTATAAGAGCGAGTAATGGCGCCTGATCCTTCATAAAAAACTCTAAAAGTAAAAATCAGCTCGATTCAAACTTACTCTTATATTGCAAAATTAATGAAAAAGGTGTAATTTTGCAAATTATGCAAGATAGCATCTATCCATCCGATTATCCGTTCGCGCAGACGAGGATGAGACATCCCTGGACATGTTGTCTGCCTCAATATAAAAGACAGTGAGAATCCACAGAGTAAAGATCCATCGGGAAGGAACCAATATACTGATATTATTGTTCATAGTATTGGTAGCGCTCAACGTGCCCGTATGGCTGTTCATGCCGCCTGTAGCAATCCCCGCGGTGTTTTCGGCCATATCGCTCACGGTCTATCTCTTTGTGTTCAACTTCTTCCGGTGTCCGGTGAGGCATTATCGAGGCGAACGGGCAGACCATGTGATCAGCTCGGCCGACGGCCGGGTGGTGGCTGTGGAACATGTCTATGAGGATGAATACCTGAAAGGGGAGAGCATAATGATCTCGGTCTTCATGTCGCCTCTGAACGTGCATGCCAACTGGTTTCCGGTAGACGGAACGGTGGAATACGTGAAGCATCACCGCGGCCGTTTCCTTTCGGCCTATCTTCCGAAGGCGAGCGTGGAAAACGAGCGTTCGACGATCGGCATCGCCACCGACGGCGGCTTCCGCATCACGGTCCGTCAGATCGCTGGAGCCATGGCGCGGAGGATCGTGACATATGCGCGCCGCGGCGACAGCGCCTCGATCGACTATCACTTAGGCTTCATCAAGTTCGGCTCGAGGGTAGACATCTACGTCCCTGTCACCAGCGAGGTGCTCGTCAGGATCGGAGATCTGACACGAGGTGGAATCACCCCCCTCGCATTGCTAAAATAAGAAACACACGCTAAGACATGAACGTGATTATTAGAAATATCCCGAACACCGTCACCTGCCTCAACGTGGCGTGCGGAACGCTGGCCATCGTCAGCGCCTCCCGCGGGTCGCAGCCGATGTGGGGACTGACGGGATTCGAGTGGACATACATATTCATCGGGCTCGCCGCTGTGATGGATTTTCTCGACGGCTTCTGCGCCCGGATGCTTCACGCCTATTCCAATATGGGGAAAGAGCTCGACTCGCTCTGCGACGCCGTCAGCTTCGGGGTGGCGCCTGCGATACTTCTCTTTTTCTCCATGACCGAATGCGGCGCTCAGGAATGGACGCGCTGGCTGGCGGTGGTTATCCCTGTGGCGGCGGTGTTGCGCCTGGCGAAATTCAACATCGACACCCGTCAGACCACTTCCTTCATCGGCCTTCCCGTTCCGGCAAACGCCATCTTCTGGATCGGTTACTCGGCGATGCTTCTCGGAGGCGCCGGCGCGCCGGCGCAGTGGTACTGGTTCCTGCCTATACTTCTTTTTGAAAGCTGGCTCATGGTTTCTCCGCTGAAGTTCTTCTCTCTGAAATTCAAGACTTACGGCTGGAAAGGGAACCAATGGCGCTGGCTGCTGATAGTGACCGCGCCGGTGCTCGTGTTATGCATGGGAGTCCCCGGCCTGATGTGGCTAATCGTGGCATACGTCTGCTACGGCCTTTTCGCCTCCGGCAAATAAATCGGTTTACGGTTCGGGTTTATGGCTCAGGTTTATAGTTTAGGTTTATGGTTTAGAAAATACCATTTTACATTATACCGAACGCGACAAGTAACATCTAAACCTTAACCTTAAACTTTTATTTCAAAAATAATGGCTTACATCTGAAATGGGAGTAGCATTAATAATAATTATACTTATATGCGCTTTCTGGCCGGCGATCGTCAGGCTGCTGCAGCGCTTCATGGCCCGTCGTGCCGAAGACATGGTGCGCCGTATGGCGGGAATGCCCTCGAGAAAGGAGGAGAAACGACGCCGCCGACAGCAGCAGCAGCAACAGCGACAGAACGGTTCGCGCCGCCACGGCTCGCCCGGAGATCCCGGCGACGGCGTCAGGGCGATGAAGGAATATGCCGAGGATGTCGCCTTCACGGAAATCCGCGAATTTTCTTCCGATGAGGTCATAGCCGAAGAGGAAACGGGAAAGAACCGGCGCGTCTATCGCGAGGAGCAGGTCTCCGATGCCGAATATGTGGAAATAAAGACCTCTTCACGCAAATGAGAAATCTATATGTAAGCGATCTCGACGGCACTCTGATGCAGCCCGACGCGCGTCTTTCGGAATTCGCCGTGTCGTCAATCAACCGGCTCGTGGAGTCGGGAACCCTTTTCACGGTCGCCACCGCCCGCACTCCCGCGACGGTATCTTCGATTCTCGAGAATGTGGAGATGCGCCTCCCGGCCATTGTCATGACCGGAGCGGCCCTATGGACACCCCGCGAAAACGTCTACTCAGACGTGAAGTATATGGAGCCTGCCACCGTGAGGCGTCTGCTCGATATCTATTCGGCAAAAGACTGCCCTTCGTATATCTACACTCTTGTCAACGGCATGATCGACATCTATCATGTGGGAGAAATGTCGGAACTCGCCATCCGGTTTATGGAGGAGCGGAAAAATTCCTCATACAAACGCTTCCATCTCTCCGAGGCCGACACCCGGAAGATTCTCGACGACCCGGAGAACGTGATCCTTCTCTATTCGATGCAGCCCACGGCGAAGACGCGCTCTGTCTACGATCTTTGTGTCGGCGAGGGCGTTGACGCCCGCATGCAGTTCTATCATGACATTTACGGCGAGGAGATCGGCATTCTCGAGGCCTTCTCGCCCGTGGCTACAAAAGCCGCCGCTGTGAGAAACCTCGCCCGGAGATGCGGTGCGGAAAGAGTGATCGCTTTCGGCGACAATATCAACGACATCCCTATGCTTAAGGCCGCCGACATCGCCGTGGCCATGGGCAACGCCATTCCCGAGGTCAAGGAGATGGCCGACGTGGTGATCGGCCCCAACACCGACGACTCGGTGGTGAAATTCATTCTCGAAATGGAGAGCAGATAATCAGTTTTTTCCGGACTTTGATTTTTTTATTTTGATGTTTTTTGTGATTTTTTTGTTGTTTCAGGCCATTTTCATGTTAAAATAGTTTGAAATAAGCAAAAAACATTTTAAATTTACGGCGTAATTGCACGTATTTACTGCCCTTGATATTCTATGAAAAGATTTAAAAGTCTGAATTTAATTAATTATGGGGAACGGCGAGTCTTAAGGTTTGTGGCGGTCTTTGCCGTATTACTTGCTTTGCCGTTTGGCGCTCAGGCTGAGGAGAAATCCGACAGCCTGTTCAGGGGTATTGTGTATTTTCATAAGTCATCGGCTGCCGTTGAACGTAATTACAGCTCTAATCGCGCCGCGTTGGATTCCATTGTTGAATTCCTCCGTTCCGCAAGAGGTATGCCGCCTGTAAATGTGGAGGTATACGGTTCCTCCTCCCCGGAGGGAAAAGCCGGATTCAACCGTCGGCTTGCCCGCCGTCGCGCCACGGGCCTTCTCGACTGTCTGTCTGAATATCTTGATTCTCTTGTTACTGTGAGAAGCGTCGAGAGCGGCATCGCGCCGAATCTCGGGCGCACCCGCTGGCCGCTTCAGCGTTATGCCTCTATAACGATAAGCTATCCCCGTCCGGTTGCGGCTGTTGTCGCGGAGGTGGCGACGGCCGACAGCGTTCCGGACGCCGGCAGGGAGCCGGCGGCTGAGCCTGATACTGTCATAGTGGTTGACAGCTCTTCTGGTTATGATGATAATTCCCTGACAGGGGGGGCGTTACGCACATCTGCCTCGGCCGCCTCCGGAATTTCCTGGTTTCTTAGCACCAATTTATTGTATGACGCCGCGCTTGTGCCCAACATCGGCGCGGGCGTTTATCTGGGACGGCATATCTCGTTCTTTGCCGACTGGATGTATGCATGGTGGAGCAACAGCGGCCGCCATCGCTATTGGCGTGTCTACGGCGGTGACATCGAGGCGCGCTGGCAGCTCGGGCACGGCCGTTCAGATTCTCCTTTTTCCGGACATTACGTCGGCGTTTACGGCTCGCTCGTTACCTACGACTTTCAGTTCGGAAACCGAAAGGGCGTTATCGGCGATAAATTCAACTATGCCGTCGGTGTCTCTTACGGATATTCCCTGCCTGTGGCGCGCCGGCTGAATATAAACTTCTCGCTCGGCATCGGATATATGTGGGGAAAGTATAAGAAACATCACCCCGTCGACGAATGCGATGTGTGGATTTCGGATCATAAGCGCAAATGGTTCGGACCGACGCGTCTCGAGGTCGGCCTTGTGTGGCTCTTGGGCCGCGGGAATATTAATTCAGGAAAGGGAGGTGTGAGATGAAACGGATTCTGCGAAAACTTCCGGCCCTGATATGCGGCGTTCTCTGTCTTTTTGCCGCCGGCTCATGCAATCACCGCGATCTGTGTTATGACCACAGCCACTGGGTTGATCTCCGAATCTGCTTCGACTGGGACGGAGTGGAGGAGACCGACCGTCCGGCCACGATGATGGTCAAGATGTTTCCCCGCAACGGAGGGGAGACGCGCACTTACGAGATAGCCGATTACGGCGGCGTCCTTATCCGCATCCCGGCCGACGATTACGACTGTGTGGCATACGGCGGCGACTATCGGCTCCTGCAGGAACAGGGCGACACTTACGATGAATTCTGTGTCACCACTTCCGAAGAGTCGATGGAAACGGCGTTTACCCGTATCGCCCCGTCGGCTCCCCGTCCCGACGGCACAGAGGATCAGCCGATAAAAGGCTTGCCCGGCAAAACCTGCTCTGCGTCTCTGACTTCTATTCATATAACTGCGGCGAGCGGCCAGACTGTGACTTTGTCGCCGACGCCCGCAACGGTAGATTACACCCTGAGCATAAAGAATGCGGAAAACATCAGCGACAAGTTAGAGTATTACGCGGTGCTTTCGGGAGTAGCCGAGTCTCATTCCCCCTCGCTTAAGAGCCCGGCGGGTCGCCCCGTCACGGTGCCTCTGAATCTCGGAATCGCCGGTCCAACAGAGCTTGGCGGAAAAATAACAGTCTTCGGGCACTGTCCCTCTCCGGCGTCGCCTTCCCGCCATATCCTCACGATCTATACATCAAACAAATATTATTATAACTATGATGTAACGGATCAGATCCACGATGCGGCCGATCCCCGCCATGTGGAGATCGTGATCGACGGCATCAAGCTTCCCCACTACGGAGGTACCGGGCTGAACCCGAACGTGTCGGACTGGTCGGATGTGCTCGACCGGAATATCAGCATGAACTGACATAACTGAACTTATAAAAATTCGCTTAAAAAGAATAAAGAATTAATAAATCAATAAAAATCAATCGTTATGAATCTCAAACTCGCAACATTCGGACTGACGGCCATGGCGTTGGTCACTGCATGCTCCAACGATGAGATTGAAAAGATAAATCTGGGCAACGAGATCACCTTCAATACCAGTGTCTCCACCCGAGCTGCAGAAATGACCACCGACAAGCTCTCGGAGTTCAATATCTGGGCAGACGCGGAGGGATATAAACAGCTTTTCATCAATGGCGAGAAAGCCACAAAGCCGGCAAATGCCAATTATTTCTCTCTCGGCCATGCCATTTTCTGGCCTTCGGAGGTGGCTTCCATTCAGTTCTGGGCAGTGTCTCCTACAGATGTCAAGGTCGAGACATCCGATCTCAAGCCTCAGATCCCGGGTTTCACTCCGGCGGCTGATGCAGAGAATCAGGTCGACCTGATCACCGCTTATACCAAAGCTATGAGGGGCGACGGTACGAATGTCAATATAAATTTCCATCACGCTTTGTCTCAGATTGTTGTCCGCGCAAAAGCGGGCGTCGATGGCGACGAAACGAAATCGGTCATGATAAAGGGCGCGTGGATTGTTAATGTGAAACCGTCGGGAAATCTGTCGTTTGTTCCTGAAGGCACGACGGTTGATGTAACTGATGACGCCTCGACTGATGCGTCCGATGTATTTATCCCTGAGAAACATATGCTCTGGAAGGCTATAGGCGACAAGACGATATACGGGCGTGAATTCACCGGCACCGAGCCGATGAAGCTTTCGCATACGTTGCAGGATCTTTTGTCGGTTGAAAAGAACAGCTCAAACCTCATGCTTGTCCCCCAACAGCTCGACACATGGAATCTGAATGACAACACTGACAAGTCGACAAATGCTAAGCACGGCGCTTATATCCTTCTGCTTTGTCGTGTGGAAGCTGTACATGAAGGAGCGCAACATCCCGGTAGCAACGATCCGGTTAAGGTTGATGCTGAAAACAACAAACATTATCATCAGCTTTTCCCCTATACCGGGAAGTTTGACGACGGAGAATATGGCTACACTTGCGTGCCTATAAACGATGAGTGGAAGCCGGGCAAGAAATATGTCTACAATCTTCAGTTCTGCGGCGCGACTTCAGGTGCCGGCGTATATCCTCCTACAGGCGATCTGATGACATTCAATCTCCCTGACGGCAGCGGAAAATATATTAAGACGATACCGACAGTTAAACCGGCAAAGGGGATAGGCGATCCGGTGCTCGACAACCCCATCAACTTTACTGTAACGGTTGAGGAATGGGCTGATGCCTGGAAAAACGGCAGCGAGATCGGCAAGGAATTTCCGATGAAATAAGTTTTATCAGTTGCATCTGTTGCCCGTGTGGCTATAATCCGCGACCGCCCCGCGGTCGTTTGGTTTCGTGAACTTCATCCCCGGGTCAAATCGGTGTGCCGATTTGACCCGGGGCTATAATGTGCGACCGCCCCGCGGTCGATCTTATTCTCTGATCGTTGGGTTATCCCCGTAACCCGTATATTTTTATCTGTAACCCGTATATTTTTGTCTGTAACCCCTATATTTTGTCTGTAGACCTTATATTTTTAGTGGAGGTGTATTAATGAAAACAACAACGTGGCCGGAGGGTTGACCCCGGCAGGGGTCACGGATGGTAGCCCCGGGTGTGAATTACGACCGCGGTGCGGTCGCGGATACAAATCACAGAATGCAAGTGATATATACATTTGATACAAAGAAATAAACTCTAAGAAACTGTTTAAATTTATTTTCTTAAATATTTGCTTGCAAAAGAGTTGTAAAGTTTTTGAAACTTCAAAGCCCCGGAGTGTGAAACCCCAGGGCTTTGCTTTACGGTTTAATGTATATTTAATCCTTTATCGGTCGTACCGCCAGTCCGTACGAATTACTTGATCTAACAAAACTTTTTAGATAATCTGTATCCGTAGTCCTTTTTCTGCCATCAATCCAGAATAACAGAACCTGAAAGGCACTCTTTGAATCGGTAGCGTCTACAATAGTCGCGGAGGATACATAAGTTAGATCCTTGAATGCGGGTAGAGTCGTCTTGTATAGTTCGTTATAATCAAATGAACCGGAAGTGCCATTATAAGCGCCGTTATAGTTTCCATTTGGGAGAACTGTCGACCATTCGCTACTACGCAACGCGTAGTTTCGCACGCCGGTAGCCGGGAATTTAATTGTCTTCGAATTGCCTGTAATGGTCCATTCTCTTTTACTCCCATCAAAAGATACAGTTCCTTTGTAGCAACCATATAAATCTTTTGGAATGCCTCTGAATGCGTTTGCCGGGGGCATCTTGAAACCGGGAGGGCATGGGTCATAGACCGATTTTTTTACCTCTACGGAATTCCTTCTTATAATCGTCTCTTTATTATTATTAAATTCTGTGGTACTATTCACAAGCAGACCTATTTCTGTGGCATTAACATTCCAGGCATTGAACATGATATGATTTTCCTGCGCCAAGTTGACATGGTTCAAGTAAGGAATGTCATTAAGAATTCCACTTTCATTTTTGAATGGTTTATGCCAGTGATTACGGTAACTGAATTCTACATTATCTGTATATGGTTTGCCATTTAATTGATACGTATCAGTACTATATGAATTAGTGATAAACATATAGGGATGCTTTATGGTGTAGCCTATCGTAACACCATGCGATGCCTCATCAGAGAGGTCAATCATGTCGCCGGGATTCTTGCGGAAAGAATAATTACAGTTCTCGTCCGAATTGACATATTGATTGAATACCTGCTTATTCTCCATAGTAAACTCTGCTGTATCATACGTATTCCCCCCTTTTTTATGATATTTAAAAGTCGGTGTTGTTCCATCATTGTAGATACCGCCAAGCATTGGATCCTTGCGACCCCACTGATAGTATGTGTTGTCGCCGGCTTTTGAGCCTTTGAATTCCATCTGCGTGAATTCTCCAAGCTCTACAGTAGTTTTGACTTCGCTGCCATTTACTGCCGTACCCTCACCTTTGACATCCCCGTAACCGCTCATGTCGACAATGGCCCGGAGCTTGAATTTGCGGGCCTCATTCCCCTCATGACGGTCACACCAGCCAAGATTATATTGCGCAAAATTATATTCTTTTTGATAAGTTTCGCCGGGATCTGTTACAGTGTTGTATAAATCATTATAGAATTTATCCTTATACGGCGTTACCCATATATGCCAGCTCCAGAGGATATCGTGGGAGGCATTTCGGACAGCGACAACTGCGTTGCCCTGCGCAAGGGTAAGTTCGCGGATATGGAATTCTAAATTATTTTCATTGATCCTTACGCTTTTGGGATCGATCAGATCCGGAGCATCCTGCCATACAAGCACAGCGTCGTAGACTCCGGAGATATCAGCCGATCCCATCGCCAGGTCATCGTGCTTCGGGTAATAATTAAGACCGTTCTCGTTGCCGGCCGGCAATGACTTGCCGTACAGGTTGCCATACACAAGCGGCAGGGAATAATAGCCGGCCTGGTCAACTAAATAGCAGTTGGCTGATTCCCCGTTTCGGATCAATGATGTGGGACTTCCCTTACTGCCGTTGGTGCCTGATTTAAAAGAAATAGTCTCTCCTTTTTGTATATCCGCATAATGAGACTGCGCGGGAATCCTAATGAGTGCGTTTATATCTTCAATTTCATCTTTATTATTAACTTCAGGAGATTTCGCCCATTCATCCCAGTTATTGCTGTCCTTATTAAAGAGGCTGTATTCAACAGTGATTTTATCAGCCGGGATGGCGAACTCCTTCTCGGTGTCGCCTATGGTGAGATATCCCTTGGCCTTGAGGGGCGCATCATACCAGACGCCGGAATAAGGGATGGTGTCGCCGGCAGCCTTGTCGGATGATCCTATTCTTTTTTTGGCAAACTCGACCGCCGCTCTGATATGTACGCTCGACGGTGAAACCGTGTAGGTAACTATCTTGCCGGAATCCCAGGTCTCACCGCCCAGATCGCCGGTCAGGGTGTGTTCTGTCCCGGCAGTCTTATCCTTGAACTTTATGGTAAGTAGAGCGCCTTCAGGAAGCTTCTGCGGCACTAAAAGGAAGGTCAGGTTGTCGCCTTCCTTGCCTATTATCTGCGTGCCGTTGGAGACATGTATTCCATCGCCCCCTTCGTTGCCGGGTTTAGGATTAAGCGTTATCGTTTTTTTTATCGTATATGTGGCGTTAGGATCACCTATAGTTTCCCAGGCAACGGTCCCGATTATGTGCTCGCCCTTCCCGTAGACTCCGCTTATGGAAACCTCGGTTATCTCGCTTGAACGCATGCTTTGGTCGCACTTTATCTGCACGGCGGTGAGCGCATGGCGGAATTTCAGTTCCACTTCCGGTGAGGAAGAGGTCAGGCCGGAGGCGTCGGTGTAGGTATCCATCAGGTCTATCTGCTCCTCCACATCCGTAGGCACGGTGTAGGTAAGCGTCGGGGATCCTTTTTTATTAGCGGCGCTCAGGGCCAGCACGCCGTCGGTATTCTTCCCGTTGAAATCAGTAACCGTCGGGGCGAAAGCGAAGAAACGGACCTTTCCCTCTCTGGGCCATTGCAGGGGCTTGCCACCCTCGACGGCATTCCCGGTCGCAGTGCTGTAATTAAGGTTATATGCGTAATTGGGGGTCCAGTCGGTTTCATTCCCCTCATATTTTCCGAGATAGCAGATGCCGCTTAAGGAAAACTTGTCGTAGGCTTTTTTGAAAGCATCGATCCCCTTTAGCGGGGTACCGCGGGTTGCGAGACGGCTGTCGTCACCTCCCGCTTCCTCAGTCGTGTTCTCACCCACTACCGTATGCAGATATAGCTTCGTGTCGCCCCCTGTCAACGGCTGCACGGACGTGCAGCGGCTTGTGGGCGCGCTTTCGTCGACCGACATCCCGTTATACCAGTTGTCGGACGCTGTTACGCTAAAAGCTATCTGTTTTCCTTCGTTTTTGTTATAACCGAAATCATCAACGCAGGATGCCGCCAGCACAAGCAGAGCTGCAACAACCGGCGCGGTTATGGCATTGAGCGGAGTAAAATATTTCGCATTCATAGCGGAGATAGGATTATTGATTTTCGATTTCTGTCCTTATTTACTTTACGTGCATACGTGAATTACGTGCATACGTGCATATTAAGTAAGTATTCAAATTTAAACGATAGTAAGTGGTTTTTAATCTTTTATACTTACTGCGGTTTCTTTTTGGCCGCTTACGGCTTGTCGCTCAGTCGCATATGTTTATATGCTCCTTCACTCCGCACCGTAATCGCCTCAAAAATAAACTCGCATTAAGTATAAATTAAATTTGAACACTTACTTAACTGTATATTTGCAAATTTAGGGAAAATTATTGATTTATCAATAACTCTTCTTAAAAAACTCTCTCCTGATAATATACCTGTTAAAATATAACTCAAGTTCCGCATGTAGTTCTGATAATTACTAATCTCCCGCAAAGTAAGTCGAAGGATTGTCACCCCTACCTTAAAGGTAAGAGAACAGGTAAATCTCCCGCAGAGTAGCCGCAGAGGACTAACTGCTTAGTTGAGGCCTATTCCCAATTTAGAGAATGCGCCTTCGGCATAAGAGGCCGCAGAGCATTGCCGCAAACAGTCTGCGCGTCAGCCCTCAGCGCCCTCCAGAGCCAACGGCGATGACCTCTCTAAATTGAGGCAAAGTTCAAAAGCACAAGTCTTTGCGGTAAAACCTCGGCGGGCCCTCTGCTTCTTTGCGGGATGATTAAAAAAGTTGAGAATAAAGAATTTGTAAATTAGAATCGCATTGTCGTTCAGGCATTTAAACCTCCCGCAAAGGGGCAAGAGGGCCCGCAAAGGGTTTTAGCAAAGTTTTTTAGTTGCATTATCCGGATTATATGTCCTAAAGAATTGCCTCTGAATCTCATGCAACTCTGCGGGATTTTATAACATGCTAAATTCTAAAGCATTATCTCCAAATCAAAATTAAGTTCTATAGTAGGCGTAAAGAGGGCTAAGGTTTAGAGCTTGTTCCTTAAAATTTCAAGGTCGTAGGGGCGGCGATTTTTGAGCAGATTTTGCGAGATGAAGAGGGAGCGATGCGAGCCTCGTGACCGATGAGTTCTCGCGAAATATGCCAAAAAGCGCCGAGGCGACGGTAATTAAACTTTCGATTCTAAACAATAATTAAAACTTATTGTTAAAGAAATAAAAATAAAATGATTTGTTATAGTTTGCTTTTAAAATATCGAGACAGTTGGGCAAGATAAATTACCCCATGCCTCGCATCCTTGGGCGGCTTTGGCCCTTTGCTTTCAGTCACATACCTCGGTATGCTCCTTTCAGCAAATGACCGAATCAGCTCCAAGGCTGCGACCCCTACGGCCTCGAAATTTTAAGGAACAAGCTCTTAGCTTGTCAGGATATATGCTGCAATCATAAGCACGCCAAGTCGGCGCCTTCGGCTTTTTAAGCCCGCAAAGTCTGCCGCGACATGCCGAAGCCGGCTTTGCGTGCTTCAGATCTGCTTGAGCAGATCATCTTGGCGCCCTTTATTTTCAGCCGCATGGAATGAAAGCAATAAAAACTTTGCCTTCTTTGCGCCTTTGCGTGAGATTTAAAATATTGAGAATAAGTTTATAATGTTATTATAATTAACTCGCGAAACTTGAGTTATTAAATTCGCGGAAATTGAATTATATAACTGGGTGCGCCGGTGTCGGAACGGATATAAGATGGGTGTCGGCCATAATTGTCATGTCATAAAGAAAATTAGAGAGTTTGTGGGAATTTTTTATTAATTTTGCATTTTGAAGCAGGCAGAGGCCGATACGGGTCTGTCTGCGAGTTAATCTTGCACTCCCTGATGCATCGTCGGGGGTTATGATTAGAATTTCAAGTTTCGCAAGTTTCAATGAACTTGAAAACTTGAAGTTTAGTGTTTAAAGTTTGGGTTTAGAAACTGTTTAAATTTATTTTCAAAGGATTTTGAGAAGATTTTTGAGATGTTTTTGCAAGTTGAGAAAGGAGAAACCTTTCGGTTTCGACTGCCGAAACTTGGCGGAAACAGCCAAAAAGATTCTTAAAAGCCTTGAAAGAATTCTTATAATAAAATTTTCGAAAGAAATTTAAACAGTTTCTTAGAGGTTACCGCCTCACTGTGATGACAGGACATATGGTATTTTCTAAACCTTAAACCCAAACTGTAAACCAATTTAAATTTACTTGCGAAATTTAAATAAGAATAATATTAAACCGATATATGGATATATCTTATAAATGGCTCAAACGCTTCATTGATTTTGATTTGAGTCCCAAGGAACTTGCCGCCGTCCTGACCTCGTTAGGCCTGGAATGCGACACAGTTGAAGAAGTTGAAAGCATCCGCGGCGGACTTCGCGGCGTTGTTATCGGAAAGGTGCTCACCTGCGAGGACCATCCCGATTCCGACCACCTTCACGTCACTACCGTCGATCTCGGCGAGGGCGAGCCTGTCCAGATTGTCTGCGGCGCTCCGAACGTTGCCGCCGGCCAGACCGTTGTCGTCGCCACCGTCGGCACGACGCTTTATGACGGCGACCGCGAGTTCCAGATTAAGAAATCGAAAATCCGTGGAAAAGAATCGTTCGGCATGATATGCGCCGAAGACGAACTCGGCCTCGGCACGGATCATGCCGGAATCATGGTCCTTCCCGACGACGTCAAGGCCGGAACCCCCGCATCTGAATATTTCAACGTCGAGAGCGACTACCGCCTGGAGGTTGAGCTTACCCCCAACCGCGTTGACGGCGCCAGCCATTACGGCGTGGCCCGCGACGTGAAGGCCCGCCAGTGGTGCGAGGCCTGGCAGGGCAACGCCACTTCGGCTCTTCCCGAGGTCACCGTTCCGGATGTCTCGCAGTTTGCCCCCGACCGCGTGGATGGCGCCGTTTCGATCCGCGTCGAAGACAAGGAGGGCTGCCCGAGATATTCGGGCGTGACAATCCGCGGCGTCGAGGTCAGGGAATCTCCCGAATGGCTCAAGAAACTCCTCGTGGCCGCCGGACAGCGCCCGATCAACAATATCGTCGACATCACCAACTACATACTTCTCGGCTTCGGACAGCCGCTCCACAGCTTCGACCTCGACAAGGTTAAGGGGGAGCAGATCGTGGTGCGCACATGCCCGGCGGGTACGAAATTCGTCACTCTCGACGGCGTGGAGCATGAGCTTCACGAAAGCGACCTGATGATCTGCGACGCCGAGCGCCCGATGTGTATCGCCGGCGTCTTCGGAGGCTTCGACTCAGGTGTGACCGCCGAAACGAAGTCGGTGTTCATCGAGAGCGCCTGGTTCAACCCGACGCGCATCCGCCGCACCGCCCGCCGTCACGGCCTTTCTACCGACGCCTCGTTCCGCTTCGAGCGCGGCGCCGACCCCTCGATCACGGTATATGCCGCCAAGCTTGCAGCCACGATGATCAAGGAGATCGCCGGTGGCGAGATCTGCGGCGAGGTGGCCGACGTCTGCGCCGCTCCCGTGGGTCGCAAGGAGCTCGACTTCTCGCTCGAATACTGCAACAGTCTTATCGGCAAGAAGCTGCCGGCCGACCTCGTTGTCTGCATCCTCAAGGCCCTCGACTTCGATGTGGAGAAGACCGACGACCCCGACGTGCTCCATCTCAAGGTGCCTACATACCGTGTTGACGTCTACCGCCCCTGCGACGTGGTCGAGGAGGTGCTCCGCGTCTACGGCTACAACAACGTCGAGATCGGTGAGGAGATGCACATCAGTCTCTCACAGCGCGGAGACACCGATGCCAGCTACGCCATGCAGCAGCTCGTCAGCGATCAGCTCACGGCTCAGGGATTCGCTGAGATCATGAACAACTCCCTGACCGCCGTCTCGTATTACGAGAACTCGGAGAAATATCCCCTCTCCCACAGCGTCAGGGTGATGAATCCACTGAGCGGCGACCTCTCGCTGATGCGCCAGACGCTCCTCTTCGGAGGTCTCGAATCGATCGCCCATAACGTAAACAGAAAGGCCGCCGACCTGAAATTCTATGAGTTCGGCAACGTCTATTCGATGAATCCCGAGAAGGAATCGACCGCCGAGAAGCCTCTTGCACCTTTCAGCGAGCATCCGGAGCTCGGCATCTGGATGACCGGCGCGATGGCCGCATCCTCCTGGAACGTCAAGGCCGTCGAGACGAGCGTCTACGACCTCCGCGGCATCGTCGACGGCATCTTCGTCCGCCTCGGCCTGCCGCAGGGTGCCTATACCGTCGCGCAGTCGAGCGACGAGGTCTATGCCGCCAAGCTCGACGTAACAGCCCGCTCAGGCAAGCTTATCGCCGAGATCGGCGCCGTCAGAAGCTCGCTGCTTAAGAAATTCGGCATCGAGCAGCCTGTGGTCTACGCCGGAATCGACTGGAGCGTGCTCTTCAAGCTCACCGTCAAGAACACCGTCACTTTCTCCGAGCTCCCGAAGACCCAGGAGGTTGACCGCGACTTAGCGCTTCTTGTCGACAAGAGCGTGAAGTTCGCCGACATCGAGGCCGTGATCCGCAAGGCCGAGCGCAAGCTCCTCCGCGAGGTGCGCCTCTTCGATGTCTACGAAGGGAAGAACCTGCCGGAAGGTAAGAAATCGTATGCCGTGTCGATGAAACTTCAGGACAGCGAGAAGACCTTGACCGACAAGCAGATCGACAGCACTATGCAGCGCATCATCACAGCCCTGAAGGCTTTCGGCGCCGAACTCAGATAAAAGCTCGGATAAATCAAAACAGCATCTAAACTTAAGGACAACATAAAATGGGAAGAGCATTTGAATATAGAAAAGCCCGCAAGCTCAAACGCTGGGGCAACATGAGCCGCACGTTCACACGTATCGGCAAGGAGATCACCATCGCCGCCAAGTCCGGCGGTCCGGATCCCGACATGAATCCGCGTCTGCGCGTGCTCATGCAGAATGCGAAAGCCGCCAATATGCCTAAGGACACAGTTGAGCGTGCCATCAAGAAAGCCACCGACAAGGATGCCGGCGACTACAAGGAGATCGTTTACGAAGGATACGGCCCGCATGGCATCGCCATCGTCGTGGAGACGGCTACCGACAACAACCAGCGCACCGTGGCCAACGTGCGCAGCTACTTCAACAAGCACGGCGGCTCGCTCGGAACCCAGGGCTCGCTCTCGTTCCTTTTCGACCATAAGAGCGTGTTCCACGTAAAGCCCAACGCCGACACCGATCTCGACGAGTTCGAGCTCGACCTCATGGACTTCGAGGCTGAACTCGAGGCCGAGGAGGAGGAATGGATGATCTACGGCGCCTTCGACCAGTTCGCAAACCTGCAGAAATTCCTCGAGGACAAGGGCCTGGAGATAGTTTCAGCCGAGTTCGAAAGAATACCGACCGACTACAAGGAGGTCACTCCCGAGCAGCGCGAGCAGATCGAGAAACTTCTCGACAAGTTCGAGGAGGACGAGGACGTGCAGAACGTATTCCACAACATGAAGGAGGACTGATCCGTTATGAAGTACGGATTTGACAACGACAAGTATCTCCGAATTCAGTCAGAGCATATCAAGGAGAGAATCTCTCAGTTCGGAAACAAGCTCTACCTTGAGCTCGGAGGGAAGCTTTTCGACGATCACCATGCCAGCCGGGTGCTCCCCGGCTTTCAGCCCGACAGCAAATTGCGGATGCTCGGCCAGCTCAGCGACAGCGCCGAGATCATCATCGTGATCAGTGCCCTTGACATCGAGAAGAACAAGGTGCGCAACGACCTGGGCATCACCTACGACATGGATGTTCTTCGCCTGCGTGAGGAATTCACCAAGCGCGGCTTCCTGGTCAGCTCTGTGGTGATCACCCATTACAACGGCCAGAGCAGTGCCGACGCCTATCGCCGCAAGCTCGACCGCATGGGCATCAGGACATACATCCACTATATCATAGAAGGCTATCCCTCCAATGTCGGCCTGATAGCCTCCGACGAGGGTTTCGGAAAGAACGACTATGTGGAGACCACTCGTCCGCTGGTGATCGTCACCGCACCGGGCCCCGGAAGCGGCAAGATGGCCGTATGCCTCAGCCAGCTCTATAACGAGCAGAAACGCGGAGTCGAGGCGGGATATGCCAAGTTCGAGACTTTCCCCGTGTGGAGTCTGCCGCTCAAGCATCCCGTCAACATCGCCTACGAGGCCGCTACCGCCGACCTCAACGACGTCAACATGATCGACCCCTTCCATCTGGAGGCTTACGGAAAGACGGCGGTGAACTATAACCGTGACATCGAGATCTTCCCGGTGCTCAACGCCCTTTTCGAGGGAATCTACGGCAAAAGCCCCTATAAGTCGCCGACCGACATGGGCGTCAATATGGTGGGCTTCTGCATCAGCGACGATTCGGCATGCCGCGAGGCTTCGAAAAACGAGATCGTGCTCCGCTATTTCACCGCCCTCAACCGCCTGGCGCAGGGGGAGGCGAGCGAAGGAGAAGTCGACAAGATCGAACTCCTCTTCAAACAGGCCGGCATCGACACCTCCTACCGCAAGTGTATAGCCGCAGCCCGGAAGAGAGCCGAAGATAGCGGCCGTCCCTGCTCCGCCGTGGAGCTCGCCGACGGCACGATAATAACCGCCGAGACGAGTCCTCTCTTAGGTCCGAGCGCCGCCCTGATCCTCAACGCCACCAAGCATCTCGCGGGAATCGACCACAGCGTGAAGCTTATCCCGCAGGATATGATAGAGCCGATCCAGCACACCAAGACCACCTATCTGCAGGGCCACAACCCGCGCCTTCATACAGACGAGGTGCTCGTGACGCTCTCGGTGCTCAGCACGCATGACGAGAACTGCCGTCGCGCCCTCGGACAGCTCCCCGAGCTAAAGGGATGCCAGGTGCATTCAACCGTGATGCTCGGCGAGGTGGACCGCAAGATCTTCAAGAAACTCGGCATGGGCCTCACCTGTGATCCTTCGAAGAAAAACCGCAACTCGCTTCCCTGGTAAGCGAGCCGCGGCATTCTATATTTCTTTAGGAAATCTTAAAGAACGAGTTTTAAGATATTATTTTAGATTAATCATTTTTCCGGTAGGGAAACCTCTATATGGTGTTTCCCTGCCGGATATTCTTTTTCCCCGGTCTGTGCGGGGAGAGTGACGGTTGCCGTCGAGCCCTCCGGAACCGTGAAATCCCAGATCCAGCGGTCGCCGTCGTATCTCCAGGAGCTGCCGATCTTTCCGGAGGCCGAGCGGTAGACGGCATCAAGTTTCCCGAGCCGGCGGTCGGGAACGGGCTTCATTATTATGTGGCGGAATCCCGGAGCCTTCGGGTCGGCGGCGATGCCGGCCGCTGTTTTCCAGATCCATTCGCAGACAACGCCGTAAGCATAATGGTTGAAGCTGTTCATCCCCTTTGGTCCCATGCCGGATTCCCGGGTGTAGCTGTTCCAGCGTTCCCAGATGGTTGTGGCGCCGTTGTCGACGGAATAGAGCCAGCTCGGATTCTTATGCTGGAAGAGGAGGTCGTAGGCGATGTCGGCCATACCGTTGTCAGTCAGAACGCCCATCAGGATCGAGGTCCCGAGGAAGCCGGTCTGCAGGCAGTTGCCGTGGCGACGGAAGTTGTCGCGCAGACGCGAGATCATGGCCTCCTTCGGCTCTCCGTCGAGAATGCCGTTGTAAAGGGTGAAGAGCGCCGGGGTCTGCATAGTGTTGAGGACTTCGGTTCTGAACTCGCCTTTCCCGTTGAGGAAATCGTTTCGGATGCGGTCGGAGGTCTTTTTCTCAATCTCGCGGAACGGGCGCGGGTCTCTGCCGGAGGCTTCGGCCATTTCGGCGAGCATCCGGGCGTCCATCGCCAGATAGGATGCTCCGAGGAAATCCCAGTAGTCTATTGTTTCGGGCAGCGGCTTGCCGTTGACGAAAGCCCTGCCGCTCTTCGATTCGAGCGGCTCGTAGCTGAGCCAGTCGGCAAACTGATAGCCGCCGCATTCCTTCGCTATCTGTGAATGGAGGTAACCGGTGCTGTCGGCATGGGAGATGAAGCGCAGCATCGAGTCCCAGGCCTCGTCGATCACGGCGCGGTCGCCGAACTGTTTACATACGATATAAGGCACGATGATTCCGGCGTCGCCCCATCCGATACGCATCCGGCTGCTGCCCGTGATCGACGGAGGAGCCACTGCAGGATAGCTACCGGTCGGTGTCTGCGAGTCGCGGAGGTCGCGCAGCCACTTGCGCAGGAATTTCTCCGTGTCGGCGAAGAAGGTGCCTGTCTCGGCGAATACCTGCGTGTCGGCGGTCCAGCCGGCGCGCTCGTTGCGCTGCGGGCAGTCGGTCGGTATGCTCAGATAATTCGAGAGCATTCCCCAGCGTGTGTTGGAGATTAGTCGGTTTATAAGCGAGTCGCCCGTCGTGATGCGGCCTGTCTCGAGGTCTTTCGAGATAGAGGAGACGGGGATGGACGAGATCTCGCGGATGGTGACGTTACCGTCGGCGGTCACGGTGACGTAGCGGTAGCCGAAGAATGTGGCGCGAGGAATATATTCCACCGGGCTCGCGGCTCCGGCGAAGGTATAGTCGATTCTTACTCCGGTGTCCTGGATGCGGAGGTTGGTGCGGTGGCCGCTACCCTCGGGGCCGTCCATGCCGCGGCTCTTGGCGCCGTTGCCGTCGTTGAGGATCTCAGCTGGCTCGCATCTGAGCCGAGTCCCTTTGGATGCGTTAAAGAGGAACCGCGGAACAGCCGAGCAGTTCTGTCCGAAGTCGACCACGAGCTTCTCTCCGGCTTTCAGCCGGATTTCTTCTCCGGGGCGGTATCGCCGTGAGATCACTATCTTGCCGTAATGTGTGGAGTCTGCTCCTTCTATGTGTTTCCATACGTATATCGAACGGGGCTGCAGTTCGAGATCACGCCGCAGATAGATCTCGGCGCCGTCGGTGGGGAGGATCTCGCCGGAAAATTCCGTATTGATCTCGGGAGTCTTCAGCTTAGTGTATACTTCGTGGCCTTCCGGCTCGCGGTCGTCGAATTCCTCGCCGTCATAGATGGCGGCATGACGGATCTTCCCGGCTATCCCGGCGCGCCAGGCAATCGTGTCGGTTCCGAGAATCTCTCGGGAGCCGTCGGTATATGTGATTTCGAGCACTCCGCGGAAGGCGCATTTTTTGCCGTTCATTCCCTTTTTGCCTCGGGTGGAGACGACCCTGTCGGCCCACCAGCCGGGCGTGAGCCGCGCCGACAGCGTGTTGACGGCGTCGGCCTTCCTGTTGACGGCGTCGGTTATGTCGTAGGTGAACGACCGCCGTGTCTTCCCCGTATGGGTATAGCCGGGTTTGAGTATCTCCTCGCCGATGAGCCGCCCGTTCACGTAGAGGTCGTAGACGCCGAGGCCTGTCGTCATCCATACCGCCGATTTCACTCTCTTCCGGTTTCTGACAGGCGCGACAAACCAGCTCGCGCCGTCGGCCGAGCGAGTCTGGTTGGTTACCTTCTCCGTAACCACAGGCGCCTCTTTCGCCGAGATCCAGCATGACCGGCTCCAGGCGTCGTCGTTGAGTGGAGCGGTGAGCCGGCATTCGCTCTTTTCTCGCGCGTTACTTCCGACAGCGGAGGCGAGACATAACAGCGATGCCGCCATGATTTTAATACATCCTTTCATTTCCTTCATTGTAAGTTTCTGTTTTACTTAATTTTTTTTCAATCGTTTCTTCTCAATATTCTTCTTATGTCGAGCGATGTATTATTCTATATATAATTCGAACCCGGAGATCAGACCGTAGTCAGCCTGGTCGTAGTCTTTGCCTGACTTGCGCCGACTGACTTTCTTCCAGTTGGGCGGCGCGGCCAGCCCCTTCTCCCGGCCGTAGTGAGGACCGTAAAGGTTCAGGTTGCTGCCGATGATCCGGACGGTTATTCTGTTCAATCCGTTCGTCAGGAAGGGGGTTAGGTCAGCCTCGTAGGGAGGGCTGAATACAGTTGCGGCCTTTTTGCCGTTGACGAACACTTCCGCGACGGTTCCCATCCATTCCCCGAGCTTTAAAATATACGATTTCCCCTTCTCTTTTATTATGTCATACCTCTTCGAATAGTCGACGCCCCAGGGATAACATGGATAACCCTGTGCCTTCCAGCTGCCTGCCGTGAGGGGAGCGGAGGGGACGATCTTCCAGCCTTCGGGGATGCTCTCCAGGCGGAATCTGCCGGTGATATAGAGGGGCGCTATCTCGGTGAAGATGCTCATGGAGTCGGCGTAAAGCTCGATCTCGTTTTTCCCCTTTCTGATGTGTCGCGAGATGTCGTAAGAACCGAATCTCGGGTCAATGATATAGCCGCCATTCGGCTCCACCTTTTCGCCGTTTATCCTTACCTTCCAGATGTCGGGAAATTCCTGGGTAAGGCCGACGGGGGAGGCAAAGCCGTCGGTGTCGGAGATGAAGCTGTATCTCACGCTCACGGACCCCGCATGGAGAGTGTCGCCGTCAAGGGTGTTGCGCCGGTATTGGATTGATGAGTCCCAGGGATTCTTCATTCCGTGGCGGGCGAAGAGAGAATCGCAGGCAACGGCGTAATACAGTTCTTCCGATTCGCGACCGTGAGAGGTGAATCTGCAGAAATCGAGGAGCAGGATATTGTCGCGGTCGGGAGCTATCTCCATCAGCCCGTTTGCTTCCAGCGATTTGCTTGGGAGACTTGCGGCGGAGTTTTTCTTACGGGACTTGACGGCCATTGCCGATAGCTTCCTGTCGGCCTTTTCATCGCGGCAGAAGAAGAGCGTCAGGCTTCCGGCGGGAGGTATGCTGAACTCTACCTTTCTGTCCGAACCCTCTTTTCGACTGGCGGTTCTCGATACTGTTCCGGTCATCGGATCGACGGTGAATACCGACCTTCCAGGAACGGTTATCTCACCGGCGGCATCCTCTTCCAGGGATGAGTTGGCGAGGAACAGGAGCTCGCCGTCGTCGAAACGCCTGCGGTTATGATAAAGGTCTTTAATGCCGGGACATACGATCCTTGCCTTCTGTCTGTCGGTGAGAAGGGCAGAGAGGTCGTCGGCATTCTTCACTTCCGTATTAATCCTGCTTGTGTTTCGGGCGAAGAAGTGGGATAGTTCATCGCTCTCGGCACCGTCGATAAGGGTAGGTATGGAGCAGGCGATAATCTCGCCGCCGTCGGCCGCGAATCTCTTCAGGAGGTCGAAGGTGGCGCGGTTAAGGTTCTCCGTCATTGGCGGGATGACGACCGTATGGTAGGAGGCTTCGCCTATTGTCAGGGAGCCGGCGCTTGCCGAGCCGTAATCCTCCATCACGAGCTCCGAGCCGAGATCGTATTCGATATTGTTTTTCTCGACCTGCGTGAGGAAATCCTGAAAATTCTGACCTATCTTGCGTGTCATGCTTCCCTTCATCGGGGTCAGGTAGGAATAATATGTCCATATCGTGGTCGTCGGTTCGAGAATCAGCACGTCGGCGTTGCGCCGGCCGTGGCTGAGAAGGAGGGAGAGGCGCGAGAAATAGTCGTTGAGTGTGCGGTAGCTCTCCCACCACGGCGACACAGGGCTGAACACCGGAGGATAGTCATACTTGCGGGCTCCGCGGATGGTGGTGTGCGAGAGATGCTGACAGAGATAATTCACCCCTAAGGCATATTCCCAGTCGCCGAGACGCTTGAAGTCCTCGAAGGTCTCGTCCCAGCCTCCGCCGCCGTAGGTTTCGCAGAGCGTGCGAGGCTTTCCGGTCTGCGCGGCGACGCTCTGCAGCTCCCTGACGGAGCGGACGTTGCCGAACTGGGCGTTTGCCGCCGAGTCGTTAAACTGGTTGAAGAGCATGTCGATGGCCGGCATCTGATGGTGGGCGTACATGGCCATCGAGTCGCCCCCTTTCGAAAGCCTCGGCCAGTCGTGCTCCCAGTAGTGGCCGGTCCAGATGAGGTTGTGATCGCGGCAGTATTTCTCCATCGGACGCGCCCAGCGGTCGATGAAGAGGCGCGTGAGGGTCGACATATAGTTGTGCCTTACGCGGCGCCATCCGCTATCCGTGCCTCTCTCCCCGCACTCTCCTCGCTCTTCGGAGAGAAAGGGCAGCCGCGTCTTCAGGTCGTAGCCCCAGCGCTTCTCGAATTCGTTGAAGAGATCCGGCGTCCAGCGAGTGCCTCCGTGCGTGCCGATATGCGGCTCATCGGAGAAGAGGCCTTTAAGCTCTTTGCCGAGGTCTTTGCCGAATACGCTTTCATAACCCTTCATCGTGACCTCGAGAAATTTTTCGGTCACGCCGGGCATCAGCAGGTCGATGTATGAGTAGCCGCCATACCAGGGGGTGCGGGCGTAATATGTCTTGCGGTATTTGAAATAATCTCCCTTCACACCGTAATAGCAGGGAAGATTTTCCGTGATATCCGTGAAGGTACCGTCGGGATTCCCTTTCAGACAGATGAAATATTTCGAATCTTTCTCTGAAACCAAAGAATCCCTCACGGGAACGAGCCCGGATCCCTGATTATAGGATTCGGGCATCTGTGCCGGAACATGGCCTCCGGCGAACCCACTCGGATAAGAATTTTCGTCATATATCCAGATCTCGAGGCCCAATTCCTTGGCCTTGTCGACCGAATGGCGGTAGAGGCTGAACCATTCGTCGGATAGATACTCCGTGGTAAGGCCAGCCCTCGGGTGGATGAACGCTCCCCCGAAGCCTTTATCCTTGAATTCAGTAAGGGCTCGGTCGACGTCGCTGCGCTTCATGTCGGCGTTCCATACCCAGAGGGGCGCGGGCCGGTATTCGGAGCCGGGATCGGGGAGAAGGCTCACGAGGTCGGAAAACTTTCCTGCCGTCTGTGCCTTCCCGGCCTGTGATGGCCCTGCTCCCCATGCCGTTGCGAACGGCATGAGAAGCAGAAGAAGCGCGCGTTTCATTTCTCTACGGCCATGTCGGGGAGGAGAACTTCGTTCACCGGCCAGCTCTTCTCTTTCGGAAGCTTATAGGTGGCGCGGGCGAGGATATTGTCGGAGGAGGTGCCGAAGAGGATGTCGTAGGCGCCCTTGTCGGCTACCCACTTGCTGCCTTTCTCATAGAACGAGGCGAGGTCGTAGTCGCTGACGCTGAATTCGAGAGTCTGCGATTCTCCGGGCTGGAGGGTCTTGGTCTTGGCGAAAGCCTTCAGCTCTTCGGCTGGTTTCGGGATGTCGCTGCCCGGAGCCGTTACATACAGTTCGACAACCTCCTTGCCTGCTTTCTTACCGGTATTCTTCACCGTGACGTATGCCTTGAATCCGCCATCTTTGGCTGCCTTGACAACGGGCTTGTCGTAGGAGAATGTGGTGTAGCTGAGGCCGTAGCCGAAGGGGTAGGAGACTGGGACCGCATTCGTCTTGAAATGGCGGTATCCTACATTTATCCCTTCGTTGTGAAGGGTATAGTCGAAGTTTCTTTTCTTAACGTTTCTCTCTGCATAGCGGTCGGCATCGACAACGGGGAAATCCTTTGTCGAAGGATGGTCGGCCAGTGCTATTGGCAGCGTCATCGGCAATTTGCCGGAGGGAGTCTCCTTGCCGGTGAGCACGTCGGCGATGGCGTTTCCCGCCTCCTGACCGGGCTGCCATGCGAGAACGATCGCGTCGGGGAGTGATTTCCAGGATGCAGTCTCTATGGGAGCACCGATGTTGAGGACTACAACCACTTTCTTTCCCTCTTTATGGAAAGCCTCGCATACATTCGTTATCAGATTCCTTTCGTTTTCCGAGAGAAGAAAGTCGTTCTCCATTCTACGGTCGCTTCCCTCACCGGCCTGGCGGCCGATAGTAATGACGGCCGTTCCGGCGTTTTTAGCCTGTCGGTCGATGGTGGCGCGGCTCATGTCGATTTCGGGAAAGGCGGGACGTCCGAGTCTCCACGCTTTGGGCGGAAGCTCGGCCATCTTCCTGGCCTCGTAATAGCTGTTGTATGCCTTGTAGAGGTCGGCGAGTTCCTTCTCCGGGATGACACCGCTGTTCGCGAGACCCTCGTCGAGAGACACCTTGTATTTGCGGTTCACGAAACCGGATCCTGTGCCTCCCGGCACGATGTCGTAGGCCGATGGCCCGAAAAGCGAGACGGTATCTTTGATATCGAGCGGAAGCGTGTTGCCCTCGTTTTTGAGCAGGATGATACCCTCGGCACCGGCACGGCGCGACACTCCGGCATGGGCGCGGAGGTCTGGAGTGTTGGAGAATTTATACTTGTTGAACCGGGGAGTGCGCACTATATACTGCAGCACGCGCTTCACGCACCTGTCGACATCCTCGATCGGCAGCACGCCGCTCTTCACTTTCGCCACGATGTCCTCGACCTGCGTGTTGCGTCCCGATTCCATCAGGTCGTTGCCGGCCATGACCTGGGCGGCGGTGTTGCGCAGTCCGGTCCAGTCGGTCATCACGATTCCATCGAAACCCCATTCATCGCGGAGAATTGTGGTGAGCAGCTCTTTGTCTTCCTGAGTGAACTTGCCGTTGAGTCGGTTGTATGACGACATCACGGTCCAGGGCTTGCCCTCCTTCACTGCTATCTCAAAGCCTTTGAGATAGATTTCGCGGAGGGCGCGGGGCGAGACCACCTCGTTGACGGCGAGCCGGTTTGTCTCCTGGCTGTTGACGGCGAAGTGCTTGATGCTCGTGCCGACGCCGTTCTTCTGGATGCCGCGCACGTATGCCGCGGCAACCTTGCCGGTGAGCAACGGGTCTTCGGAGAAATATTCGAAGGTGCGGCCGCAGAGCGGATTGCGGTGGATGTTCATGCCCGGAGCGAGGAGCACGTCGACGCCATATTCAAGCACTTCGTTGCCCATTGCCTCGCCTACCTCCTCGATGAGGGGAGCGTTCCAGGAGCTCGCCAGCGAGACGCCCACGGGGAAGGCCGTGGCATAGTAGGTCTTGCTGTCGTTTTTGCGTGTCGGACTGATTCTCACTCCCGCGGGGCCGTCGGCGAGCACGGTGGGCGGTATGCCGAGGCGCTGTATCCTGGCTGTCGTTCCCGCGGCTCCCATGCCGAAGGCGTTGGAGAATCCTACGGTATAGTCGGGGCCTCCGCTTTTATACTTGGTGTTGCCTCCTCCGACAAGGATGATCGCCTTCTCCTCGAGAGTCATCTCCTTGATGATCCGGTCGATGTTGTCGGGCTTGAGCGTGATTTGCGCGAATGAGGGCAGCGAGAGCGCCAGGATCGCGGCTGTGACGACAGTTCGTTTCATGGTCTTTTATATTAATAGATTAAAGTTTTGAGATTATAAGAAGACTATAAATTAGTTTTCAATATTTTAAATCTCACGCAAAGGCGGCTTCGACATGGCGCGGCATACTTTGCGGGCCCTTTTGCCCCTTTGCGGGAGGTTTAAATGCCTGAACGACAATGCGATTCTAATTTACAAATTCTTTATTCTCAACTTTTTTAATCATCCCGCAAAGAAGCAGAGGGCCCGCCGAGGTTTTACCGCAAAGACTTGTGCTTTTGAACTTTGCCTCAATTTAGAGAGGTCATCGCCGTTGGCTCTGGAGGGCGCTGAGGGCTGACGCGCAGGCTGTTTGCGGCAATGCTCTGCCGCCTCTTAAGCCGAAGGCGCATTTTCTAAATTGGGAATAGGCCTCAGCTAAGCAGTTAATCCTCTGCGGGAGATTTACCTGTTCTCTTGCCTTTAAGGTAGGGATGACAATCCTTCGACTTACTTTGCGTGAGATTAAAGATTATCAGAATAACATACGAAACTTAAATCTTGTTATAATTAACTTATTTTGAGTTGTTTTCCTTGTTCTGCCAGAGGGTGTTGGTGCGGATCAGCTCGCGGTAGACATAGAAATGCTTCTCGATGGCTGTCCTGTATGCCTCCTGGTTCCTTTCCTTAAGGTATTCGAGAAGATTGACATGAGAGACAAGCTCTCCCCGGTTTTCAAGATCCGCGTTTATTATCGTCACGTATTCCTTAAGTTTCGATTTCACGAATTCCATAACCGGATATATGATCTCCTGAAACTGGATTATAGTCGAGTTTCGGGTTATCTCATAAAGCTTGGCATGGAACTTATGTTCTGAAATGTTGGCGTATATATTGTCGCCGAGGGCTACCTCCATGTTTACCGCCTTTTCGAGATCGCTGATATCCTCGGGAGTGATGTTGCTGAAGATATAAGGGGTGATGCCGATTTCGAGAGCGATACGGAATCCGAGAAGATTCAGCAGCGACTCGTCGCTCATGATGTTGGGACAAATCGCGCGTTTCATGCCGCCGAAAATCGTCGGTTCGGTGAGAATCATGCCTCTCCTTGTCCGGCTTTCGACGATTCCGAGCATTTTGAGCCGGCTCAGGGCCTCGCGGACCACGCTGCGTGTCACCCCGAGAGATTCCGAGAGCTCCATCTCGGAGGGGAGGCTTTCACCGAGCTTCATGTTGTGCTCGGTGAAATAGTCGAGCAGCCGGCTCTCGACCTGGTCGACGAGAGTGGACTGGCGCCGTATTATTCTGATGCGTTCCATGGTTTTTGGTATGGTTATAATAGTTTTTCGAGAAATATAAGTCTTATAAGATTTATAAGTCTTATGATATTCATGATCTGTCTGTATCTGTTTTTGGTGGGATGCCCGGCGGTCAGGCCGGACATCCCTGAAGAAGTTTAATCGTATCCCGGTGTCTGATCGATATTTTTGTTGGTGTTGATGCATTCCTGAGCGACCGGCCAAAGAGTTATGTTCTGTTTATTCTCTTTCCCTACAAGCGAAGAGATGAGCTGGAACTCCTTGTTGTTGCGCAGATAGGTCCACCAGGTCTTGCTTTCGGCCACGAATTCCATCTTTACCTCGTCGATGATGGCCAGGGTCACACCCTCTTTGTCGAGGCCGGAATAGTAGTTGTCGACGCCGCGTGCGCGTTTCTCTACAACATTGAGAGCCTGCATGGCGCCGGACAAGTCGCCCATACCCTTGAGAGCCTCGGCCTTGAGGATATATGCCTCCGGCAGACGATAGATCGGCATGTCGCAGTCGAATGAACGCGTGTTGTTCTTCCATGTACCGGCGAATTTGAGGACCACGACTTTCAGCACAAGCTGTGTGTTGAGGAACTCGTCGGTATATTTGCGGACCGAGGCGGCGCCTCTCTGGTCGGCCGGATCCTTGAGCAGGAAGTCCACGTATTCGTCGTTGGGAATCGAATATTGCGCATGGGTTCCCACAGGGACATAGTCGAGTGAGTAGCCGTTGTTAAGAAGCTGCTGTGTATGCTCGGTCTGGGCAAGGAAATATGCGAAGTAGTTGGGACTTGTAGCTGCCGTAACATTTTCCCCGACAATGAAGGGAAGCGTGAAGATCAACTCTTTATTCTTCTTATTGTCAGGTTTGAAAACGCTTGCGAAATCATCGAGCATCTTATAATCCATGCCTATGATGGCATTCGCTGAATCCACGGCCTTCTGATAGGCGTCGTTGCCGCCGCCGAGACGAGAGCCTTTCCAGTTATAGTAGTCGGCGCGGAGCATGTGGATGGCTGCCGGAGATGCCTGATAGATCTTTTTGACTGATGCCGGCATGAGTTTCACGGCGTTCTCGATGTCTGATTCGACGAGGGCGAAAAGCTCCGATGCCGGATTTCTCGAAGGATACATGTCCTCCTGCTTCTCCGATTCGAACGGATTGACGCATAGAGGGGCGTCACCCCAGATTCTGGCGATCTGATAATAGACGAAAGCCCTCAGGAAGTATGCCTGGGCAAGAATCTCATTCTTGGTTTCAAGATTGCTGTAGGTTATGTCGTCGGCATGTTTGAGGACAAGGTTCGCCTCGTTGATTACTTTATAAAGGTTTGCCCAGTTGGATCCTGTCCAGTTTACGGTCAGCTCGTTAAGACCTGTGCGTGCGTAGGTGGGATCGTTTACCTTACCTGATGTCCAGAGATTTGAGCGGAGGTCTCCCCAGAAGTTATTGTTGTCCTTCAGGGCGTCACGCAGAAACTTATAGGCTCCGTTCACGGCCGAGACAGCATCGTTCTCCTCTGTCCACATGTTTTGTGAGGTAAAGTTGCTCGGCTGTATCACGTCAAGATCGTTCAAGCAGGAACTGAGTGAAGCTGCGAGACCGAGCGCCAATGCGGCTGTAAATATTTTGAATTTCATAATAATCTGTTTTTAGAGTGTGTTTGAATTTAAACCGATTTTAACTTTTAGAGAGTGTAATGGAAAATCTTGAAATCACTACAGATGATCTTTTTGGTGATTTAAGCCAAGTTTCGGCAGTCGAAACCGAGAGGTTTCTCCTTTCTCAACTTGCTTAAATCCCTCAAAAATCTCTATCTGTATTAATTTCATTTAAATCAAAACACACTCTTAGAAAGTGACTCTTACGCTGAATGAGAACTTGCGGATCGGAGGATAGGGATTGTAGCCCGTACCGTAGGTCGATGAGGCACCCATCTCCGGAGAGAGTCCGATAACCTGAGTGAAATAGTGAAGGTTATTGCCCTGGAGAGTGAACATCACGTCTTCCATACCGGCCTTTCTCACGAGTTTTCTGGGCATATTGTAGCTCAGGGAGATCTCGCGGATGCAGAGGTAGTCGGCTTTTTGGACGAAGATATCCGAGTTCTCGCGATAGTTGTTGTTGGCTCCGGAGTTGCTGTATCCCCAGATCGAATATTTTTTCTTCGTCGGGTCGTCGCCGGGACTCCATGCGTCGGTCATTGCCTGAACGGGGATATTACCGTCGAGGATGACGCCGAGCTGGCGCTGGAAGATACCGTTGGCGATAGAATGGCCGAGAGCCCAGTCGAGGTAGATGTTGAATGTGAAATCCTTGAACTTAAGCATGTTGTTGAAGCCTCCGGTTGTATGGGGGATGGTGTTTCCGAGAAGATAGCGGTCGGATCCGTCGATCTTGCCGTCGCCGTTGAGGTCGCACCATTCATAGTCGCCGATAGCTTTCTTGCCTGTTCCGAGGAATTTCTTCTGAGTCCAGTCCCATCCTTTCGAACCGGTATCGTATCTTGCGTTGTCGGCCTGTTCCTGGGTAGTGATGATATAATCCACTTTATATCCGTAGATACGTCCGAGCGGTTCGCCTTCGGCATAACCTCCGATCTCGTATGGATTATCTTTGGTATACCCCGGCATATTGGCGACGGTGATACCGCCGATACGGTTCTTTGCCCGTCCTGTCAGCGAGGGCGGCAGTTTGAGAACCTTGTTCTTCACATATGTCATGGTCAGACGTGATTCCCATGTGAAGTCTTTTGTCACGATATTGCGTGTGTTGAGCTCGAAGTCAAAACCGCGGAAACGTACTTTGCCGATATTGGTGAGAACAGTCGCGAAGCCCGATGAATTGGGAAGTGTCATGTTCTGCAGAAGATTGTCGGTTTCCCTGTTGAAGTAGTCGATGCCGAGAGAGATGCGGTCGTTAAGTACTGCAAAGTCTAAGCCCAGGTCGAGCTGTGTGGTTTTCTCCCATGTCAGGCCTTCGTTAGGCATTGATCCCGGAGTGATGGTTGTTCCGCCTCCGTAGGGAGTGTCAATCTGATAAAGACCCAGGGCATCGTAGTAGCCTACGTTGCTGTTACCGGTCTGGCCGTAGCTGACGCGCAGCTTGAGGTTGTTGATCCAGTCGATTCCTTGCATGAATTTCTCTTCCGACATGATCCAACCTACGGATCCTCCGGGGAAGAAGCCCCAGCGGTGACCGTCGGCGAAACGGGAGGAGCCGTCCTCGCGGAATGTAAGGGTAAGGAGGTATTTCTTCTTGAAATCGTAGTTGATACGGCCGAAGAAACCGATGTTGGTGTCGGCGTTCTTGGTCGATGTGGCCGCCATATACTGGTTGCCGGCGTTCAGAGTCGGTATCTTGTCGGTGGCGTGCCCCTGCGACTTGGCGTAGAGATAGCGGTATTTGTATTTCTGCCATGAATATCCGAGAACAGCGCTCAGCGAGTGGCTGCCGAAAGATTTGGCATAGTTGGAGTAGATCTCGAGTTTCTTGCGGTTGATCGTGGTGTTGCTTGCGTCGGCCCAGCGCGTTCCGTTCAGAGGATCCTCCTTGTGGAAGTTGTCGGTCTGTCCGTTCTCCTGGAACATCGAGGCCGTTCCGATGATATGCCATGCCTTCAGCGGCTCCCAGTCGAGAGTTCCGGCGAAGCTGAAGCGGTTGTATGTCTTGCTGTGATCGTTGTAGTATTCATAGAAGAGCGGGTTGGATGAGGAGGCGTTGGCTCCGTGGGTAGGAGTGCCTTTCCATTTATTGTCGCCCACGAAATAGCGGCGCTGTGTCGGAGGAGTCATAAGACCGCGCGAGAGCAGCTTGTACTGGCTGTCGTATTCTCCGGAATTGGTCTTGTTATAGTCGAGGATTGTGTTGAGCTTGAGATTTCTGCGTATCTTCACGTTGACGTTGGCGCGGGTGCTGAGACGGTCGAAGTTGGTGCCGACGCCGACGCCGGCGTCATTGGTGTAGCTGACGCTGCCCATATAGTTCACTGCCTCGTTGCCGCCTTCCACGCTCGCGTAATAGCTCTGCCATACCGCATTGCGGAAGATAAGGCTTGCCCAGTCGTTGTCCTCGAAAATGAGGGTCTTGCTTTCGTCGAGAGGGTCTTTCATCGACTTGTAGCCGTGGGGAATCGCCTCGCCCTGCTGTAGATAGCGGAGCGAGAAACGGGAGGTCTCGGTGTTGCCCGACGAGTAGGGGCCTTCGAGGAACAGTTCGCCGTGCTGGTTCTGCGTTCCGTTCACGTAACGTTTTCTTGCGAGATAGATCTGATCTTCTGCGTCGAGGTATTCAAACATCTTGGCGGCGTTCTGAACGGCTACCGATGCCTCGACAGTTACTCTGACCTTGCCTTCGTTAGCCTTCTTTGTCGTTACGAGGACGACGCCGTTAGAGGCTCGTGATCCGTAGATGGCCGAGGATGCTGCGTCCTTGAGTACCTCGATCGACTCTATGTCGTTGGGGCTCAGGCCGGCCAGCGATCTTTCGACGCCGTCGACAAGGATAAGGGGATCGTTAGATCCGTTGATCGACGAGCCGCCGCGGATAAGGAATGTGGCTTCCGATCCCGGGGAGTTGTTCGAGTTGAAGACGCGCACGCCGGCGATCTTGCCTTTGAGGCCTTCGCCGACGGTGTTGATCGGCGTGCCTTCGAGTTTCTTGCCGTCTAACGACGATACCGATGATGTAAGGACTCTTTTCGACATCATGCCGTATCCGACAACCACCAGTTCGTCAAGATTCGAGGTGCTTGCCAGGAGAGTGATTTTCAGAGGAGAACTGTCTTTTACGACAATGCTCTGGCTCTGATAGCCGACGTATGAGACAACGAGGGTCTTTCCCTGTTGGATCTCGATGGTGAAGTTACCGTCAATGTCGGTGGAGGTTCCGCGCGTCGTTCCCTTTACAAGGATGGAAGCGCCGATCAACGGTTCTCCGTTTTCGTCGACGACAGTTCCCTTCAGATTGAACTGTTGCGCTAAAGCTGCCAATGGCATCCATAACAGACATGCCAGTAGGATAAAGGCTTTTTTGTCCATAAGCGTTGGTTTAGATATTATTAGGTTGTTTTAATCTTATTGTTGCTTTTGGAGCTTCATAAAGAAGCCATGTAGAAATATTAGACCCGAGAATCGTATAAGTCTTATAATCTTATAAGAGCTATAAAGACAATAGTTCGTTAAAAAAATATTCATAGGCTAAGCGGCATCAGTCGCCAAGCC
>CAJTYD010000001.1 GCA_910583775.1 uncultured Muribaculaceae bacterium | reverse complement strand
CCTTCACGGGAGCCTTTGCTTTATTATCGTGGATGTGTCACGCGGAGACAGATACGTTTGTCGTGAGACAAGCCATATTCTTTTTTTTATATGGGTATGTGATGGAGGGGGCCGGGATAAGAGAAATTACTTTTTTCTCGCCTTCCGGCTCGACACAGTTAAAGAGATTGCAACCTCTTATTTTTTTTGGATGGTTGTTTTGATGGCTAATAGAAATGGAGCAAGGATTTTTTGGGGGAGTGTTGTTTTGATGGCTAATAGAATTTGATGGCTAATAGAAATGGAGCAAGGATTTTTTGGGGGAGTGTTGTTTTGATGGCTAATAGAATTTGATGGCTAATAGAAATGGAGCAAGGATTTTTTTGGGGATGGTTGTTTTGATGGCTAATAGAAATGGAGCAAAGATTTTTGGAAAGGGGGATAAGGGGTGCTTCGACGGGGAGGAGTGACAAATCATAATAAATGGGGATTGCCGGAAAGAGGAGAGAATTCTAATTTTGTAATCAAGAAGCGGTTTATTAAAAAATATGGCTTTAATCACTACTGCATTGACTCTGACAATGGCTGTTTCTTCGGTTCCCGACACTGTAGGCAGGGAGCTGGAGGAGGTCAATGTCGTGGCTATCAAACAGAATTCCCGACTCTGGAACGATGCTGTGTCTTCGACTACGATCAGCACGAAGGCTCTCGATGAGTTGAACACCGTCGCACTTAAGGGTATTTCCGATGTTGTCCCTAATTTCTTTATGCCTGATTACGGCTCGCGCATCACATCCTCAATTTATGTGAGAGGAATAGGTGCGAGAATGGATCAGCCGGCGGTGGGGCTTAGCATAGACAATGTTCCTTTTCTTAATAAGAATACATACGATTTCGATCTTGCTGACATAGCTTCAGTGGAAATGCTAAGGGGGCCGCAGTCGACACTGTTCGGCCGCAACACCATGGGCGGTCTCATCAGCATCACCACTCTGTCGCCGATGCGCTGGCAGGGCTGGAGGATAATGGCTCAGGGAGGAAAGGGAAACGATTATAAGGCGTCGGTAGGCTGGTACCATAAATTCAGCGATGTCTTCGCATCGTCGGTTACAGGCAATTTTTCTTATCTCGGCGGTTTCTTCCGGAATCAGCATACGGGCAAGCTCCTTGACAAGGAGCGGAGCGGCGGCCTGAGGTGGAAGGCAAACTGGAGGGTCTCTCCTTCGGTCTATATTCAGAATGTGCTTTCAGGTTCGTTGCTCAGACAGGGGGGCTATCCCTATGAATATATAGAAACCGGAGAAATTAACTATAACGATACCTGTTTCTACCGCCGTTTTACCATTAACGACGGCGTCACGGTGAATTATAAGGGCAACGGCTGGAATCTGACGTCGATAACGAGTGTTCAGCATCTTGACGACAACATGACTCTTGACCAGGATTTTCTCCCCCTGCCTTATTTCACATTGACGCAGAGGCAGAAGGAGACTTCCGTCACGGAGGATGTGGTGGTTCGCGGAGCGACTGCTGACGGAGCTTACCGCTGGCTCGGCGGCTTATTCGGATTCTACAAGCATCTCGACATGAAGGCTCCCGTTACATTCAAGGACAAAGGAATAGAGAGCCTTATCGAGTCTCACCGCAACGATGCCAATCCCTCTTTCCCTATTTCCTGGAACAGCCGTGAATTTGCGCTTAACAGCGATTTCAAGATCCCTACCTACGGCATCGCCCTCTATCATGAGTCGGTATATGAACTTTACCGCTGGCGTTTCACGGCGGGAATCCGTCTTGATTACGAGCGTTCGGAACTTGATTACCGCAGTTTCTGTTCCACCGGTTATCAGATATTCAGACGAGGGGAAGACGGCAAGCTGTCACCATACCGTAATGTTGACGTCAATATCGACGACCACGGGAAGCTGCACAGGGATTATTTCACATGGATGCCTCGCGTGTCGGTGCTTTACCGTCTGGACGATAACAATGAAAGAAACATTTACGCCACCGTTTCAAAAGGCTACAAGTCGGGCGGTTTCAACACCCAGATGTTCAGCGACGTCCTGCAGCAGCGAGTCATGAACATCATGGGGATAGGAAGCACCTACGACGTCGACAGGATCGTGGGTTATAAACCGGAGTACAGCTGGAACTATGAGATAGGCACCCATCTGTCGTTTCTTCAGGGAAAAATGAATCTCGAGGCTTCTGCCTTCTATATCGACTGTCGCGACCAGCAGCTGACGATGTTTCCCGACGGCACCACGACGGGCCGAATCATGACCAATGCCGGCAGAACGCGAAGTTTCGGCGGAGAAATAAGCGTAAACTACAATATTAACCGTAATTTTTCGTTTAATCTTTCGTACGGACATACAAACGCCGAATTCATAAAATTCAGCAACGGTATCCGGAACTTCAAGGGCAAGAAACTGCCATACGTGCCTTCGAACACTCTTTTTCTGCAGGGACTGGCTTATGTCCCGACGGGGAATGGATTTGTAAGAAATATAACGTTTGATGTCAACCTGCGTGGTACAGGCAAGATATACTGGAATGAGGAAAACACACAATCCCAACCATTCTATTTTTTGCTCGGATCTTCGATCACCGCACAGGGGAAGGACTGGACTCTTCAGCTATGGGGCAAGAATCTGACCGGCACCAGATACCACACGTTCTATTTCATGTCGATGGGCAACGAGTTCCTCCAGAGAGGACGTCCCTGGCAGCTCGGCGTCACCTTGCGCTTTACAATAGGAAACAACAGATAAACTGAAAATAAATATTAGAATTAATAAAATGAAGAAACAGATTTTATTCGCGGCTGCATCCGCCGCATTGTTGCTCGCTTCCTGCGACAAGGAGGGCACCAACACCCAGACATTCACGACTCAGTCGTTTAACTACATCACCGAGGTATCGCCCACGGGCGCTCCTTCGGGCGAGGTTTCGGTCGAGGCCGGAATCTACAAATTCGGTTTAGACTACAATAACTCGACGGTTTCGATGTCGGCCGAAAACCTTCCTTCGAAGGTTGGAGTGACCTCATTCAGCACTCAGGCATTGGCCGCCTCACAGAACTCACTTATGAATATTACGGTCGACACCAAGAGCACACTCATGTCTGATATTTCCGTCGACAACCTTACGATGGCCTACAGCGCCTATCAGGTTCCTCAGGAGTATTCCGATATCCCGGGCATCGCCAACCAGACGATTCCTTACGGGGGGTTGTATGTCGTGACCCGCTACACTATCGGCGGCAACTATCTTGTACGCACGATCTGGTCCGACATGCTCTTCTCCGGGACTACACACACGAGCTTCAACGACTCGGGTGAGGAGAATAAGGGCATAGGATACCGTGTTATACTGAACTCAAAGGACAAGAAGGCCACTATGGTCATCTATGATGCTCAGTTCGCTGCCCAGATGCCTAAGCTTAATCTTGTGCTTGAGAACCTCAGTGTCGACTTCCAGCCTCACGCTATAGTGATAAGAGGCAATAACGTCGTCGCAAAGTATTCCGAGGGTGGCCAGCTTCAGGAGAACCCGAATTTCCCGTTTGATAACATTGAATTCATCATTCAGGGCCAGAATCTGACGCAGGCAACATGCAATTTCAGTGTTGCCGGAAAATATAACGGCGCTTTCGACGGAAGTTACATTCTGCTGACAGTACCGGGTACCGACAAATAAGGGAAAACCTTATAAATAATAAGGCGGCGATGATCCTGCAGGGGTCGTCGCCGTTTTTGTATCCGGAAGGCAGAAGCGGGCGTTTTTAAGAATCAGTCTATGTCGGCCGGAATAGACAAAAGGGCTATAAATGTTACTGAATTGTTGCAAAACAGGGTAAATTGATTTGTTTGATTAAGAAATTTTGAATAACTTTGCGGTATTGTTGAGGGTAATAACACCATGAAACTAACATAAAACACGAATAACTGTTTAAATAATAAGGATATATGAATGTATTGCTGGAGATAAGCAATGGCGCGTTGTCAATCACGGCGGTTCTTACCGGAATCGGCCTTGTCTTTGCGGCCCTGCTGATTGCGAAATGGATTTCTCCAAGGTCTTTTTCTGTCAAGAAGTCAGAACCTTACGAATGCGGCATCCCGACGCGAGGTGAATCAATGATTCAGTTCAAATCGGGATATTATATTTTTGCCATTCTGTTTTTGCTTTTTGATGTCGAGACTGTTTTCCTTTATCCCTGGTCGGTAGTTATGAACGGCATGGGTCCGAAAGGAATTCTTTGTATCGGTATCTTTATGTTTGTTCTAATCATGGGTCTGGCGTATGCCTGGAAGAAAGGAGCTCTGAAATGGGAATAGACAAGATTAAAAGCATGAAGCGTGAGGACTTCAAGGACAACGAGTATATCGACAAACTTGTAGAGGAGCTCAACGCTACCGGCGCCAATGTATTGGTAGGTAAATTCGACGAACTGATCAACTGGGGTATCTCCAACTCACTATGGCCACTCTGCTTCGGCACCAGTTGCTGCGCCATCGAATTCATGAGTCTTGGCGCCGCCCGCTACGATATGGCGCGCTTCGGCTTCGAAGTTGCCCGAAACTCACCCCGTCAGGCCGACTATATAATGGTTCAGGGAACGATCGTTCACCGTATGGCTCCGGTTTTGCGCCGTCTGTATGAGCAGCTCGCCGAGCCCCGCTACGTGATTGCCTGCGGAGGGTGTGCCGTTTCCGGAGGCCCGTTTAAAAATTCGTATTGCGTTGTGCCCGGAGTGGAGAAGATCCTTCCGGTCGATGTGTTTATCCCCGGTTGCCCTCCGCGCCCGGAAGCAATGTTCTATGGCCTTATGCAGCTTCAGCGCAAGATCAAGGTGCAGAAATTCTTCGGCGGCGTAAACAGAAAGGAGAAAATCGAGGAATTTTTCAACGAGCATCCCGAGGAGAGGGGTGAGATAGGCTGATGCCGTAATTTTTATAATCGAATTAATTCATGAGCGACATAAAAGATATTATCGGTAAGATTTGCCCGGAGGCAACCTTCGAAGAGGGGGAGTGCCTTCAGGTGAATGTGCCTGAAAAGAGTTGGTATCCTTTGGCCAGACAGCTCAAGGAGAACCGTGATCTTGATTTCGATGTTCTCTCCGCTGTAGTCGGAGTCGACTGGAAGGAGACCATCGGCGTGATGTATTATCTCACTTCCACCTCCCATAACTGGAATGTCATCAGCGTGAAGGTGGAAGCCGAAAATCGCGATGACGCCTATATCCACAGCGTCAGCGACCTCTGGAAAGTGGCAAATTTCCAGGAGCGCGAGGTTTACGACATGTTCGGCATCAAGTTCATCAACCATCCCGACATGCGCCGCTTCTTCCTTCGCAACGACTGGGTGGGACACCCCCTGCGCAAGGATTACGACGCCAACCCGGAGATCAATCCCATCCGCATGGACGAGGAGACAAACGAAGATGACACCCGGACGTATATTGAGGATGAAAACGGCAAGATCGTAGAGAAACCCGGGAAGGTTTTCGACGAGGAGGAATATGTTGTCAACATCGGCCCGCAGCATCCGTCTACACACGGCGTGATGCGTTTCCGTGCTTCTATCGACGGCGAGACCGTGAAGAAGGTTGACGTTGTTTCCGGCTACATCCATCGTGGAATCGAGAAACTCACCGAAGGCCTCACATATCCTCAGATCCTTCATTTCACCGACCGTATGGATTATATGTCGGCTCACCAGAACCGCCACTGCCTATGTATGTGCATAGAGAAGGCTCTCGGAATCGAGGTGCCTCGCCGCGCTGAGGTTATTCGCGTGATGATGGACGAGCTGATGCGTATATCCTCTCATCTTCTTTCATTCGGATGTACGGCCATGGATCTCGGCGCCACCACCGCGTTCTTCTACGGATTCCGCGAGCGCGAGATGGTGCTCGACATCTTCGAGAAGACCTGCGGCGCGCGTATGTCGATGAACTACAATGTGATCGGCGGAGTGATAGCCGACCTTCACCCGGATTTCCAGAAAGACGTGAAGCATCTTATCGAGATAATGCCCGAGCGTCTTAAAGAATATCATACCGTATTCTCGAATAACCTTATCGCCAAGAACCGTCTGAAGAATGTAGGTCTTCTCAAGAAAGAGGATGCGATCAACTACGCCATAACCGGTCCGAGCGGACGCGGCTCCAACTGGAGCTGCGACTGCCGCAAGAAGCATCCTTATTCGATCTACAGCGAACTCGACTTCGACGAGGTTCTTCTCGACGGCTGCGATTCCTATTCCCGCTATATGGTGAGAATGAAGGAGATCGAACAGAGCTGCAGGATCCTTGCCCAGCTTGTCGACAATATACCTGAAGGCGATATCCGCGCCCAGGTGCCCAAGATCATCAAGCTTCCTGCAGGGAGATGGTATCAGCAGGTGGAGGCGAGCCGCGGAACTTTCGGCGTCTACATCGAGTCGACAGGCGAGAAGAATCCCTATCGCGTGCATTTCCAGAGCCCCTGCTTCAACCTTGTCGGGGTTATGGATCTCACTTGCTCGGGTTATATGATCGCCGACCTGATCACCATCGGCGCGGCGCTTGATTTCGTGATTCCCGATATCGACAGATAGTTCAGATAGAAATACAGTAAAATACAAAATAGAATTAAACCAATATGTTTGATTTCGGAAAATGGACATCCGCGTTCAATTCCTTCCTTTTGGGCACAGGGATGCCTGAGTGGCTGGGAATTGTAATCGAATGTGTGATAATAGGGGTACTTGTACTTCTGGTCTATACCGTACTTGCCCTTTTCTATATTCTCTACGAGCGAAAGCTTTGCGCCTGGTTCCAGTGCCGTCTGGGCCCGATGCGTGTCGGAAAATGGGGCTTGCTGCAGGTATTCGCCGATATGTTCAAGATCCTCGTCAAAGAGCTTATTTGCCTTAAGGGAACCGACCGCTTCCTGTTTAAACTCGCTCCCTATCTGGTGATCACTTCCTCGGTCGTGATGCTTGCGTGTCTTCCCTGGGGAAACGGTCTTCAGATAATCGACTGGAACATCGGCATATTCTTCGTGCTTGCCGTTTCATCTGTCGGAGTTCTCGGAATTCTGCTTGCAGGATGGTCAAGTAACAATAAATATACTCTTATCGGCGCCATGCGAAGCGGCGCGCAGATGATCAGTTATGAGATATCTCTTGGCCTTTCGATCATCACGATCTGCGTTTTCGCCGGCACGATGGATATTTCCGCTCTGGTTTCCGAGCAGAATTCGATGTGGTTCATCTTCAGAGGCCACGTTCCGGCAATAATAGCCTTCATCATTTATGTCATCGCTGCGACCGCGGAGACTAACCGTGGTCCTTTCGACCTCCCGGAGGCCGAGCACGAGCTTACCGCAGGATATCATACGGAGTATTCCGGTATTCATTTCGGATTCTTCTATCTTGCGGAATATCTGAACCTCTTCATTGTGTCGGGTATCGCTTCGCTGATGTTCCTTGGCGGCTGGATGCCACTTCACATACCCGGATGGGACGGCTTCAACATGGTTATGGACTACATCCCGTCACCCGTCTGGTTCCTGGCGAAGGCGTTCTTTATCTCATACGTGATCATCTGGTTCAAATGGACCTTCCCGCGTGTCAGAATCGACCAGATGCTCGCATTCGAGTGGAAATACCTTATGCCGTTCTCATTGGCTAACCTTCTGCTGATGACATTGTGTGTAGCGTTTGGATGGCATTTCTAATAAATACTAAGAAAAGAATAACAGAATATGAGCGCAAATTATGGCACAGTAACCCAGGTTATCGGACCTGTAATCGACGTATCGTTCGAGGGCGGCAAAGAGAATATTCCGCCTATCTACACTGCGTTGAAGGTTGAACGCGACAACGGCGAGGAGTTGATTCTCGAGGTGGAGCAACATATCGGCGAGGATACGGTGAGATGTGTGGCAATGGAGAGCACCGACGGTGTTCGACGTGGAGTGAAGGTGCTTAACCTTGAGCGCCCGATTGCGGTGCCTACCGGAAATCAGGTAAAGGGCCGTCTGCTTAATGTTATAGGCGATCCTATCGATATGCTCGGTTCGCTGAAACGCGAGGATCTTCGTCCTATCCATCAGCCGGCCCCTGCCTTCGATGACCTCTCGATCTCCCAGGAGATCCTTTACACGGGTATCAAGGTGATCGACCTTCTCGAGCCTTATTCAAAGGGCGGTAAGATCGGTCTGTTCGGTGGTGCAGGTGTGGGCAAGACCGTGCTTATCATGGAGCTCATCAACAATATCGCCAAGGGTCATGACGGTTTCTCGGTCTTCACCGGCGTAGGTGAACGTACGCGCGAGGGCAATGACCTTCTGCGCGAGATGATCGAGAGCGGCGTCATCAAGTATGGCAAGAAGTTTGAGGAAGGATTGGAGAAAGGGGAGTGGAACCTCTCCGATGTTGATGAGAAATCGCTTTCCCAGTCGCAGTCCACGCTTGTGTTCGGCCAGATGAACGAGCCGCCGGGTGCCCGTCTTCGTGTTGCTCTTTCGGGGCTTACGGTTGCGGAGCAGTTCCGTGACAATGACGGCGGCGGCAAGGAGGTGCTTCTCTTCATCGACAACATCTTCCGTTTCACGCAGGCCGGTTCGGAGGTTTCGGCTCTACTCGGACGTATGCCTTCGGCCGTGGGTTATCAGCCTACACTTTCATCAGAGATGGGAGCGCTTCAGGAGCGAATCACCTCTACCAAGCAGGGGAGCATCACTTCCGTCCAGGCTATCTATGTGCCTGCCGACGACTTGACCGACCCGGCTCCGGCCACTACCTTCAGCTTCCTTGACGCAACCACGGTGTTGAGCCGTAAGATCGCCGAGCTCGGTATCTATCCGGCCGTGGATCCTCTGGATTCTACATCGCGTATCCTTGACCCGAACATCATCGGCGAGGATCACTACAATACGGCCCAGGCCGTAAAGCAGCTTCTGCAGAAATACAACGAGCTTCAGGATATCATCGCAATCCTCGGTGTGGACGAGCTCAGCGATGAGGACAAGCTTGTGGTTGCCCGCGCTCGCCGTGCCCAGCGTTTCCTCTCGCAGCCGTTCCATGTGGCCGAGCAGTTCACCGGCCTCCCCGGCGTGATGGTTCCCCTTTCCGAAACCATCCGCGGCTTCAAGATGATTCTTTCAGGAGAACTCGACGACCTCCCCGAACAGGCGTTCCTCAACGTCGGAACCATCGACGAGGCTATCGCCAAGGGCAAGAAGATGCTCGAGGAGGTTAAGTAAACTCCCTTATTTTGAAATTTTAATTATCTGAACAGGAAATGAAACTTGAAATCATATCGGCATACGAAACTACATTCAAAGGGGAGGCTGATTCCGTCACCCTTCCCGGCGAGCTTGGCTCTTTCACAGTGTTGAAGAACCATGCGGCGTTGATTTCCGTGCTTGTCAAGGGCGAGGTGAAGTATACCACTCCCGAGGGGGAGGAGAAGAGTCTACCGATCGAAGGTGGAATCGCCGATGTCAATCATAATGTGATTTCAGTGTGCATTTATTGATTCAGTAACAGATAGAGAACATGTCGAAAAGATATTCCATATTGGCGTTTCTTCTGACACTTCTGATGGTATCGCCCTTTTCAATCAAGGCTTCCGGCGAATCGGACAAGGAGGAAAACGAGAATCTCGATGTTAAGGAAATTATATTCGAGCATCTCGGCGACGGATATGGCTGGGAGGTTCCTTTCAGTCATGTCTACAGAATCCCTTTACCCGTAATCGTAAGGGCCGAGGATGGAAAATGGTTCTGCTTCAGTTCCGATGGTCTCACCGATGTCGTCGTGATCAAGGATGAGAAGACCGGAAAGGAGAAGAAGGAGCTTATTCCTGTTGTCAAGACCATAGAGAGGGATGGCAGGAAATATCAGTTTGTGATTGCCCATGTGAGCACTCACAAAGACAAGATCGTCCAGATCTTCCCTCTTTCGGAGGCCGAAGAGACTGAGGTGATGGCGAAAGCCGCCGATATTAGGAAGTCTTCGAACGTAAACGAAGGAGATCCTGTGGTCGACGGGTATGTATATGTTCATGGGCACGGCGACACTGACGGTTACTATTATCGTGAATACCGACCTCTTGACATCTCGATCACAAAAAATGTCCTTGCCCTTTTCATAGCCGCAATTCTTGTCACGACGATTGTAATGTCGCTTGTCAGGTATTATCGCCGCCGGGGCCTTCGCGCTCCCCGCAAGGGCATGGGATTCTTCGAACTGCTCGTTTCCTTTGTGTATTACGATACTATCAAGAGTACCCTCGGAACCGGCGCCCGAAAATTCGGACCTTATCTTCTGACGTGTTTCTTCTTTATCCTGACGATGAATCTTGTTGGCCTGATCGTCATTTTCCCCGGCGGCGCCAACCTTACGGGCAATATCGCCGTGACTCTGGTTCTTGCGGTCATGACCTTCATCGTTACCAATATCTTCGGCACAAAACATTACTGGAAGGAGATTTTCTGGCCGGACGTACCGATCTGGCTGAAATGTCCGCTTCCTATCATGCAGCTGATCGAGGTTTTCGGAATCTTCACGAAACCGGCGGCCTTGTGTGTCCGTCTTTTCGCCAACATGATGGGCGGCCATATTATCGTGATCACCCTGACTCTTCTGATCTTTATCTTCGCGGCGTTCGGCGCGGCGGTTGCCGGAGGAGCAACAGTGATATCTGTTCTTTTCACCCTCTTCATGCTTGCTCTCGATGTGCTGGTAAGTTTTATCCAGGCATACGTGTTCACCCTTCTTTCCGCCCTGTTCATAGCTATGGCTCAGGAAAAAGGGGAGGAGCATAAGATCAGGGAAGACAGCACCTACGACGGCATTGAGCGCAAGGACCGCGAGGAACTCGCCACGGAGGAGGAATCTCTCGCCAATGTAGCCAGGGAGATCGATTCCGTGAAGGTTTGATTCCGTAAAAAGGGATTATAGTCCGGATGGAATTATAAAGGAAAAATAATTAAATAAATATAACACTTAAAACATTCTGAATTATGTTATCACAGATTTTGGCAGAGCTTTCTCTGCAACCAATCGCAGGATTAGGCGCCGCTCTTGGTGCGGCATTGGCAGCAATCGGAGCAGGAATCGGTATTGGTAAGATCGGTAGCTCCGCAATGGAGGCGATCGCCCGTCAGCCCGAGGCAGCAGGCGATATCCGAAGCAACATGATCGTGATCGCCGCTCTTATAGAGGGTGTGGCCCTTTTCGCAGTGATTGTATCGGCACTTGCATTGTTCATCAAATAAATAACAGACAATGGAATTATTCACGCCCGATTTTGGCTTGGTATTCTGGATGTTCGTCGCGTTCATCCTGTTATTCCTTGTATTGGCAAAATGGGGCTGGCCTGTGATTATCAAAAGCATGGATAAGCGGGCCGCCACAATCGACCAGGGTGTGGAAGATGCCAGACAGGCCAAGGAGCAGCTCGACAATGCCCGTGACGAGGCGAAGAAATATGTCGAGGCGGCTCAAGCTCGCCAAGCCGAAATGTTGAGAGAGGCTGCGAAGATGAAGACAGAAATCATCGAGCAGGCAAAGAACGAGGCTTCGGAAGCGGCCCGTAAGGAAATGGATGCCGCCAAGACGGCAATCGAACAGGCACGCAAGGAGGCTGAACTCCAGTTTAGAAATGAAGTTGGCAAGTTCTCGATCGAAATCGCCGAAAAGATGGTCAGAAGCCAGATGAAGAGCGACAAGGCGCAGACAGAGCTCGTCAATAAATTGTTGGACGAAATAGAGAAAAACTAAGAAGCGATGGTAACCGGACTAATTCCAAACCGTTATGCCAAGGCATTATACAAATATGCTTTGGAGAGCGACACCACGGAGCAGGTATATGAGGAGATGAAGGCAGTGATTGGCTCGTTTCAGCAGAATCCTGATCTTGAGAAAGTGTTGTCGAATCCATACGTCGATTCTAAAGACAAGGAAAAGGTGCTTCTCACGGCGGCTGGCGAGAACCCCGGTGACGACTATCGTCGGTTCGTCCGACTTATTCTTGACCACAATCGCGAGGAATTTGCTTACATGATGGCATACGCTTACCGGGACATCTACCGGAAGGCAAACAACATCTCGCAGGTAAGGATCACCACGGCGGTGAAACTTTCCGACACCGAGATGGCAAAACTCAAGAAGGTTGTGGAGAATTCATTCAAGGAAACGAAATTTGAATATTCCGAGGATGTTGATCCGGAACTTATCGGAGGCTTTGTCATCGATGTCGATTCGACGCGTATGGACGCCTCGTTAAGCAATGAACTTGAACAATTACGTCAAAATCTCTTAAGTAGCAATTAAACAAGATGCTTAATCCCAGCGAAATATCAGATGTATTAAAGCAAGAGCTCGAGAACATTAACTCAAAGGTCAAGTTTGAGGAAGTCGGGACGGTGCTCAATGTCGGCGACGGCGTTGCCCATGTATACGGTCTTGACAACGTCAGAAGTAACGAGCTTGTGGAATTCGAGAACGGAGCCAAGGGCGTTGCTCTCAACCTTGAGGAAAGCAACGTCGGCGTAGTGTTGCTCGACAAAGTGAATTCAATAACCGAGAACATGTCTGTTCGTCGCACGGGAGAGATAGCGTCTATCCCGGTTGGAGAGGGTTTGCTCGGCCGTGTGATCAACATGCTTGGCGAGCCTATCGACGGCAAAGGGCCTATCGAGGGCGACCTGATGCGTCTGCCTCTCGAGCGCAAGGCTCCGGGAGTTATCTTCCGTCAGCCTGTTGTCCAGCCGCTTCAGACCGGTCTGAAGGCTGTCGACTCTATGATTCCTATCGGACGCGGACAGCGTGAGCTTATCATCGGCGACCGTCAGGTTGGAAAGACAGCGATCGCAATCGACACCATCATCAACCAGAAGAGCAACTACGAGGCCGGAAAGCCGGTTTACTGTATCTATGTGGCTATCGGCCAGAAGGCGTCTACGGTGGCTTCCATCGTGAACACGCTCACGCAGTATGGAGCGATGCCCTATACCGTGGTGGTGGCAGCGAATGCTTCTGATTCCGCATCCATGCGCTATTACGCTCCGTTTGCCGGCGTCGCCATCGGCGAATATTTCCGCGACAGCGGCCGCGACGCGCTGATCGTTTACGACGACCTTTCGAAGCAGGCCGTGGCCTATCGTGAGATCTCGCTTATTCTGAAACGTCCTTCAGGTCGTGAGGCATATCCCGGCGATATCTTCTATCTCCATTCGAGACTGCTCGAGAGAGCGGCAAAAATCATTTCCGACGAGAAGATCGCTTCTCAGATGAACGACCTCCCGGAGGTTATGAAACCTTTGGTGAAGGGCGGCGGTTCGCTTACGGCGCTTCCCATCATCGAGACTCAGGCCGGCGACGTATCCGCTTATATCCCTACCAACGTGATTTCGATCACCGACGGTCAGATCTTCCTTGAGACAGGTCTCTTCAACCAGGGTATCCGTCCGGCCATCAACGTGGGTATTTCGGTATCGCGTGTGGGTGGCAGCGCCCAGGTGAAGGCCATGAAGAAGGTTGCAGGAACGCTGAAGATCGCCCAGGCGCAGTATCGCGAGCTCGAGTCGTTCACCAAGTTCGGCGGCGATGTCGACCCCGTGACCGCGCGTGTGATCGACCGCGGCCGCAAGAACCAGAGGCTTCTCATTCAGCCGCAGTATCATCCGTGGCCCGTGGAGAACGAGATCGCCGTTATCTATTGCGGTGTGAACGGATTGCTCGAGAGCGTGCCTCTCGACAAGGTCAGCGAGTTCGAGACCCAGCTTATCCAGATGCTTAAGGCCAAATACCAGAAAGAGGTTCTTGACGAGCTTCATGCAGGCAAGCTCACCCCCGAGGTGGAGGCCAAGCTTCAGGAATGCGCGGCTGAAGTTGCGGGCGGCATGAAGAATCTTAAATAATATTATAAAGCTCATAGTTAAACCATGGCGACATTAAAAGAATTGAAAATACGCATCGGGTCGGTTGCTTCTTCGGAGAAGATAACCGGCGCGATGAAGATGATATCGTCGGCGAAAGTCCACATGGAGGAGCAGAATCTTAAAAGGCTCACCCCTTTTAAGGATCAGATCCGGTCGATCATGGGGCATATCCTGTCAACGGGAGAGAACTTCAACTCTCCGTTGATCGAGCCTCGCGATGTCAAGACGGTTGGCGTCGTGGTTTTCGGTTCGGACGACGGTCTCTGCGGCGCCTATAACATCAATATCTTCAAGCGCTTCCTCATCAGGCTCGACAGCCTGCGTCAGACCTACGGGAAAGACCTGGACGTGGTTGTCTATCCTGTGGGAGGGAAGATGGCGAAAGCTATGCGTCATATCGAGAACGACGGAGTCAGAGTTGTGGTTCCTGCCGGAGTCGACAGCAAGATGAAAGGCCAGAAAGTGACGGAATTTACAAAGTTACTTCGTGATTCCTTTATCTCCGGAGAGCTTGATCTCGTCGAGGTCGTGTATATGAAATTCAAGTCGATGAGCCGCCAGATTCTCACCGCCGATCAGCTTTTTCCCGTAACGGAGGAGATGCTCTCGGGAGGGAAGGAGAGTCAGGAAGACAATCAGCTCTATATCTTCGAGCCGGATCCCAACAGTATATTCAATGAGGTTCTTCCGATGTTTGTCATGTCGACGATGCAGGAGATCACGGTCGAGAACCGCGCCTCCGAGCAGGCTGCCAGAGTAATGGCCATGCAGAGCGCCAACGACAACGCCAAGAAACTTTTCGAAGAGCTACAGCTCGAATACAACAAACTGCGTCAGCAGAGCATCACCACCGAACTTCTCGATATCATCGGAGGCCAGGTCGGCAGATAAGGAAGGTAAAAAAGATAACAATTTTCAGAACAAGATATTTGAACTAAGGAAAGACCTGAAGACAACATTCAGACTCCTCCTTATCAACCTGAAACATAAATGGGTAATATAAAAGAATATTTCACGTCAGTAGGGCAGGGAATCAAGAGCCTTCTCTCAGGAATGGCGGTGACAGGAAAGGAATTTGTCACCCCTAAGATCACGGAGCAGTATCCTGAAAACCGCGCCACATTGGATATTTCCGACAGATTCAGGGCGGAACTAACGCTGAAGTATGACGAAGAGGGCCGCCACAGATGTATCGGTTGCGGCATCTGTCAGATGAATTGTCCGAACGGCACCATCCAGCTCACCACCAAGATGGTAGAGCTCCCGGACGGCAAGAAGAAGAGAAAACTCGATAAGTACATGTATGACCTTGGCAGCTGCACGTTCTGTATGCTGTGTGTCACTACATGTCCGCAGGGCGCTCTTGAGTTTTCGAATGATTTCGAGCAGGCCGTTTTCACGCGCGACGCACTCGTGAAGCAGCTTAACTATCGTCCGGAACCGGAAGGAGAGCCCGCTCCCGCGCCCAAGCCGGCGATGTCGCCCGAGGAGCTTGCCCGCATCAAGGCTGAGGCTCTGAAGAAGGCAGAGGCTATCAAGGCCGCCAAGGCGGCAGCAGCGGCCAAGGCCGCCGAGGCTGGAGAAAAGAAAGACGAGACTCCCGCCGAGACCAAATAATGAAAATTAAACAACAATATAAATGGATTCAGTAGCAAATATAATTTTGTATTTCGTGGTTGCCATTTCGATCGTGGTATTCTCGGTTCTGGCAGTCACGTCGCGCAGAATACTACGAGCCGCCACTTATCTGTTATTTGTATTGCTCAGCACGGCCGTGCTTTATTTCCAGCTGGGATATCAGTTCCTGGGAGCGGTCCAGATAGCGGTATATGCCGGCGGCATCATGGTGCTTTTCGTGTTTGCCATCCTGTTGACCCACAAACCCGATGAGAAGGCGGCTCCCCTTAAGTCGCACCGTCGCGCGGTGGGTCTGACGATGTCGGTGGCCGGTCTGGTTCTGCTGCTTCTCGCCATCTTCACGATGCCGGTGCTCCATGGAGTGTCGCTTGCAGAATGTCTCGAGGCCGGAAGAACCATAACGATGCACGACATAGGAACAGTCTTTACGGGAACCGACAAGTTCCAGTATCTGCTTCCCTTCGAGGCCATCAGTATTTTGTTATTGGCATGTATAATCGGCGGCGTAGTCGTTGCCCGCAAAAGATAAAAGAGAATGGACCTGAGTATATTATGGTATCTTGTTCCGGCCGTGGTGATGTTCTGTGCCGGAGTCTACGGGTTCGTCACCCGCAAGAATATGATCGCTCTCCTGATCTCGCTTGAGCTGATACTGAATGCCGCCGACCTCAACTTCGTGGTGTTCAACAGATTCCTTTTCCCGGGATCGATGGAGGGAATGGTGTTCACTCTCTTCGCCATAGCGATAGCGGCCGCGGAGACGGCAGTTGCGATCGCCATCATCATCAACATCTATCGTGCCGTAGGCAATACGGACATAAACAGTGTGAAACAAATGAAATACTAAGACATGGGCATTACACTTCCGATATTGATACTAGCATTGCCGTTCGCGATGTTCCTGATTTTAGGACTCGGGGGCGTCAAGATGTCACGCAAGCTTGCCGGAGTGCTGGGCATTCTGGCTAACGGCTGTCTGCTGGTGATGAGCTATATCGTCGCCTTCACCTATTTCTTCAGCGGAGATTCAGAATTTATTCTCGACGGAGTGCGTCAGCAGGTGCAGCTTTATGACGTGACCTGGCTCGCATTCACCGAGCGTCTTGTAGTTAACATTGGCTTTATCCTCGATCCCATAAGCGCCATGATGCTGATCGTGATCACCACGATCTCCTTCATGGTCCATCTCTACAGCTGGGGATATATGGAACATGAGCCCGGCTTCCAGAGATATTACGCCTTCCTGGCGCTCTTCACTTTCTCTATGCTCGGCCTGGTTGTCGCCACCAACATCTTCCAGATGTATATCTTCTGGGAACTTGTGGGCGTCTCTTCATATCTGCTGATCGGATTCTTCTACAAGCTTCCTTCGGCCGTGTCGGCTTCGAAGAAGGCGTTTATCGTAACCCGGTTCGCCGACCTCGGAATGCTTATCGGTATTCTGGTTCTTTCCTACTACACTCCGACGTTCAACTTCCTTGAGCTGACCCACAACCCCGGCGCCGTTATGGCCTCGACCGGCGGCGCTACCTTCATGGGAGCTTCGGTTCTGACATGGGCGATGGTTCTTATCTTCACCGGAGGTATGGGTAAATCGGCGATGATGCCTCTGCATATCTGGCTTCCTGACGCAATGGAAGGCCCGACGCCTGTGTCGGCGCTCATCCACGCCGCTACCATGGTCGTGGCAGGTGTCTACCTGGTTGCCCGTATGTTCCCGCTCTATCTTGAGGTAGAGGCTTCGCTGCTATTCATCACCTGCGTGGGCGCTATCACGGCATTCTATGCCGCAGTCGTGGCATGCTGCCAGATAGACATCAAGAGAATCCTTGCGTTCTCCACAATCTCGCAGATCGCCTTCATGATGGTTTCTCTCGGCGTCGCACGCCCTGAGCTTCACGACGGAATGGGCTACATGGCCTCGATGTTCCATCTGTTCACCCACGCCATGTTCAAGGCGTTGCTCTTCTTGGGAGCCGGCGCTCTGATCCATGCCGTACACAGCAACAACTACACCTCTATGGGAGGTCTTCGCAAATATATGCCGATCACCCACTGGACATTCCTCATCGGCTGTCTCGCCATCGCGGGAATCTGGCCTTTCTCGGGCTTCTTCTCCAAAGACGAGATGCTTGCCGCGATGTATGCCAACAATGCTCTCTGGGGCGTATGGATGACTATGGTGGCCGGTCTTACGGCATTCTATATGTTCCGTATGTATTTCCTCGTGTTCTGGTGGGAGGAGAATCCTCACTACAAAGAGCACAAGCCTCATGACGCTCCCTGGCAGATGTCGGTGCCTCTGATCATCCTGGCAGCCGTTTCCTGCGTTGCCGGTTTCATCCCCTTCGGCGAATTCGTGACCTGGAACCGACTTCCCTACCATATCCATATCGACTGGGTAGGCGTCGCAATCCCGAGTCTCGTGATAGCCGCCTGCGCCATAGCTCTGGCAGCATGGCTCTATATGAAGAAGAATACGAAGCCGGCCGCCATGAAGAACGCCTTCCCCGTGCTCTGGCAGGCCGCCAACCGTCGCTTCTACTGGGATGAGATCTATATGTTCGTAACCCACAAGATTATCTTCAACGGCATCTGCCGCGGCATAGCCTGGTTCGACCGTCACGTGATCGACGGAACGATGGACGGCCTCGCTTCCATGACGCAGTTCTTCTCGCTCAAGATCCGGGGAATGCAGAGCGGAAGCGTCCAGACTTACGTCATCTGGTATTTCATCGGCGCTGTCCTTCTGGCTGCGATCACATGGATCTGTCTACTTTAATAAAACTTCATATCGCTTTGCAAAAATAGTAAAATCATGTTTGGAAATCTCTTAATCTGGTTTGTAATCGTCCCCGTCCTCATGATGGCCGGACTTGCATGTTGCGGCAACAGCAATATGAAGGCTATCAGAACGGTGATGGTGACCGGCTCGATCGTGTTGCTCGCAATGGCAATATGGCTCGTTGTCTCGTTCCTCTCGCTAAGAGGCGCCGGCGACACTTCCGAGATGCTCTATATGGGCAGCTGGATGTGGTATGCCCCGCTTAACATACATCTCGCAGTGGGTGTCGACGGAATCTCGGTGCTTATGCTCCTGCTTTCCGCGATCATCGTTTTTGCCGGAACATTCGCTTCCTGGAAAATCAACCCGCTGCCCAAAAACTTCTTCCTCTGGTTCTGTCTGCTCTCCACGGGAGTGTTCGGATTCTTCATCTCTATCGACATGTTCACGATGTTCATGTTCTACGAGGTGGCGCTTATCCCGATGTATCTCCTGATCGGAGTCTGGGGAACAGGACGCAAGGAGTATTCTGCAATGAAGCTGACCCTGATGCTTATGGGCGGCTCGGCCTTCCTGATGCTCGGTCTTCTCGGAATCTTCTGGCACGGCACTCCCGAGGGAGTCGCTCCTACCTGGAACATCCTGGAGATCTCGCATTACGCTTCGATCGACCCGAGCTGGCAGCGACTTCTCTTCTGCTTCACTTTCGTCGGATTCGGCGTTCTCGGCGCCATGTTCCCGTTCCACACATGGAGCCCCGACGGTCACGCCTGCGCGCCGACCGCAGTGTCGATGCTCCATGCCGGTGTGCTCATGAAGCTCGGAGGATACGGCTGCTTCCGCATCGCCATCTTCCTCTGCCCTCAGGCTGCCAATGAGCTTGCCTGGATCTTCATCATCCTCACCGGCGTCAGCATCGTCTACGGAGCCTTCTCGGCCTGCGTTCAGACCGACCTCAAGTATATCAACGCATATTCTTCGGTTTCGCACTGCGGCATGGTGCTCTTCGCCATCCTGATGCTCAACACCACGGCGATGACCGGCGCCATCCTCCAGATGCTCTCACACGGTCTGATGACGGCTCTCTTCTTCGCCTTGATCGGTATGATCTACGGCCGTACTCACACCCGCGATATCCGCCAGATGGGCGGCATGATGAAGATAATGCCTTATCTCGGCGTCTGCTACATGATCGCCGGTTTCGCCTCGCTCGGTCTGCCGGGTCTCTCCGGCTTCGTGGCCGAGATGACGATCTTCTTCGGAGCCTTCCAGGATGCCGATCTCTTCCACCGCATCTTCGTGATCGCGGCCACCACCTCGATTGTGATCACGGCGGTCTATATTCTTCGCGTTGTCGGCAAACTCATCCTCGGCCCGGTTCAGGACGAGCATCATCTCACCCTTACCGACGCCTCCTGGTGGGAGCGTCTCTCCACGGCCACTCTGATTGTCTGCCTCGCCGGCATCGGATTCTTCCCGAACTGGATCAGCGAGACAATCTCGAGCAGCTTCGCTCCGATCATCGCTGCGCTTAACGGCGTGATTTAACCTCTACAAAAGAAAATAAAGCACAACAATAACAATGGATTATTCACAATTTGGGGCAATGTTGCCCGAACTGATAATACTTGGTATTTTCCTGGTGGTGTTCCTCTTCGACACATTTAGCGGAGAGCGCGCCAAAAAGGCCCTGACTCCGCTCACTGTGATCCTTTTCGGACTCGGAACTGTGGCTATCTGGCTGATACCGTCGTGCGACATGGAGGTATTCGGTGGGATGTATGTCGATTCTCCGGCCTGCAAGGCTATCAAGGCAATCCTTAACATAGGTGTTTTCATCGTCTTCCTCCAGTCGGCCAAATGGGCCGAGAGCGATGAAGTGGCGATCCGCAAGGGCGAGTTCTACGAGCTGATTCTCGTAACGCTTTTCGGAATGTATCTGATGGTTTCGGCCCGTCACTTCCTTCTGTTCGTCATCGGTCTGGAATCGGCCTCGCTTCCGCTTGCCGCTCTGGTTGCGTTCAACAAGAAACATTACGAGAGCCATGAGGCGGCCGTGAAATATATCCTTACGGCGGTCTTCTCGTCGGCCGTGCTGCTGATGGGTCTTTCGTTCGTATATGCCTTCTCGGGCGGTTCGCTCTATTTCTACGACATCAGCCGCAACATCGTCAGCGGCGAGGGCAGCGGCCTCCTGGCCATCGCGCTCGCGTTCGTGATTGCCGGCATCGGCTTCAAGCTCTCGCTTGTTCCGTTCCATCTCTGGACTGCCGATGTCTACCAGGGTGCCCCGACGGCCATCACGAGCTATCTCTCGGTAATCTCGAAAGGCTCCGCGGCGTTCGCGTTTTTCGTGATCTTCGCCCAGGCATTCGGGACCGTCTACAGCGATATGTGGGAATGGATGATGTATGCCGTGATCATCGCGACGATCACTGTCGGTAACCTCTTCGCCATCCGCCAGAAGAACATGAAGCGGTTCATGGCCTTCTCCTCCATCTCCCAGGCCGGCTACATCATGCTCGGCATCTTCGCCGGCGGCATCGGCCTGGCCTCGATGATGTATTACATCCTTGTCTACATCGTCAGCAACCTGGCTGTCTTCGCCGTGATCTCAGCCGTTGAGAATAAGACCGGCAAGGTCGGCATGGACGACTACGACGGTCTCCACAAGACCAATCCCTGGCTTTCGTTCGCCATGACGCTGGCCATGTTCTCTCTTGCCGGAATTCCTCCTTTCGCAGGATTCTTCAGCAAGATCCTCATCTTTACCTCCGTCACCTCCACCGGCTCGATGGCACTCTATATGCTTGTGCTCATCGCCCTGATCAACACCATCATCTCGCTCTACTACTATCTGCTCGTGGTGAAGGCAATCTGGATCAAGCCCGGCGAGGCCAAGGTCGAAGCCTTCAGAAGTGCAGCCGGCGAGCGCGCTGCCCTCTGGATCTGCGTGGCAGGTATCGTGTTCTTCGGAATCGTTCCTTACCTTTACGAATATTGCGTAAAGGCTGTGGAGGGAGGCTTATAATGCATTTTATTACATCTCATGATATATTAGTAGTTCTCATGATGCATATAAATAATATGAGTCAAAATTAAGCATTGTAAATTTGTTTCATAATTATAATTTTTCATGTGAAAAATTGCGAATGCCTGAGTCGTGAGATTCGGGCATTCGGGTTTTTCGGCCGTAGGTCATTATTATCTCGCTTATGGATGATTTTTGTGCTTATTATGTGCAGAGAGTGGTTGATAAGTCGAAAAAGACCTCATGCTTTTGAGAAACAATATTATTAAACATATTTAAAGGATTGGATTATTTAAAATATAAATGTAATTTTGTAAGGAGATGAGTAAATCCAATGTCAAATTGTAATCATCCCTCTATAAATGATAGTTTTTTCTACACCTGTAAACGAAATTTTTCAATTATCGGCGTGGCATGCGAATCATTTGATAAAGAAAATAAACGTAAAAATATAACCCGCTTATAAAGTAAATATCATGAGCTATCTTAAATTTGACAAGAACCTTATGATCAATCTCGAACAGAGTCTCCCCAAGGAGATGCTGCGCACCAACAAGTCGGGAGCCTATCATTGCACCACTGTCGTGGGCTGCAATACGCGCAAGCAGCACGGTCTGCTTGTTATCCCGATTCCCGAGATGGATGATAAGGCTCACGTTTTGCTTTCAAGCCTTGACGAATCGGTCATACAGCATGGAGCGGCCTTCAACCTCGGCCTTCACCAGTATGGCGACAACGTCTTCAGTCCGAACGGCCACAAGTATATACGTGAGTTCAACTGCGAGAACGTTCCTGTGATGACATACCGTGTCGGCGGTGTGGTTCTCACCAAGGAGAAAGTCTTTATCTCGCATGAAAACCGAATCCTGATCAAGTACACCCTTCTGGAGGCGCATTCTCCGACAACGCTGCGCTTCCGCCCGTTTCTTGCATTCCGTAACGCCAACGACCTCTGCGTGGAGAACGGCGCGATCAACACCGGGATCCGTCAGGCCGAAAACGGCATCGCCACCTGTCTCTACAAGGGCTATCCCGAGCTATTCATGCAGTTTAACAAGCCCGTTGAATGGATTAACGACGGCCATTGGTACAAAGGCATCGAATATACAAAAGACAAAGTGCGCGGAATCCCTTACAAGGAAGACCTCTGGGTGCCCGGATATTTCGAGCTTCCGATCCGCAAGGGAGAGACGATCATATTCTCGGCCTCCACTTTCGAGTGTAACCCTTCGGAGTTCCAGAAGACCTACGAGGAGGAGCTCACCACCCGCACCTGCCGCACCAGCTTCTTCAACTGTCTGAAGAACTCCGCCATGCAGTTCTATCTCAAGAACAACCGCGGAACATATATCATGGCGGGCTATCCCTGGTATAACGTCCGCTCGCGCGACGAGATCATAGCCCTGCCCGGCTGTACGCTCGCCATCGACCGCGAGGAAGAATATCATGAAATTCTCGGCACATTCATCGATGCTCTCCGTCACTTCATCGAGACAGGAGAGACCGATCCTACCATCACCGAAATCGACCTTCCCGACATTCCGCTCTGGACAATCTGGGCGATCCAGCAGTTCCGCCGTCACACCGATTCCAACGAATGTCGCCGCAAATACGGCGATACCGTGAGATATTTCGTGGAGGCGGTGAAAGGGGAGCGCATCCGCAATCTCAAGCTCAACCCCAACGGCCTTGTTTCTTCTGAAGGCCAGAACAGTCCTGTCACCTGGCTGTCGGCGGCGATCGACGGCAAGCCTATCATCCCGCGCACAGGCTATATCCTCGAGTTCAACGCTCTCTGGTATAACGCCGTCCGTTTCCTCGCCTCTCTCTATGAGCACGAAGCCGGCGAGCAGGAATACGTGGCCGAGCTTACGGCCCTCGCCGATAAAATCAAGGCATCGTTCGTCGACACCTTCCTCAACGACTTCGGCTATCTTTATGACTATGTCAACGGAACCTATATGGATCTCGAGGTCCGTCCGAACATGGCCATCGCCATTGGTCTCGAATACTCTCCGCTCGACCGCCGTCAGCGCAAGAAAGTGCTCGACCTCTGCACCCGCGAGCTCCTCACTCCGAAGGGCCTCCGCTCGCTGAGCCCGAAGAGCTTCGCCTACAACCCGACCTACGTCGGCAACCCGATCGAGCGTGAATATGCCGTCCATCAGGGTCCGGCCCGTCCGTGGCTCTTCGGCTTCTATGCCGACGCCTACTTCAAGGTGTTCGGCCTGTCGGGCCTCTCGTTCATCGAGCGCATGCTTATCGGCTACGAGGACGAGATGACCGAGGGATGCATCGGCTCCCTGTCGGAGCTTTACGACGGCAACCCGCCCTTCACGGGCCGCGGAGCCGTCAGCACCGCCAAGAACGTCGGCGAGATCCTGCGCACGATCAAGACCGTGAAACAAATGACTAAACTTCTAACATCACAAACCGATTAAAAGATGAAGGCTTTAATGTTCGGATGGGAATTCCCTCCTCACATCCTCGGCGGACTCGGAACGGCCAGCTACGGCCTGACAAAGGGTATGCATGCCAACGGCGACATGGATATCACTTTCGTCATCCCGAAGCCCTGGGGCGATGAGGAGAAGGGATTCGCTAATATCATAGGAGCGTGCAACACGCCTGTGGCGTGGCGCGATGTAAACTGGGATTATGTCAATTCGCGAATCGGAAAAGTGATGGATCCGCAACTCTACTACGACCTTCGCGACCATATCTACGCCGATTTCAACTATATGCGTCTCAACGACCTGGGCTGCATCGAGTTTTCCGGCCGCTATCCCGACAACATCCTCGAGGAGATCAACAACTATTCGATCGTGGCCGGCGTGATCGCCCGCACGGTGCCTTTCGACATCATCCATTCTCACGACTGGCTCACCTATCCGGCCGGCATCCACGCCAAGAACGTGACGGGCAAGCCGCTGGTGATACATGTCCATGCCTCTGAGTTCGACCGTTCGCGCGGCAAGCCGAATCCTACGGTGTTCGGCATCGAGAAAGACGGAATGAACAACGCCGACCATATCATCACCGTGTCCAACCTCACGCGCCGCACCGTGATCGAGAAATACGGCATAGACCCCGCGAAGGTGACCACGGTCCACAACGCCGTGATTCCACTGAGCGACGAGCTGCTTAACCTCGAGCGCCGGGACCGCAAGGACAAGGTGATAACCTTCCTCGGCCGAATCACCATGCAGAAAGGCCCCGAATACTTCGTCGAGGCTGCCGCCAAGGTGCTTCAGAAGAACAAGAACGTCCGCTTCGTGATGGCCGGCGGCGGAGACATGGAGGCCGCCATGATCCGTCTTGCCGCCAAGCGCAACATCGCCGACCGTTTCCACTTCACCGGATTCCTTCGAGGAAAAGAGGTTTACCAGATGTTCCGCGACTCTGACGTCTACGTGATGCCTTCGGTTTCGGAGCCTTTCGGTATCTCGCCCCTCGAGGCTATGGAGATGGGCGTCCCCTCTATCATATCCAAGCAGAGCGGCTGCGCCGAGATCCTCGACAACGTCATCAAGACCGATTACTGGGACATCGACGCGATGGCCGACGCCATGCACGCCCTCGTATCTTATCCGGCGCTCCACAACTCGCTGCGCGACCGGGGCATCGAGGAGATTCACGGCATCACCTGGGAGAAAGCGGGAAAGAAGGTGATCGACATCTACAAGAACGTGATCGCCTCCCGCGGATAATCAAAGTTCAAAAGGTGCAAATAGTTAATTTTTACGAATATGAAATCAGTTTGTTTTTATTTCAAGATACATCAGCCCTATCGTCTGAAACGTTACCGTTTCTTCGATATCGGTAACGACCATTATTACTACGATGATTTCGCCGACGACGAGATCATGAGCCGCCTGGCAGCCAACTCCTATATGCCGATGGCAGACACCCTTCTCGAGATGATAGAGAAGAGCAACCGCGAGTTCAAGTGCTCGATCTGCATCTCCGGAACGGCAATCGAGCAGTTCCAGCTCTATGTTCCCGAGTTCATCGACAAGCTCCGTCAGCTCGCCGACACAGGCTGTGTCGAGTTCATCTCCGGCACCTACGCCCACTCGCTGGCATCGCTTGAGGATCCCGAGGAGTTCATGCGCGAGGTCAAGGCACACGACAACCTCATCTACCGCCTGTTCGGCCAGAAGCCGCAGGTGTTCGCAAACACCGAGCTTATCTACGACGACGATATCGCCATGCTCGTCTCGGCCATGGGATTCCGCACATGCCTCACCGACGGCGCCAAGCACGTGCTCGGCTGGAAATCGCCCAACTACGTATACCGTGCCGTCACCGCGCCGAGCGTGAAGCTGCTGCTCACCAACGACAAGCTCGCCGACGACATCTCGATGAACTTCAACAACCCCGAGTGGGATGAGTATCCTCTGACGGCCGACAAATATGTGAACTGGATCGCATCCCTCCCCGAGGAGGAGCAGGTTGTGAACCTCTACATGAGCATGGATACATTCGGATCGTTCCTCCCCGCCGGCACCGGCATCTTCGAGTTCATGAAGGCGCTTCCGCAGTTCGGCAAGGAGAAGGGCGTGATGTTCAGTACTCCTTCCGAGGTTGTCGGCAAGATCAAGCCTGTCGACGAGATATCCGTTCCTTATCCTATCTCGGATATCGACGAGGCCCGCGACGTTTCCGCCTGGAAAGGTAATGAGTTGCAGAACGAGGCTCTCCGCAAGCTGTACGCCGTGGCGGAACGCGTCAACCTCTGCGACGACCGGCGTCTGAAACAGGACTGGGAATACCTCCAGAGCAGCGACCACTTCTATTATATGAGTACCAAGAATATGGCCGACGGCGCGAGCCACGCCGCCTTCAGCCCCTACGACTCGCCGTTTGCGGCGTTCACTAACTATATGAACGTGCTCGCCGACTTCCTCGTCCGTGTCGAGGAGCAGTATCCCGAATCGATCGACAACGAGGAGCTCAACTCCCTGCTGCTCACCATCCGTAACCAGGCTTCGGAGATCACTTCTCTTAAGAAGGAAGTCACCTCGCTGCGCACTGATATGGAGAACAGCGGCGATGCCGCCGGCGAGATGGTGGTGGAAGAGAAAGTCGAGAAGGCTCCGGCCAAGAAGGCTTCCGCTAAGAAAGCGCCTGCTAAAAAGGCCGAGCCTAAGAAAGCTCCGGCAAAGAAAGCCGCCGCTAAGAAGGCAACCGCTAAATAAAGCAAAATCATTTTTTGATTTGAAAGGTTATATATTTATGTGTGGAGAGACGACGTCGCGAGATGGCGTCTCTTTTTTTTACGGCGGTGTGTTTAGTGATAGTTATAAAAGTGTTATATTTGCAGTAAGATTTAATTTAAACAGGAATATGGAATTATTCAATATAGAGCAGTTCACGAAGGATTACGTTGTCCATAGGCCGGAGAGCCTGTTCGCGCCCGACATCGAGGCCAACGCCGGGGCGCTACGTCGCGAGATCGAGGGCAGCAGCGTGCTGGTAATCGGTGGCGCCGGGTCGATCGGCTCGTCGTTTATTCGCGCCGTGCTCCGCTTCAATCCGTCGAAGCTCGTGGTGGTCGACCTTAACGAGAACGGCCTCGCCGAGCTGACGCGCGACCTCCGCTCGTCGTCCGACCTCCGGGTGCCAGATGTTTACCTGACCTATACGCTCGATTTCGCCGACCCGCTTTTCGAGCGTATCTTCCGCGAGCACGGCGGCTTCGATATCGTGGCCAACTTCTCGGCCCACAAGCATGTGCGCAGCGAGAAAGACCGATTCTCGGTCGAGGCGCTTCTGCGCAACAACGTGCTTAAGGCCAAGCGGTTGCTCGATATGCTCGCCGAGATTCCGCCGAAGCATTTCTTCTGCGTCTCCACCGACAAGGCCGCCAATCCATTTAATGTGATGGGAGCGAGCAAGCGTGTGATGGAGGATCTCATAATGTCGTACCATCCTTATTTCAAGGTCACTACGGCGCGTTTTGCCAACGTGGCCTTCTCCAACGGTTCGTTGCCGCTGAGCTTCATCGACCGCATTACCAGCCGTCAGCCGCTTGTGGCGCCCAAGGATGTGAAGCGCTATTTCGTCTCGCTCGAGGAGAGCGGTCAGATCTGCATGCTCGCCTGTATGCTCGGCAATAACGGCGAGATCTTCTTCCCCAAGCTCGGCGAGGAGAAGATGACCACTTTCTCGGCGATCTGCGACGATTTTCTGCGCGAGATGGGCTATACGGCCCTTCATTGCTCTTCAGACGAGGAGGCGAAAGCTGCCGCCGCGCGTATGACGCCCGGAAGCCGTGAATACCCGGTGGTTTACTTCAATAGCGACACCACCGGCGAGAAGGATCATGAGGAATTTTTCGTGGAAGGGGAGAGCCTTGACCGCGACCGCTTCGCCTCGCTCGGCGTGATTACCTCGACGCCACACCGCGACCGCAAGACGGTCGATGCCTTCATGACGGAGCTTGAGGAAATTTTCGCCAACCCCGCCTTCACCAAGGAGGAGGTAGTGGCCGCGATGCAGCGTTTCCTGCCTAACTTCGTCCACGAAGAGAAAGGGAAGAGCCTCGACGACAAAATGTAATATAATTTTGAATGTTGAATTTTGAATGTTGAATTGGGCTGACGCCGAAATAATTTTATGTACAAGGATATAGTAGAATTTATACGTGGGAGATTCGGCGCGACGGACGATGAGCGGGTGATGCTCCATCACCCTACGTTTGCCGGCAACGAGAAGAAATATCTCGAGGAATGCATCGACACGACGTTCGTGTCGAGCGTCGGGGCGTTTGTCGACCGTTTCGAGCGCGACATGGAGCGCTACACGGGCGCTCCGAAGGCCGTGGTCTGCGTGAGCGGCACCAACGCGCTCCACATGGCGATGATGCTCGCCGGCGTGGAGCGCGATGACGAGGTGCTGACGCAGGCGCTCACCTTCATCGCAACCTGCAACGCCATCAGCTACATCGGCGCGCATCCGGTGTTCATCGACGTCGACCTCGACACGATGGGCCTGTCGCCGCGTGCCGTGGAGCGTTGGCTCGAGGAGAACGCCGAGCTTAAAAACGGCGAGTGTCGCAACCGGCAGACGGGACGCCGCGTTAAGGCCTGCGTGCCGATGCATACTTTCGGACACCCGGTCCATCTCGACGAACTCGTGGAGGTGTGCCGCAAGTGGAACATCGAGCTTGTCGAGGACGCCGCCGAGAGCATCGGCTCGCTTTACAAGGGGCGTCATACCGGAACCTTCGGCAAGGTAGGTGCCATCAGCTTCAACGGCAACAAGACGATTACTGCCGGTGGAGGCGGCATGCTGCTTTTTCAGGACAAAGAGCTCGGCGAGTTCGCCAAGCACCTCACCACGCAGGCGAAGGTGCCACATCGCTGGGCGTTCATCCACGACCATATCGGCTACAACTACCGTATGCCGAACATCAACGCCGCGTTAGGCTGCGCGCAGCTCGAGCAGATCGATGGCTTCATCGCCAGCAAACGCGCGACGGCCGAGGCCTACGCGCGCTACTTCGCGTCGGAGCCTCACGGCATCAAATTCATGAAGGAGCCCGAAGGCACGCGGTCGAACTACTGGCTGAACGCCATTCTGATGCCCGACCGCGAGTCGCAGCAGGAATTCCTCGAATACACCAACGACCACGGCGTGATGACGCGCCCCGTGTGGGAGCTGATGAACCGTTTGCCGATGTTCGAGGCCGCGCAGAACGACGGCCTCGCCAACTCGCGCCTGCTCGCCGACCGCATCGTCAACCTTCCCTCCGGCGTCACCCTAAACAATTAGTAATTGGGCTGATGCGAGGATATTTTTGAATCGGGTTAGCGGCGTTGTAGGGACGCACGGCTCGTGCGTCCGTCTTTTCGTGAAAATGTATTTTTGATTTAAGAGTGTGTTTGAATTTAAATAAAATTAATACAGATAGAGATTTTTGAGGGATTTAAGCAAGTTGAGAAAGGAGAAACCTCTCGGTTTCGACTGCCGAAACTTGACTTAAATCACCAAAAAGATCATCTGTAGTGATTTAAAGATTTTCCATTACATTCTCTAAAAGTTAAAATCGGTTTAAATTCAAACACACTCTAAATATCAGTTACAGTCATTATGAAGAATATACTTATAACGATTTGTGCCAGAGGCGGCTCAAAAGGCATCCCCGGCAAGAATATCAAACCTGTCGGAGGAAAGCCTCTTTTGGCATATACCGCCGAGACAGCGATGAAAGTCGCGGAAAAATATAATGCCGACATAATCCTGTCGACTGACTCCGAGCAGATAAAAGCTGTCGGCAAAGAATGCGGACTTGACACAGAATATAAACGCCCCGACTGTCTTGCCAACGATACATGCAGCAAGACAGACGCCATCAGGGACGCTCTTGAATATGCCGAGCGGAATAACGTCAAACTATATGATTATGTGGTTGATCTTGACGTCACTTCTCCTATCCGTACTGTAGAGGATATCGAGAAATCGATAGAGTTATTGGAGAAGAACAGTGAGGCATTGACAGTCTTTTCCGTCAATCCATGCGCCAGGAATCCCTACTTCAATATGGTGGAAAAGAAAGACAACGGATTCTATGGTGTGGTCTTAGGGGGCAAATACACGACACGTCAGTCTGCACCAAAAGTCTATGACATGAACGCCTCCATTTACGTCTATACAAGAGAGTCATTGTTGCGTGGGAATCCGACTGCCGTAACCGACAGGTCTCTTGTCTATGTGATGGACCATATATGTTTTGATCTTGACGAACCGCAGGACTATGACTATCTCGCTTATCTTCTCGACACAGGAAAGATAAAGATAAACTGACAGTATAGCGATGAATATACTGATAATAGGGTTAGGCTCGATTGCAAAGAAACATATATCGGCGCTGAGGAAGTTAGTTCCGGATGCGAGGATTTACGCATTGCGATCGGGAAAGAATGCCGGGCAATATGAGGATGTGGAGAATATCTACAGTCTCGGAGATACGGACGTGAAATTTGATTTCTGTATAATCTCAAATCCGACGTCCAGACACGCCGAGACAATAGAATGCCTGTTAGAGAGAGAAATTCCATTGTTTATTGAGAAACCGGTGTTCGGAGACTTAAATCACGAAGATCTGGTTCGGAAGGTAAAAGAGAAGGGAATTCTTAATTATGTGGCATGCAATCTAAGATTTCTTGACGGCATCCGGTTCCTGCATGACTATATTTCAGCCAACCCGGGCCGCAGGGTAAACGAAGTGAACGTCTATTGTGGTTCATATTTACCGGACTGGCGACCCGGCACCGATTACCGTAAATGTTACAGTGCGATCCCTGAACTTGGAGGAGGCGTCAATATTGACCTTATCCATGATATTGATTATGTATACTGGATTTTTGGTAATCCTAAGGAATCATTCGGATTTTGTAGAAACAACTCCTCGCTTGAGATTCCTGCGATAGATTATGCCAATTATCTTCTGGTTTATCCGGAATTCTCAGCCTCTGTCATACTGAATTATTATAGACGGGACTATAAACGAACAATTGAGGTGGTTTTTGAGGATGAGACCTGGCTCGTCGATATCAGCAAGAATATAATTACTGACAGCAAAGGAAATATCGTATTTAAGGGAACCAATATCCCTATGGAGACCTATAAAGCCCAGCTTGAATATTTCCTGAGACTCCTTGCAAAGGGGGAGAAAGCTGAAAATGATGTGGAAAAAGCATACGAAGTTTTGAAAATATGCATGAAATATGAAAGACCTCAGTAAAAAAGTAATAATCGTAGCCGGAGCCAACGGGCTTATAGGCAAAGAGATAGTAAAAGAGCTTGTAGAACATGAGTCGACAGTCGTAAGTGCCGATATTTCCTTTGAGACAGAGATTGTCAACGAAAAATTCGCTACATATAAACTTGATCTACTTTCGAATGAGTCAATCGATGATCTGGTAAAATTCACGCTGGATCACTTCGGTAAGATCGACGGCCTTATCAATTCCGCATATCCGCGAACCAAGGACTGGGGAAAGTATAAATTCGAAGACACTCCCTTCAGGCATTGGTCGGAAAACATCAGCATACAGTTGAATTCGGCCTTCTATCTTGATCAGCAGGTCGCCAAGGTGATGGAAAAGCAGCATGAAGGCTCTATAGTTAACTTCGGATCCATCTACGGAATTGTCGGCAACGACTTTACCATCTATGAAGATTATGACGGATCGTCGCCTGTAGAATACTGCGCGATCAAGGGTGGAATCATCAATTTCACGCGCTACCTCGCTTCATGGCTCGGAAAGCATAATGTTCGCGTAAACTGCGTGTGTCCCGGAGGAATATGGGATAACCAGAGGGAGGAGTTTGTAAGGAATTACAATCACAGATGTCCGATGAAGAGGATGGGCAATCCCGACGATATCGCACCGTTATGTCTTTTCCTCGTTTCAGACGGAGCCAAATATGTAACAGGTCAGATAATCGCCGCCGACGGAGGCTGGACAGCGATATGATATTAGTAGCGATGTGATATTAGTAATGTGCAATTAGCAATTGGGATGACGCAAGGGAGTGTTGATTGTAGGGACATGCCTTTGGCCTTTGGCATGTTTCAGACGTCAGCGGCGATGTAAGGACGCACGGCTCGTGCGTCCGCCTGCCGGACAACGGATTATATTTAGACATAAGCACAAAAGGACAAAATTTTTAGACAGGAGTGCAGTAGAAAAGATTTCTGTGCTTATGTGCTTCTGTCTGAAATAACGAATAAAAGAAAAATGTTCTCCTGTACTCCTGTCTAAAAATAAAATCGTACTCCTGTCTGCGTAATCGAAAAGAAGCTTAAATCCGTGAAAGATTAGTTAAAGATATCCGCTATCTCCCGTAAATGTAATATAGTCCCTTAAAATTCGGAGAGGTTTTTGTGGCTCCTGTTTGGTAAAAACCGGAAAAAATATTAACTTTGCATCGATTGCAGGTGTGTATTTCATACAGTCATCTCAAATCAGATTCCGGAAAGGATTCCGGAGTTTTCGGTAGAAAAGATTTTAGGGCTTGTAAATTCGTAGTTATCAATTAGATGTGAATTTCAAGCCCAAGTGAAAGTATATTCTATACTTTCCGGATGGCGTTAAATAGCCCCCGAAAACAGTCCAAAATATAAGCCCAGAATTTACGATTTTCAGGATGTCGTCAAGCGTCAGATGGTATATCCTCAACTACATCCCCGCAGCGGCCGTGCGCCGCGAAAGCGCGGACAAGGTGGTAGAACGCTTCAACCGACTCACCGACTCGTCGCTCGACAGCTTCGCTCCCCGCTTCGTCAAGATGGTGGAGCGCGACGGCAAGATCGCCCGTACCGAATCCCCCTTGCTTTATCATTACGTCTTTGTCCGCGGCACGGAAGAGACCGTGAAACGGCTTTGCGCGTTGCAGAACGGCTTCTCCTTTATCCTCAGCCACAGCGATGACTACCGCTATCTCACCGCCGGCAACGCCGCTGTCGAGTCGTTCCGCATAATCGCGCGCTATTACAGCAACACCATCCCCTGCTTCTCCACCTCAGAGGTCGATCTCGAGGAGGGCGACGTGGTCGAGGTTGTTAAAGGCGACTTCCCCGGACTCAAAGGACGCTACATACCTAACAAACGCAGCAAGAGCGGCCGGCTTATGATCCGCGTCAGCCAGGACGTCGCCGCCTGCGTCTACGACATCAATGTCGAATACCTCCGCGTGCTCGAGTTTGCCAAAGACGGCAAACGGGTCTACGACCAGCTTGAGGCTTTTCAGCAACGGCTGCTCGACGCGCTGAAGACCTGGCGCGAAAAAGGGGAGATCACCCCGCGTGAGGCCGCGCCGCTCAACCTCTTCACCCTCCGCTTCGGATCGGTGAAGATCTCGAATCCGAAGATCGACGCCAAGATGCGTCTCTTCCTGATGGGCGCCTATCGGCTCATCGGCGACTGCGAAGGCTACGACAAAGCCCGCAACCGCTACGAGCGACTCGAGCGCGACATCACCAACCCCTGGACAAAGGCTCTGGCCCTCTACATCCGCGGCGCCATCGAAGACGCCCCCGCGTTGCTTGACGACGCCCGCGCGCTCGTCGCCGCCAACGCCCCCGCCCGTCCCAGCAAGACCCAGCTCCAACTCCAAAGTAATTTGGAATGTTAGACAGAAGCACAGTCTGGAATTTGACAGGAGTATTATTTTTTTGACAGGAGTACAGTAGAACAAATTTATGTGCTTATGTGGTTCTGCTCGAAATTAGCGTCTTCGACTTGGTTTTTAGCACAGGAGCGTCGCGAAAGTGTTAGCGGCGATGTAGGGACCACGGCTCGTGCGTCCGCCTGACAGACAACGAATTATATTTAGACATAAGCACAAAAGCACAAAAACATGTCCTCCTGTACTCCTGTCTAAAAAACACCGCGCGTCAGCCCTCGGCGCCCTCCTAAGCCAACGGCGCTACCTCTAAAATGAGACAAAAGCACAGAATAACTTTGCGGAAACCCCTTGGCGGGCCCTCTGCTTCTCTGCGGGAGGTTTAAAATATCTGAGGCAAGCACATGTTGCGAGTTAGAAACAATATTTACCTCTAAAACAGCACGATTTTTCAACTAAAAGTATTATCTTTGTGTTGAAAACTAAAAGATAGCGTCTATGACCCGAAGCATGATGACAAAACTGAAAGAGTTTTTCTCCACCCATCCGGTAGAGAAAGCATGGATTTTTGGGTCATACGCAAGAGGCGAAGAAACTCCACAGAGTGATGTTGACATCCTCGTCAAATACATGCCCGATGAACGGCCCGGATTATTCGGAATCTGCGACCTCATCGAAAAACTCGAAAATCTGTTAGGCAAGAAAGTTGACTTAGTGGAAGAAGGCACGCTCTATCCTCGTGTCCGCAAAGAAGTCGATTCCCAGAAAATCATCGTGTATGAGAGAAACGCTTAGAGATCCGCTTCGGCTTGATCATATAAAGGAGGCCTCCATACGACTTGTTGAGTTTTCATCAAGGGAACAATTTGAGACAATCACAGAAAAAGACATAGAATACTTCGGGATAGTAAAACTGCTTGAAATCATAGGTGAGGCAGCGTATAAACTTACAACCGAATTTAGGGAAAAACATCCGGATACACCGTGGCGACATATCATAAATATGCGTCATATCCTCGTGCATGGATACTACCAGATCAACAGTAAGGATGTTAAAAAGACCATAAGAGAAGACCTGCCGGTTCTCTTGTCACAGGTTGAAAGCTACCTTGCCGAAATTGACACAGCAGAACAATAATACAAAAGGCATAATTTAGACAGGTAGCACAGTAGAACAAATCTCTGTGCTTATGTGCTTCTGTCAGAAAATCTATCGCGACGCTGAATTCAACATTCAACATTCAAAATTAGTTGAAGTTCTCTTGTACTCCTGTCTAAAAAAACGCGCGTCAGCCCTCCTGTACTAAAACCAAGTCGAAGACGCCAAATAAGACATAAGCACATAAGTACAAAAGAAAACCTGTTCTCCTGTACTCCTGTCTATAAACACCCGCGTTAGCCCTCTGTGGCCTCCCAAGTCGAAGACGAGGACTCCTCTAAATTGAGACATGAGCACAGGTATAATTAAAGACAAAAGCACAAAAGCACAGAATAACTTTGCGGAAACCTCTCCGCGGGCCCTCTGCTTCTCTGCGGGAGGTTTAAAATATCTGAGGCAAGCACATGTTGCGAGTTAGACATAATATTTACCTCTAAAACAGCATGATTTTCAACTAAAAGTATTATCTTTGTGTTGAAAATAATATAAAAAGAAGTTATGTGTCAGACAGCGATAATAAAAGACCATATAATTAAATTGGGCAAGAGATCTTTCGTCCAACGCTTTGAGGCAGTGGAGAAAGATACTTTGACCGTGCGCAAACTTGCCGGTCTCAATCGGTCGCTCGATGACTTCTACGAGCTTTTATACGAGCAATTCAACACTATTACCGAAAAAGACTACAAGATTTTTGGCTCCCAGATGGATATCCTGATAAAGACCGTCAAGGAATTATATGACACCTGTAGAGCCACGCTCTCCGGCGACATGATGCGTGAAGAGACCGAAAAGTTAGGCAAGAATTATTCAGCATTGGCCGAGTTAGCCTCCGACATCCGCGAATTCTGTATAAAAGACAATCAGGAAGAAGGAATGGCAACTCTTCTGTCGCAAGCCTCCCTCGCCCTCTCTTCGTTACAATAAAATGATATCGTATTACGCCATAACGAATTTCCTGCAGAGGATTGAACGGCTTGAAAAAGTTCGTAGAGGCGTTTACATGGGAGTCAGGAGTGAAATCCAGAATGAATTTCGAAACAAAAGCATCGAAGAGATAAGGATAAACAGGGATATGATTCTCTCTGAAAATGATCTGATAGTCATAAAATTAAGATTGCCGGATAAAAAACAAAGGTTATCTAAAAAAGATGGCTATCGACTTATATATCTTGTTTCTAAGATAAATGCAACGGTCGTATTTCTCGATATTTATCCAAAGAATGGACCGTCCCGGCAGCTCTCTATAACGGAAGGAGATTTAAAGCAGCTTTTATCATCATTCATTGAAGAGATGCAGGATAACACCCTTTCCTCCTATACCATCAATTAAGCCTCAAAGCACAAGAATCATTAAGACAGGAGCTTAGTTAACGACTCGTGCGTCCGCGCGGTGGGCCGTTTGCTGTCCAAGGCTCGAACTCTGATGCGAAGAGCTCGGATGTGTTGTGAGTCGTTGCTGTTCCCGTTCCTTTAGCCGTAGGCGTAAGGAAAGTTCGCGCCTGTAGCGCGTCTCTGCGCCTCTGCGCGCGTTTTAAAACTCAGAAATGAAAATGACATTAAAAAGATATTGCTTGCTTATCCTGATAAGCATCCTCACCCTTTCTGTCTCTGTCTGCGCGCAGACGCAGCAGATAGCCAGGAAGAAAAAGCCCGTCGACGCCGTGCTGATCGGCAGTCTGCTCACCGATCAGGTGAGCCTCCGTCAGATGGAAAACATCTGCGAATACTACGACTACGAGAAGATCTCCGGCACCGACACCGTCGCCGAATACCGGTCTCCCGCCGGCGACCGCGTCCGCTTCTCCGTGCGCACGCACGGCGTCTCCGAACCAGTTCCGACGGTAACCGTCTACAGCACCCGCAGTGCGAAAGCGTTAGAGAAAAAAGTCGCCGAATGCGGCTATGAAAAAGACAAAGAAGGCAAGTTCCCGAAGGCGAAGAACCAGATCATCTACACCCGCGGCAGCCGCCTCAACCCCCGCTGGCGCAAAGTCACCCTCACCAAATCCTCCCCCTCCACCATCCTCTACCAGACCATCGTAAACAAGCGGTGGTAAAAGATTAATCTCCAAAGATGGACAATCCAACTTTACCGGGCTTGGATGCCATGAAAATCCGGACTCTCTATATTCTCGGGAACGGATTTGATATAGCGCATGATATCAAATCGCGATACTCGGATTTTAGAGAATGGGTAGAAGACAGCGACGATCCCTTCTTGGTAGGACAGATGGATGTATATTTCAGTAATCGAAGAGATCTTTGGAATGATGTGGAGACTGCACTCGGAGAATATGACGAGAATGAAATCATAAACTACTGTAATCCTGAGGATGAATTTGATTTAGATCATCCGATGAGGTCAGCAGCAGCATTGGAAGACGCTCCCGATTACCTTTTCAACCCTGTGATAGGAAATTTCATGACTAAGTTTCAGGAATGGGTTGACTCAATTCCACTTAAAGGCGTAGATCCGGTCTATCGTCTCTCCGATTCCGATAAATACTTGACATTCAACTATACTGAAACTCTCGAAAGTATTTATGGAATTCCTGAAAGTCAGGTATTGCATATTCATGGCTATAGAAAATCTTCTCGGACATACGTTATGGGCCATTCCAACCATCGTGAGGAGGATTCAAGCTATGTAGAGGAAGATTTGGATTTCGTAAATGATACGAGGGCAAAGATAATCGGCTGGATGAACGGCTATGTCAAGCCGGTAGATTCTATAATCAAAGAAAACAAGACCTTTTTCTCCTCTCTCTCAAATATTGAGCGAGTTATCGTAATCGGCCATTCACTCAATCAAGTAGATTATCCTTATCTTATAAAGGTCAAAGATTCCATAACGCCTAATGCTCAATGGATCTTTACTTATTATGATAAGGATGATATAAAGGCTATTGACAGTTTCATCTCAGATCTCGGAATCTCAAATTACAAAAAGATTCCGAATAGCGATTTGTATATAGCTGACTGAACGATAAATTATTAAATCAAAACCAACTTTTTAATAAAAGAATTATTGTTGTCCTATTCGAGGATAGCAAACACTCGATTATATCTTTCCCAGGTATATCGGATCATCATATAGATAAATGTAGATAAATGTATTTTGGGAAATAAAGATTTACATTATGGCAAATAAAAAAGTATATGTCGGCATGAGTGCCGACATTATTCATCCCGGACATTTGAATATTATTCACGAAGCTCAGAAACTTGGAGATGTGATTGTTGGAGTTTTGACAGACGCCGCTATAGCAAGCTATAAGAGACTTCCTTATCTTAATTATGATCAACGCTCATTGGTGGTGAAGAATCTAAAAGGTGTGAGTGAGGTAATTCCTCAGACAACGCTTGATTATCGCCCCAATCTTGAAAAGATAAAACCGGACTACGTTGTTCATGGAGATGATTGGAAAGAGGGCGTTCAGAAGGAAACGCGTCAGAAAGTTATCGAGACAATGGCAAAATGGGGTGGAAAGGTTATTGACATACCTTATACCCAGGGTATTTCCTCGACTCAGCTTAATCAGAAGCTGAAGGAAATCGGGACTACTCCGGAGATTCGTCTTAAAAGATTGCGTCGTCTTATAGCCTCTAAGCCTATTGTGCGTATCTGCGAGTCGCATAGCGGTTTAACGGGACTTATTATAGAAAACACAGTTGTCGATGTCAATGGTCAGAAAAGAGAATTTGACGGAATGTGGTCAAGTTCGTTGACTGATTCCACATCAAAAGGTAAACCGGATATCGAGGCAGTAGACTTAACGACTCGTCTTCACGATTTGAACGATGCTCTCGAATGTACCACAAAACCTGTAATTTTTGATGGTGATACCGGAGGTAAAATTGAACATTTTGTGTTTACAGTCCGCACTTTGGAAAGACTTGGGATCTCAGCCGTGATTATCGAGGATAAAGTTGGACTCAAAAAGAATTCATTGTTCGGTACCGATGCGATTCAGACACAGGATTCCATAGAACATTTCTGCGAGAAGATTCATGCGGGGAAACAGGCTCAGATTACGGATGATTTTATGATAATTGCCCGAATCGAGAGCTTTATCGCAGGAAAGGGTCTTGATGACGCTCTCAAACGCGCGAATGCTTACATCGAAGCCGGAGCAGACGGAATCATGATTCACAGTAAGGATAAGAGCGGAGAAGATATAAAATCCTTCTGTAAGGAATTGCGCAAAACTCATTCAAGTATTCCGATTGTAGTGGTTCCTACAACTTATAATCATATAACAGAGACCGAACTTGCTGAATGGGGAGCCAATGTCGTGATTTACGCGAACCACATGTTGCGTTCTGCTTATCCTGCTATGGTAAACACAGCAAAATCTATTCTGACAAACTGCAGATCATACGAGGCGAATGATATGTGTATGCCGGTCAAGGAGATACTTGAATTGATCCCTGGTACAAAATAAACTGTCATGGTTTCCGTAGATTTATTTTACAACGCATTGAGGGCATCTGGCATTTCCTTGTTCACTGGAGTGCCGGATTCCCTTTTAAAGAATCTCTGTGCATATATCACTGACAATGCCGAGGCTAAGGACAACATTATTGCCTGCAATGAAGGTGCGGCAGTAGGCATCGCCGCCGGTCATTATCTTGCGACAGGCAAGGTTCCTGTGGTATATATGCAGAATTCGGGAATAGGTAATGCCGTCAATCCATTGATGTCGCTTGCCGATGAGAAAGTCTATTCAATCCCTATGCTTCTTATAATCGGATGGAGAGGGGAGCCGGGAGTGCATGACGAGCCACAGCATGTGAAGCAGGGAGAAGTAACGCTTCCTTTGCTCGAAGCGATGCAGATTCCATATACTGTTCTTCCTGATAACAATAACGATGCATTGTCGGAGATTCAGATGATAGTCAGCTCATGCAAGCGGTTATCAAAACCTCATGCGATTGTTATCAGAAAAGGAATATTCAATAAATACCAACTTAAGAAAAAAGCTGTAAATGATTATCCACTCTCAAGAGAAGACGCTCTCAAGAAACTTGTCGTCTGTCTGAAAGATGATGATGTTGTAGTATCGACAACAGGAAAGCTTTCAAGAGAACTTTTCGAATTGCGGGAAGAACTTGGCCAGGATCACAGTCATGATTTCCTTACGGTCGGTTCTATGGGACACAGTTCATCCATCTCATTGGGAATCGCACTTGAAAAACCGGAAAAGAGAGTATTCTGTTTTGACGGAGACGGTGCCTTCCTGATGCACATGGGAGCGATAACAAATATCGGATATCTTTCGCCTAAGAATCTTATACACATAGTCTTCAATAACGGTGCTCATGAATCTGTAGGAGGTCAGCCTACATTAGGCTTCGGAATAGATATATGTGCCGTAGCTAAGGCATGCGGATACATAGAAGCTATAACCATTTCGACGAAAGAGGAGTTTGATACTCTTCCGTCGTTGTTAAAAGACATTGAGGGTCCGACATTGATAGAATTGAAAGTCCGTATTAATTCTCGTGATAATCTGGGTCGACCAACTACCACGCCGATTGAGAACAAGGATGCTTTCATGAATTTCTTAAATTCATAAAATGAGCCAGGAAGTTTATTTTGGAACAGAGGGCGTGACGAGGTTGCAGGAATTATTCCGAAGGAATTTCTTGAGTAAAGTTTTTCTTGTAACAGGGAAAAGGTCGTTTGAAGGAAGCGGAGCAAAGGATTTCATTGAAAATTGCATTGCTCCGTTTTCTCCGGAATTAATAAGATTCTACGATTTCGAAGTAAATCCAAATATAGAAGACCTTTTAAGTGGATTAAAGAAAATTGAAGAATTTAAACCTGATGTCATTATTGCTATCGGAGGAGGTAGCGTAATAGATATGGGAAAATTACTTCGGTTCTTTTATACACATGATGGAGAAATCTTTAGTGGCAAATATAAATCCAAAGGAATTGAATTGCCGTTAATTGCTATTCCGACAACAGCAGGAACAGGCAGTGAGGCAACTCATTTTGCCGTCTTGTATGATGAAAATAAGGTAAAACATTCAATAGCGGATCAAGGAATATTACCGGATTATGCCATTGTTAATTCGGAATTGACTTGGAATCAATCATCATATTTGACCGCATGTGCCGGGTTTGACGCCCTTGCACAAGGAATAGAAGCATATTGGAACAAAAATGCAACAGAAGAATCGGATGAATATGCATTAAAATCGATTGATCTAATATATGAGACTTTACCAAAGGTTGTTGCAAATCCTACACCTGAATTAAGATCAAGAATGTCTGAAGGTGCTTTTTGGGCTGGTAAAGCTATTAATATAACAAAGACTACTGCGCCTCATGCTTTCTCATATCCATTCACTTCACATTACGGTATTCCTCATGGTCATGCCGTTGCATTAACATTTCCATATATTGCTTATTATAACTTCACAAAAGGGAAAATGTTTGCATCAAAAAAGAAAATAATTGCAAAACTATTTAATGCTAGTGACAATATTTTTTCACATTTGAAAAATTATGTCAATAGTATAAACCTGAGAACTCCTGCTAAAAATTATGATGTAGATTTAATACTTAGTGAGATTAGCCTTGAGAGATTAGTAAATAATCCTGCTGAAATAAATTATGCAGAAGCTATTGATATTATTAGGAAATCAGTAACTTGAATATTTTGTCTATAAGTAATGGAATATCCACGAGTCATTGAATTACCGAAGTTTCTTGATAAAAGAGGGAATCTGTCTTTTATTGAGGAATTCAAACAAATCCCTTTTAAAATAGAAAGGACATATTGGATATATGATGTTCCTGGAGGAGAAGAAAGAGGAGGGCATGCTTATAAAGAGAATGAGGAATTCATTGTAGCGCTTTCAGGTAGCTTCGATGTGGTTCTCGATAATGGAGCTGAAAAACTTAAATTCCCTCTGAACAGGTCATACTATGGATTATATATCCCGAAAGGCTGGTGGCGAATGATGGATAATTTTTCTACAAATTCCTTGGCTATGATATTGGCTTCTATACCATACAGTCAGTTTGATTATATACGCGATTATAAAAAGTTTCTGTCATGGAAAGGGTTCTGAATTATAGCGTTTATGACTGCTCTATAATTAAGTTGAGCAAGCATCACAGCGACCGCAAGGGCAATCTTAGCGTTGTGGAAAACAATAAAACGATTCCATTTGGAATAAAAAGATTATATTATCTTTATGATGTACCTGGTGGCGAAAGTCGGGGTGGACATGCCCATAAAGATCTGTATCAATTAATTGTCGCAGCATCCGGAAGCTTTACTGTAACTCTTGATGATGGTAGTGTGAAAAGGACATTCCTTCTTAACCGTCCATATCAAGGACTCATGGTGGTTCCAGGTATCTGGAGAACACTTGATGATTTTTCGTCTGGCGCCGTATGTATGGTTCTCGCTTCTGAAGGTTATACAGAGAATGATTATATAAGGAATTATGATGATTTCATGAAATTTAAGAAAAATGATTCATCCAACGGCTGACGTAAAGTCCAATTATATTGGAGATGAAACTAATATATGGCAATTCTGTATTGTTTTGCCTGAGGCGCGGATTGGAAGTAATACAAACATCTGCGCTTATGTTTTAATAGAGAATGAAGTGATAATTGGAGATAACGTTACTATTAAAAGTGGAGTGCAAATCTGGGATGGAATAACGATTGAAGATAATGTATTTATTGGTCCCAATGTTACTTTTACTAACGACAGATATCCCAGGTCAAAAAATCCAGAGTGGATTCAAGAATCCATTTTAATTAAGAAGGGAGCTACAATTGGAGCCAATTCTACAGTACTTCCTGGAGTAACAATTGGAGAGAATGCAATGATTGGTGCAGGTAGCGTTGTAACAAAGGATATTCCAGCTAACGAATTATGGTATGGAAATCCTGCAAAATTCATTAAAAAATTAGATTAAAGATTATGATAAAATTTTTAGATCTTCAAAAAGTTACCGAAAGTCACGGAAAGGAGATTAATGAAGCTGTAACGCGAGTAGTTAATTCCGGATGGTATCTTCAAGGGAAGGAGAATGAAAACTTTGAAAAGAACTATTCCGATTATATCGGGACGAAATATACAGTCGGTTGTGCAAATGGTCTGGATGCTCTCATCTGGATTTTTCGCGCTTATGTCGAGATGGATGTAATGAAACCGGGTGATGAGGTGATTGTCCCTGCAAATACCTATATTGCCTCAATCTTAGCAATCTCCGAGAATGGACTTGTCCCAGTCTTAGTTGAACCAGATATAAATACATATCAGATAGACCCTGAAAAAATAGAAGAGGCTATTACTTCGAAAACGAAAGCTATCTTAATAGTACATCTTTACGGACAGTGTGCCTATACCGATAAGATTGGAGAAATCTGTAAGAAATACAATCTCAAACTAATCGAAGATAATGCCCAGGCTCATGGATGCAAGTTCAATGGCCGTAGAACAGGTTCTCTGGGAGATGCTGCGGGTCATAGTTTCTATCCGGGTAAAAATTTAGGGGCATTAGGTGATGGCGGTGCCGTCACAACAAACGATGAAGAGCTGGCAAAAGTAATTCGTGCGGTTGCAAATTATGGTTCCACGAAAAAATATGTATTCAAATATATCGGTCGTAATTCGCGGCTCGATGAGATTCAAGCTACTGTTCTTGATGTGAAACTGAAACATCTTGATGAGGATAACGCAAAAAGGAAAGCTGTCGCAAGGGAATATATAGAGGGTATAAAGAATCCTAATATTGTTCTTCCGCAAATCAAAGATTGGGATGCGCATGTTTTCCATATCTTCCCGATTCGTACGGAGCAAAGGGATGAATTACAGAAATATCTTGCTGAAAATGGAGTCCAGACCATAATTCATTATCCTATACCTCCGCATAAACAGGAATGCTATAAGGATTGGAATTCATCCTCTTTCCCGATTACTGAAAAAATACATGCAGAAGAACTTTCTCTCCCTATCTCCCCAGTCATAACAGAAGCGGAGATTAACGAAGTAATACGACTCATTAACGCATGGAAATAACAAAACTAAAGAAGACAATCAAACCTTTTCTTCCTTCTTTTATAATAAAAATTTATGGTAATTTAGGTCAAAAATACGCTTTGTGGAAAGAATCTAAAATGATTGCAAAAGCGCCATTATTGCATGAGATTGCTATAAATAGGATAAAAAGTAAAAAAGGTCCTATCAATGTAGTTTTTTTTGCATTAATGAAATCGGTATGGAAGTATGATTATCTTTACAAACTATTGCAGGCAGACCCAAGGTTCAATGCTGTTGTGCTTGTTTGCCCTGTAGTTAATTATGGCAAAGAAAATATGCTTAGAAATCTAAAGCAATGTTATGAAGATTTTACACAAAGGGGATACAATGTATTGAAGTCTTATGACGAAAATACTCATTCTTATTTAAATGTCAGAACACAGCTTAATCCAGACATTATCTTTTATACCAATCCATATAAAGGATTGATAGATAACAGATATTACATAGATAAATATCCTGATATATTAACTTGTTATGTTTCATATTTCTTTAATTTAAATAAGTCTCTGGATTTCGTAGACACATTTCTTCAGAATACATGCTGGCATAATTATTTAGAGACCCAATTCCATAAAGAAAGATTAAAATTTATTAGAAATGAAGGAATAAACTCAATTGTTACGGGGTATCCAGGCATTGACAAATATATTGATATTAATTATGTCCCGTCGGATGTTTGGAAAATTAAGGATAGAAAGGTAAAAAGAATTATTTGGGCTCCACATCATACAATTGATGATTACTGCATGATACAATTTGGAACTTTTTTATCATTTTATGATTGTATCTTAGAAATTGCAATAAAATATAGTGCCAGTATTCAAATTGCATTTAAACCTCACCCCTTATTGATTAACAGACTTTATTTGAAATGGGGTAAGGATAAGACAGATGCGTATTATAAAAAATGGGAAGGTCTTGATAACGGAATGCTTTGCGATGGTGCCTACGAAGATTTGTTTCTTACCTCTGATGCCATTATGCACGACTCAGGGTCATTTCTTTTGGAATATCTTATTACAGGGAAACCAGCTTTGCACCTTGATAACGGAATTCCTTATGAGAACCAATACAATGATTTAGCTGTGGAGGCTTTGGGGCACTATTATCATGCATCGATGGAATCGGAGATTGAAGAATTCATAAAACAAATTATTAAGGGAGAGGATCCTAAGGAACAAAAACGAAAGGAGTTTGTCAAGACGAAATTACTTCCACCCAATGGTAAGTTTGCCTCGCAAAATATTGTTGATGATTTGGTAAAGAGCCTTGAATTGAAAGATTTGTAATGGGTGAACTCAGAAGCAAAACTTTAAAAGGTATATTATGGAGTGCCATTGACAAAGTTGGTGTTAAGGCTATCGCTTTCATTGTAAGTATAGTTATAGCCCGTATTTTGTCGCCGTCCGATTATGGAGTGATCGGTATGATTCTTGTTTTCATCGCAGTTGCCAATATCTTTATTGACAGCGGTATGAGTCAGGCTCTGATACAGCGTAAGAATCGTACAGCATCGGACATGTCTACAGCCTTTTATTTTAACGTTGGGGTCAGTGCCGTATGTTATCTTATTCTCTTTCTGTCTGCACCCTGGATTGCAAGATTCTATAATGTTAATGAGCTTTCATCCATACTTCGTGTTTTAGGTCTCAATATCATAATATCAGCTTTCGCAACTGTGCAAAGGGCTAATTTGATTGCGAGTCTTGATTTCCGTTCAGTTGCATTTGTCAATGTATCTGCTGTAATTCTTAGCGGTGTTGTCGGAATATTAATGGCGTATTCTGGTTATGGTGTCTGGGCACTTGTTGGTCAGCAAATGACATCTATAGGTGTTAGCACCCTCGTTTATTGGCTTTATGGAAAATGGCATCCTACTGCATCATTCTCAAAAGAATCATTTAAAAGCCTATGGAATTTTGGCAGTAAACTGCTTGCGACAGGTTTTGTGGCTACTGTAATGAGAGAGATTTATTCTGTTGCTATCGGCAAGATATATCGTTCTTCTGAGTTAGGATATTATACAAGGGCAGTACAAACTTCCGATATGGTTGCAATGACTTCAAATGAAGTGATTAATGCTGTGACTTTCCCTGTGTTAAGCTCCTTGCAGGATAATAAAGATCAGATGCTTGCAGTGTATGAAAAAATGCTTGGCATGACAGCATTTTTTATTTTCCCAATTATGACAGGACTTGCGGTCCTTGCTTCTCCTTTCATATCCTTGCTTCTAACCGATAAATGGCTACCTGCGGTTCCTCTTCTGCAATGGCTATGTTTTGCGAGAATGTTTACTCCGATAAGCAGCTTAAACATGAATATTCTGAATGCAATAGGTCGAAGTGACTTGTTTATGAAACTTGACTTTTCTAAATTACCATTGACAATAATTACAATGGCAATTACAATCCCTCTTGGAGTTGAGGCAATAGTAATAGGAAATTTTATTACAGCGTTTATCTGCTATTTTATAAATGCCTATCTTCCAGGGAAAATGTTCAATTTCGGGGTGAAAGCTCAATTCCGTATCTTTTACAAGATTGTCATTGCAACTGCTATCATGGGTTATATAGTTTGGATGTCGACATATCTTTTTGACACACGTCTGGTTCAGCTTCTGATTGGTTTTATTATTGGATTGTCTTCCTATATCATTATAAGTTACTTTCTTAAGGTCCAACAGTTAACTGAAATCAGAGAAATTATATTTTCTAAGTTGAAATCTAAATTTTGTAACCATACAAGATGAGCAAAACATTAGTTAATCAAAGGAACTCATCAGTAGAACTATTCAGAATAATAGCTACTTTCTTAGTACTTATAGTTCATTTCAATGGATGGTTTTTAGGAGGAATGCCTGAGAAATTGATAGACTTTAATTTCCCCTCAATTAGTCAGGCTTTTATTGAGTCATTGAGTGCTGTCTGTGTGAACTGTTTTTTGGTAATAACTGGATGGTATGGAGTTAATTTCAAATGGAAGCATATAGTTACAATATGGTCAATTCTTGTGTGGGTGTATGTGCCTTGTTATTTGATGGAAACAATATATAATGGAAATTTTTCAGTTTCAACATTAATAATTAACATAATAGCATTTGGCCAGGAAAGTTATTATGTCCAATGCTATCTCATGTTGATTTTTTTATCTCCTATATTAAATTCTTTCATAAAATTATATGGAAAGCGAATTTTGCCATTTTCAATAACATTTTGGCTTATAGAGATAGGGTTTGATTGGATTCTCAAAAATAAGTGTCTTAGTTTTGGTCATGGATATGAGCTAACCCATTTCCTTCTTATGTATATGTTAGGACAAACGGCTTTCTTATATAAAAGAAAGATTCAAAAGTGGATTACATGCAACAGGGGGTTAATAATATATATCGTTGGAGCAATTATCGTAACTATTATGTATATTATTATACCAGGAGAATTAGTTTTTGCCTATTCAAATCCTATAAATGTTGTAATGGCATTTGCATTATTCTTTGTTTTCGAAAGAAAAGTATTCTTTAACAATTTTATTAATATTATAGGTAAAAGTACTCTTACTGTTTACATATTGCATATTACTCCTCCTATAATTAGTGTATTGATGAAGTGGGATAGTTGTGCTTTTCAGAACTATCTATACATAATATGGTTTTTGATAATGTTGCTAACGATTGTCGTAGTATTTATTTGTGGAATATTATATGATAAAATAAGGTTATTATGTCTTACAAGAATTACAAGACAAATAACAAAATGGTTAGATAAAAAAACTGAAAAATATATTCTCCAATAAGCAGAATTAAAATGAATACTCCATTGGTATCAGTCCCGGTTATTACCTTTAATTCGTCAGAATATATCATTGAGGGTCTTGAAAGCATCAAAGCTCAGACGTATGAAAACATTGAACTTATTATTTCGGATGATTGTTCGACTGATAATACCGTAGAGCTATGTCGTGAATGGCTTGACAAAAACAAAGGTCGTTTCATTCGTGTAGAATTAGTTACAACTGACAAAAATACTGGAGTTGCGGGAAATTGCAATCGTGCCATAAGAGCTTGCCAAGGAGAATGGATAAAGTTATTGTCCGGTGATGATAAATTTTTGCCATATACTATTGAAAAATATATTCAATATGCAGAAATGAATCCGGATGCTTCAATAATATTTGGAAAGTTAAAGTTTTTCGGATCTGATGAAAAGGAAACAGAAAAAAATAAAAGATATTATGAGAAATTTTTTTATCCTAAGATACGGCTTGAACTGCCAAAACAGTATATTGAGGATTTAAAAGGACTTTTTGTGCCAGGGCCGGGATTGTTTTATAGAAAATCTCTATGGGAGGAAATTGGAGGATTTGAAGAGCGATATCAGTTTTGTGAAGAAGATCCATTTATGCATAAAGTTTTTAAGGCTGGTTATCGCGTCTTTTTTTTAGATGAAGAAGTTTATGGATATCAAATTAGGAGCGGGTCATTGAGTAAAAATGATAATGTAGAAAAAAAACAATTAATCATACCAAGACATTATGTAGAAAGGATGCAATATTCTTATGATGTAAAATTAAAAGAGATGATAAAATCTCGACTTTATTTAAATGCATGGGATATATATTTAAAGCATGGTCTTATATCTGCTAGATGCAAACATTCCAAGTTTATGACCTTAATATATACACTATTAAGATTAACTTCTCCTGTATTTTATAAAGGGAGATTGGAAAATATAATTTATGAATTTGTATATAATAAATAATTGGATTTCAGTTAACAATCCCCCCAATCAAATAAATTTATACAACAATTATCATATTTGCAAGGAATAAGAAGAAGCATGACATGTATGCAATTCCTGATAACAATTTCAATGGTAAAATAATATCTAGTATTATATTATGTGTTTTAATGGGATTATTATATTTATTCCCAGTAAGATATCAATGGATAAAACTATTTATTATTATATCCCTCATTATTTTAACAATTAGTAATTCATCGAATTATTATTTGTCTAAAAAAGCCTTTTATTGGACGATCAGTTATATTATTCTTGGTTTCTTTTTAATTTTCCATGGTATTCTTTCAGGAAATCCAGCACCTATGTCGTATTTTGCTGTTTATGTTCTTTGGCCCTTTCTATATATGCTATTATCTGGATGCATTAATTTTAGCAATTTTAAGATTTTTCTAAAGATTTCAAAATTATGTTTGGTTATTAATATTATTATTGGATTATTGGCCTTTTTTAAGTTTAATCTTCTTATTGAGCCCCAAGGCCAGTTTATGTTTTATAAAGCTTCAATAAGGCCAGGATTCCCCTTTATTTGTATAGAATCTCCTAATATTGTAGATTTCTTTTTAGTTTATTTTTTCTTAATTACTCTGATGTTCATGAGAGTAAAGGAAATGAAGATTGTAGATTGGTTAATTCTATTGGGGGGAATTTTATATATATTTGCCACTTCAAGAAGAATTCTTTTCTTTTGCTTCGCTATTCTTTTTATGATTCTATTATTTTTCATAAAATATGTTCCTAGAAACGAAAGAAGAATCTTATTAAAGTCTTTTAAAATAATAGGTTTTGGCTTGGTTTTAATATTATTATTTACATTAATGTGGTTAAAATCGGAAGGAATCTTTAAATTGGAGGATTTGGGAGTTTTTTTCAAAGAAACTGGAGAAGCATCAGATGGACCAAGAGTTTTACAGAGAGAGGCTCTATTAACTGGATGGATGGATTCTCCAGTTTTAGGACATGGATCAGGAGTTGATGCCTCTGTTTCAAGATCAGATATCCCTGGAACTTATGAGTTATCCTATCATGCTAAACTTTTTGAGGGGGGATTGTTCGGGTTTGTTTGGTATATTGTGCAATTTATAATTCTTTTCATATGGCTGATAAAAGTAATTATATATGACAAACAATTGAGGCTTTATTCCATTGCGACTGTAACAATGTTAACTATTTTCTTAGTTAGTAATGCGACGAATCCTTACATTAACGCATTTGATTATATCTGGTTTATATATATATCCTTTTTTATTATTAATATACATGACAGAAAATCAAGAATTAATCATTGCCAAGAAATATCAACAGAGTGTTGATATTCTTATGGCTACCTATAATGGAGAATTATATATAGTCCAACAGATTTTTTCAATTAAAGCACAAACTTATTCTAATTGGAGATTAATTATTCATGATGATGGCTCTTCTGATAATACCGTAAGCATTATTAAAAATTTATCAAAAAACGATGATAGAATAGTTCTAATAGAAGATGGAATCAAATTTAAAAGTCCTGCAAAAAATTTTATGCATCTTCTGAATTATTCCGGATCAGATAGAATTTGTTTTTGTGATCAAGATGATATTTGGTTTGAGAATAAACTATCGACCATGTTGTCTTTGTTCCCTGAAGACTATAGACCAGCAGCTTTATTTTCCTCTGGATATCTTTATAATTCTCAAACAAATGAATTATTCGGAAAATTGGATTATAAAATACATAATTTGAAGGAACTTTTGTTTATAAATGGAGGAATACATGGTAGCCGTGCTATGATTAATGGTGAAATGCGTGAAAAGATGTTGGCATACAAGGGCCCTTTGAATATGCACGATCATTTGATGTCTTTGATTGCTTGCAGTTTCGGCCAAATATTTTTTACTGAAATTCCTCTTTTCTTATATAGGCAACATTCAAATAATGTTTCTGGAAATATAGATAATTGCAAAATAAGGAGATTGATTAAAGGTTTTTCAGGGTTAAAAAAGAAATATGTAGTATCTAAAAGTATTTATGACTGTATAAGTCAATTTAAAAATACTTATGAAAAAGATTTATCAGGGAAAGACAGAGAACTATTAGATGTTTATTCCAACCTAAAAATGGATAATAATTTTATCAGATTAATGAAAATTATTCGTTATGGTTTTTCTGTAGGGAATAAGGGTCGGATTCAGTTAATCATGAAATTGATTTCTCGTAGATATTTTGATATTTTATGATTTAAAAGTGGCGATTTTGATAGAAATCTTTTGAATATTTATGCCAAAATTATTACAGATAGATTCCTGCTTGGGTATTGGATCTACCGGGAAGATTGCTGAAAATATTGCAATTCTTGCCAGACAAAGAGGGTGGAGAACATATATGGTTCATGGTTCTCGATATATTGGAGAATCAGAGCAAATTCCAATTCCCGCTATTACAAGAAAAGGGGAATATCTTAATATCTTAAATAGCTTGTTATTGGATAATCATGGATTAACAGGCGCTAAATATACTTATCAACTTATTGATAAAATTAAAAACATCAATCCAGATATTATCCAATTGCATTGTATTCATGGTTATTACCTTAATTATAAAGTACTATTTGAGTTTCTAAAGGATTATAAAAAACCAGTTGTATGGACCCAACATGATTGTTGGGGATTTACGGGACATTGCGCCTATTTCGAGAAGATACACTGTGAGAAATGGAAAAGAGGATGCGGGAGTTGTGATTTAAAAAATACTTATCCTCGTTCGGTGCTATTTGATAATTCAAAAAAGAATTGGATTATTAAAAATGAATTAACGTCATCAATTGAAAACCTTACGATAGTCTCTGTTTCTTATTGGTTGGACAAATTGGTTTCACAATCTTTTTTATCAAAAAAAGATCATATAGTTATTCCTAATGGAATTGATACAAATGTATTTTTGCCACGTAAGAGTAAAAATAAAGAAAAATATGGGTTAGAGGATAAGTTCATTTTGCTCGCAGCCGCAACTTCCTGGTCCGATTCAAAAGGACTTTTGGATTACATAGAGATTAGTAAAAGATTAATGGAAAATGAAAAACTTGTCCTTATTGGAATTACCGAAGGGCAGCGAAAATATCTTCCTCCCAATATCTTAGCCCTTTCAAGGACCAACAATGCAATTGAACTTGCAGAATGGTATTCTTGCGCAGATATTGTAATGAATTTATCATATCAGGAAACGTTTGGTTTAACTACCGTAGAAGGAATGGCATGTGGTAGTCCTGGAATAGTTTACAATTGTACGGCAAGTCCAGAATTAATTTCTCCTAAAACGGGGATAATTGTAAATCCAGGAGATATTGAAGGAGTATTAAATGCAATTTCAATTATTAAAAAAGCTTGTAAATCCGAATTCTCAAGGGAATGTAGAAAAAGGGTTATGGAGAACTTTGATATGGATAATCAATTTAAAAAATACATTGATCTTTATGAGGAACTCCTTATAAACACAAGAAAGAATTAATAATTAATTTTATAAGCTATATAAAATGAATGCAGATAGACAATATCAAAGATGTACCCGTTGCGTCATGGATACAACTGATCGTGACATAATTTTTGATGAAAAAGGTGTATGCAATCGCTGTCGAGAATATGAGGACAGAATTGCTCCCTGGTGGAATCATGGTCATGGACATGAACAGGAACTTTCAAAAATAATTTCAGATATAAAAGAATCAGGAAAGGGGAAAGAATATGATTGTTTAATTGGTTTATCAGGCGGATTAGACAGTACTTTCCTTCTCCACATGGCCGTAAAAGAGTGGGGACTTCGTCCATTTGTTTTTCACGTTGATGCTGGATGGGATTTACCAGTAACTGTTTCAAATTTAAACAAGGTTTGTAGTAAGCTCGGTGTTAAACTCCATACTGAGATTCTTGATCCGGAAGAAATGAGACAAATGCAGATAGCGTTCTTTAAAACGGGACATGCCGCATTGGATGCTCCTCAGGATCACGCATTCATTGCAATGGTGGATCGATTTGCTAAAGAAATAGGAGTAAAGTACATTCTAAATGGTTACAACATCGCTACTGAGGTTGTCGCAAATCCTGCGTCCTGGTATGTTGGTGCTGGACCAACAGGCGACAAAACGTATATTAAAGATGTATTAAAGAAAAACGGCAACGTAAAAACACATAATTATACTTATACAACAGGATTCCATCATAAATTCTGGCTTCCTTATGTGAAAGGAATCAAGACTTTGCAATTATTGAATCTTATTCCTCTTACAAAAAAACAAATGATTCAGACTTTAGCAGATGAATATGGTTATGAGCAATATGGCCAGAAGCATTTTGAAGATCTCCTGACAAAGTTTCTTGAAGGATGGTGGAGTCCGACAAGATTCGGATGTGATATCCGAATCGCTTGGCTGTCAAGTTTGATAATAACAGGCCAGATTACGAGAGATGAGGCATTGAAAATACTCGATAATCCACCATTAAGCGAAGAGGAATCAAAACAACTTTTTAGACAGGTTGCGGAGAGATTGAAAATTTCAGAGGAGGAATTAATGAGTTATCATGATATGCCTCATACCATACGGAAGTACAAAAATAACCAATGGGCTTTCCAGTTGGGTATAAAGCTTTATACTATTTTAGGGTTAGATAAACGGATTCGTAAATAATTCGAATTATGTCGATATTTAAGGATAAGGTTCTACTGATTACAGGGGGAACCGGGTCATTCGGGAACGCGGTTTTGCGCAGGTTCCTGGACAGCGATATTAAGGAGATTAGAATCTTCAGTCGCGATGAGAAGAAACAGGATGACATGCGACATAAGTTGCAGAATCCTAAAGTTAAATATTACATCGGTAACGTCAGGGATAAACAGTCGGTCGATATCGCAATGCGCGGTGTCGACTATGTTTTTTCGGCCGCCGCATTGAAGCAGGTGCCGAGCTGTGAGTTTTTCCCGATGGAGGCTACCCGCACTAACGTGGAGGGTACAAACAACGTTCTTCTCTCTGCGATCGAGCATGGCGTGAAGAATGTCGTAGTGCTTTCTACCGATAAGGCGGCTTATCCTATCAACGCGATGGGTATATCAAAGGCGTTGATGGAGAAGGTGGCTATTTCGAAAGGTCGGGAACTCGGTGAAGGGGCTCAGACTACAATCTGCTGTACGCGTTACGGAAACGTGATGGCAAGCCGCGGTTCGGTGATACCTCTCTGGGTTGACCAGATGATGGAGGGGAATCCTATCACCATTACTGACCCGGAGATGACCCGCTTCATGATGACCCTTGATGATGCGGTTGATCTTGTTATCTATGCTTTCACTCACGGTCACAACGGCGACCTTTTCGTTCAGAAAGCTCCTGCTGCAACGCTCTCGACTCTCGCCGAGGCTCTTAAGCAGATTTATGCTAAGGTTGATCCGAAGTATGGCGAGACAGAGGTGAAGATAATCGGTACGCGCCATGGCGAGAAACTGTATGAAACTCTCGTTACCCGCGAGGAGATGGCTAAGGCGATCGACATGGGCGATTATTATCGTATTCCCTGCGATACGCGCGACCTGAACTATGACAAGTTCTTCACTGAGGGTAATGAGGAGGTAGCTAAGATTGAGGATTACCATAGCCACAACACCCGTCGACTTGATGTGGAGGGGATGAAAGAGCAACTGATGAGACTGCGTTTCATCCAGGCAGACCTCGGCATGATCGATGCCGACACTAAACGCGAGATCAGATCGGAGTAATGAAAGTTCTTGTTACAGGTGCTAAGGGTTTTGTAGGTAAGAACCTTTGTGCCCAACTGAAAAATATCCGCGACGGAAAGGCCCGAAACTATCCTGTCGAGATAGAGGAGGTCTTCGAGTATGATATCGACTCGACTCCGGAAGATCTAGACCGCTATTGCCGCGAGGCGGATTTTGTCTTCAACTTAGCGGGGGTGAACCGTCCGGAGAATCCCGAAGATTTTAAGAAGGGAAATTTCGGGTTTGCCTCCACGCTTTTAGATACACTTAAGAAACACGGGAACAAATGCCCTGTGATGCTTAGTAGCTCCATTCAGGCTACGCTCCTCGGTAGATATGCGGGACATCCTTACGGTGAGAGCAAAAAAGCGGGTGAGGAACTCTTCTTCAAATATGCCGATGAGACAGGCGCGAAAGTGCTTGTATATCGTTTCCCGAATCTCTTCGGAAAATGGTGTCGACCGAATTATAATTCAGCAGTAGCGACTTTCTGCAATAATATCGCCAACGATTTGCCTATTCTGGTCAACGATCCTTCGGTGGAGCTCGAATTGCTTTATATCGACGATCTTGTCGACGAAATGATCCTTGCTCTGCAAGGGAAGGAGCATCATTGCGAATTCGATGGAGTGGAGACAGTAATCAAGGAGGATGGCAAATACTGCGCGGTGTCGGTGACTTTTAAAGCGACATTAGGAGAAATCGTCGACTTGTTGCGCAAGTTCGCCGAGATGCCTCGAACGCTGATGATCCCGGAGATTCCGGCAGACAGTTTTACCAAACGTCTTTTCTCGACATATCTATCATATTTGCCAAAGGAGAAGGCCGTTTTCGATTTAAAGATGAATGAGGATGCAAGAGGCAGTTTTACGGAACTTGTGCATACTCTGAATTGCGGTCAGGTTAGCATCAATATCTCGAAGCCGGGGATAACGAAAGGAGAGCATTGGCACAATACGAAGTGGGAGCAGTTTATTGTGGTGAAAGGCCATGGACTGATACAGATGCGCAAGGAAGGGGGAGATGAGGTTTTGAACTTCGAAGTCGGCGGAGACAAGATACAGTCTGTCATCATGCTTCCGGGCTATACACACAATATCATAAACCTCTCGGATACAGAAGATCTTGTAACCGTCATGTATTGTAACGAAATCTTCGATCCCTCACGGCCAGATACATATTTCGATAAGGTTTAAAGACATAAGCCCCAAAAAGCACAAAAGTTTTTGACAAATCTAAAAATATGTTCTTATGTGCTTCTGTCAGAAAAATAAATACATAAGCACAAAAGGCACAAAAGTTATTCTGTACAGAATTTAAAGAAAATATGTCCTTATGTGCTTCTGTCATAAAATAAGACATAAATACAAAAGATACAAAAGTTAATCTGTACAGAATTTAAAGAAGATATGTCCTTATGTGCTTTTGTCTAAAAATATGCTTCTGTCAAAATTTTCCGGGTTGATACAGTCTGTATTTCCGTTTAATTTGGAGCTTATCGCTTCCAAAGTTCACGAGAAGCCCATTATCTATCCCAGTGCAGGTAAGATAGTTTACCAATTGTAGTTCATGGTGGACTGTTAGGGTCTGAACGGCTTTGAGTTCAATGATAAGGCAATTTTCAATAATGATATCTGCCTTGAAATTTCCAACTTCATGACCTTTATATCTTACTCTCAGTTCTACTTCCTCCTCAGCTGTAAACCCTCTTAATGACAGTTCATACAACAAAGCATTTTTGTACACAGATTCAAGATACCCTGCTTCGAGTCCATTATGAACCTGATAGCAAGCATCAATCACACTTTTTATCAATTTTTCAGCATCCATGCTCAAAAGTAGCATAAATGTATTGAATAACCAAATAATAAAGACATAAGCGCAAAAAGCACAGAAGTTTTGACAGGTCTAAAGAAATATGTCCTTATGTGCTTCTGTCAGAAAAATAAATACATAAGTACAAAAAGCACACAAGGTTTTGTACAGACAAATTAAATATGTTCTTATGTGCTTCTGTCAGAAAAATAAAGAAGACATAAGCACAAAAGTCACAAAATTTTTTGTACGGATCTAAAGAAAAATGTTCTTATGTGCTTCTGTCAAAAATAAAGACATAAGCACAAAAGGCACATAAGTTAATCTGTACTGAATTTAAAGAAAATATGTTCTTATGTGCTTCTGTCTAAATTCTACATTAAATAATGAAGACTGAGTATTCAAATATTGTCTTTGCGGATAACGGGAAGTTGAAGCTGCTGATAATTGTCGGGACAAGGCCGGAGATTATCAGACTGGCTGCCGTTATCAACAAATGCCGCAAGTATTTCGATGTAATTCTTGCCCATACAGGCCAGAATTACGATTATAACCTCAACGGCGTATTTTTCAAGGATCTGAAACTCGGTGATCCGGAGGTTTATATGGATGCCGTGGGGGATGATCTCGGTGCAACTGTTGGCAATATCATCAACTGCTCGTATAAGTTGATGGCGGCGACAAAGCCGGATGCTTTGCTGATTCTTGGCGACACAAACTCATGTCTTTCTGCAATAGCCGCCAAACGCCTTCATATTCCGATTTTCCATATGGAGGCCGGTAACCGTTGCAAGGATGAATGTCTGCCGGAGGAGACGAACCGTAGAATCGTGGATATTATCTCTGACGTAAATATCTGTTATTCGGAGCATGCCAGAAGATATCTCGCCGACTGTGGACTGCCGAAGGAGCGCACATACGTGAGCGGTTCACCGATGGCGGAGGTGCTTCATCAGAACTTGGCCGATATCGAGGCAAGCGACATCCACAATCGTCTTGGACTTGAAAAAGGAAAATACATTCTTCTTTCAGCTCATCGCGAGGAAAATATAGACACCGAGAAAAATTTCCTCTCGCTGTTTAATGCGATAAACGCCATCGCGGAGAAATATGACATGCCTATTCTCTACAGCTGTCATCCGCGCAGTCGCAAACGCTTGGAGCAGTCCGGTTTCAAACTCGATCCGAGAGTGATCAGGCACGAGCCTTTAGGATTCCATGACTACAACTGCCTGCAGATGAATGCCGCTGCTGTCATTTCCGATTCCGGAACATTGCCCGAAGAGTCAAGTTTCTTTACTTCCGTTGGCCATCCGTTCCCGGCTATCTGCATTAGGACATCTACAGAACGCCCGGAATCTCTTGATAACGCGGGTTTCATACTTGCCGGCATTGATGAAAAATCATTGCTGCAGGCTGTCGACACGGCTTTGGAGATGAATAAGAACGGCGATCACGGAACTCCGGTTGATGTATATGTCGGCGAGAATGTCAGCAATATCGTAGTGAAGCTTATCCAAAGCTATGTCACTGTCGTCAACAAAATGGTCTGGCGAAAGGAGTAATTTATAATGAAGATTCTATTTCTGTCGTTATCCCGCTTCGATGATGTGAATGAGCGAGGGATCTATTCCGACCTTATGCGGGAATTTATCAAGCGTGGGGACGAGGTTTATATTGCCTCTCCAGTAGAAAGACGTTTTGGTCAATCCACTCATCTTATAGAATCTTTGAATTGTCACATTCTTAAAGTCAAGACTCTCAATATTCAGAAAACCAATATTATAGAAAAGGGGATTGGCACGTTGCTCCTCGAATCTCAATTCAATCGAGCGATACGGAAATATTGGGAAAATGTCGATTTTGATTTAGTCCTTTATGCCACTCCTCCCATTACGTTTAATAAAGTTATAGAAGGAGTAAAAAAACGTTGCGGTTGCAGAAGTTATCTGATGCTTAAGGATATATTCCCTCAGAATGCCGTTGATCTCGGGATGATGAAAGAAGGAAGTCTATTGCATAAGATGTTCCGCAAAAAAGAAGAACGTCTTTATCAAATTTCAGATAAAATAGGGTGTATGTCTCCTGCAAACTGTGATTATGTTATTAATCATAATCCTGAGGTCGATCCCATTAAAGTCGAGGTTTGCCCTAATGCTGTTGATCCTATAAAAATTGACGAACTTTCATTAAATGATAAAAAGGAGATATTATCAAATATCGGAATCCCGGTTGATAAGACAGTCTTTATTTATGGAGGTAATCTCGGAAAGCCACAAGGTGTTGACTTTTTGCTCAAAGTTGTAGAGGCAAATGAAAACAATAGCAACAGTCATATAGTCATTGTGGGAAGCGGTACGGAGTATTCCAGAATGGACTCATGGTTTAAGAGTCATATTCCGAAAAACGCAACGCTTTTAGCAGGTCTCCCGAAAGATAAGTATGACCGCTTGAATCGTGCCGCAAACGTAGGATTGATATTTCTTGACCCTCGTTTCACAATTCCTAACTATCCATCCCGCCTTCTATCGTATCTTGAAAACGGAATGCCTGTACTTCTCGCAACGGATACGGCAACTGATATGGGGCGAATTGCTGAGAAAGAGGGATTCGGAAAGTGGAGTAAAAGCGGAGATCTTGAATCTTTCATGCATAACATGGATTTACTTTCAAGTAATCCTGTACTTATTGAAGAAATGGGGAAAAGGGGATTGCAGTTCCTTCTTGACAACTACACAGTCGATAAGGTAACGGATATTATCTGCAAATCACTCAATTAAAAACAGCAGTCGTGCATCTGTATAAAAATTTTTTCAAGCGTGCTATTGACATTGTAAGTTCTGGCAGTGCGTTGCTCGTGCTGTCAGTGCCATTGGCTGCTGTGACGGTCTGGTTGCATTTTGCTAATAAGGGTGCTGGAGCATTTTTCTTTCAGGAGAGACCCGGCAAGAATGGAAAAATCTTCAAGGTCGTTAAGTTTAAGACTATGACGGATGAGCGGGATGCCGATGGCAATTTATTGCCGGATGCTCAACGTCTCACTAAAGTAGGTCGATTCGTTCGTTCAACATCGATAGATGAATTGCCTCAGTTATGGAATGTTTTAAAAGGAGACATGTCGCTTATCGGTCCCCGGCCACTTTTAGTACAATATCTTCCTCTCTATTCAAAAGAACAGGCGAGACGCCATGAGGTCCGTCCCGGAATCACGGGATGGGCTCAGTGTCATGGGCGCAATGCGATATCTTGGAAGAAAAAATTCGAGCTTGATGTATGGTATGTTGACCATATATCATTTATAACAGATTGCAAGGTCATTGCAACGACAATAAAAAAGGTGATAAAGAGAGCAGATATCTCTTCCGAGACTTGTGCCACTATGGAATATTTTGATGGCACTAATTGAAATGATATTCGTGATAAGAATATAATGATTTCAAGATTACAGAATTGAGAAATCAAAAATGAAATGTTAAGCGATTTGGAAAGATTTATAATAAATAATGTCAGATAAATTGGAAAATAAATATAATATTCTTATAACTTCTGCGGGGAAACGTGTAGAACTTTTAAAGGAGTTTAAAAAGGAGCTTAAACTACATTATCCTCAAGCAAAGATATTTACGGTCGACTTAAATCCTATAATGGCGCCTGCCTGCCATTTATCAGACAAGTCTTTCCCTGTTCCTCGAGTAACATCTGCAGATTATATAGATAATTTATTGAGAATTTGTAAAGATAATAATGTCAGATTGGTCATCCCTACTATTGATACGGAATTATCTTGTTTAGCAGAAAATAGATTGAAATTTTCAGAAGAAGGAATTGAGATTATGGTTCCTGACGTTGAGTTTGTTTCTATCTGCCGGGACAAGCGTAAGACAATGAATTTATTTAGTGATTTGGGAATTCGGAATCCTGAAATTTATGATAAATATAATCCTAAGTTTCCGATGTTTGCGAAACCTTACGATGGCTCTCTAAGCACGAATATTCATATTATTAAAACAAAGAATGATTTGACAGATGAAATCTTAAGTGATGAAAAGTTGATTTTCATGGAATTGGTAGATAAAACAAAATATTCAGAATTCACTGTCGATATGTATTATGATAAGAACGGTTTTGTGAAATCTATCATACCTCGGGAACGTTTGGAAATCAGGGCCGGAGAAGTAAATAAAGGAGCTGCCAGAAAAAATTTCCTGGTTGAATATCTTAAAGATAAAATGAATCATCTTCCCGGGGTAAGAGGATGTATATGTATTCAAGTATTTTATAATAATTCGAATAATGATGTCATTGGGATAGAAATAAATCCAAGATTTGGAGGTGGCTATCCTTTGTCTTATTATGCTGGGGGAAATTTCCCTCAAATGATGATTGAAGAATATATAGAAGGCAAGAATATTGAATTCATTAATGATTGGAGAGATAATACTATCATGTTGCGTTATGATTCACAAGTAATTTTTTATGAGTGATATTTTCGTAGCTTTTGACTTGGATGATACCCTTTATAAGGAAATAGATTTCGTTAAAAGTGGATTCAGATTTATTTCAAATAAAATCAGTAGCTCATCTAAAGAAGCAGATGCTCGCTTTGTCTTGATGTGGAAAGATTATTTAAGTGGAAATAATGTTTTCGAGAGATGTTGTGACTGGACTAATGGAAAAGTAGGGGTGAATCAGCTTTTGGAATGGTATCGATTTCATAAGCCACTTATATCATTAGATAGCGTGACATCAGATGTCCTGAACGTCTTAAAATCTCATGACATTACTTTAGGCCTTATTACAGATGGTCGTAGTATTACTCAAAGGAACAAAATAGAATCTTTAGGAATTGACAAATTTATTAAAAATGATAATATAATTATTTCAGAAGAATTGGGTTCTGAAAAACCTTGTGAAGATAATTATTGCATCATTGTCAATAGAAATCCGGATAAAAAAAGATTCTTTTATGTAGGCGATAATCCATTAAAGGATTTCATATCACCTAATCAAATGGGATGGGAAACAATTGGCGTCATAGATAATGGCCAAAATATTCATAAACAAGTCCCTAATAAATCTCCGTTTGAACCTACAATTTGGATGTCAAATGTCGGGGAATTATTGGATTACCTTAACATCGCATAAGAATAATGAAAAAAGAGCGTATATATCTCTGTCTGGCTCACATGAGCGGCAGGGAGATGGAGTTTATTAAGGAGGCGTTCGACACTAATTGGGTGGTACCAATGGGGCCGAACGTCACTGCTTTTGAGCATGACCTCGAGGCGTTCGTGAATAAACGCGAGGACAAGGCTCCTCTTGACAAGAAGGTTGTCTGTCTTTCGGCGGGTACGGCGGCAGTGCATCTTGCGCTGATTGCCTGCGGCGTGAAGCCCGGCGACGAGGTACTTGTGCAGTCGTTCACGTTTTGCGCGTCGAGTCACCCGATCACTTATCTCGGAGCTACTCCGGTGTTCATTGATTCGGAAAGGGAGTCGTGGAATATGGATCCTGAACTTCTCGAGGCTGCGATAAAGGACCGTATCGAGAAGACTGGAAAGAAGCCGAAGGCCATAATCCCGGTGGCTCTGTACGGTATGCCGTATCAGATTGATAAAATCATGGAAATCGCAAACCGTTATGAGATTCCGGTGATCGAGGATGGAGCCGAGGGCTTCGGCTCGATGTATAACGGTCAGGCGTTGGGAACTTTCGGCGAGTATGGCGTTCTGTCGTTCAACGGTAACAAGATGATTACGACTTCCGGCGGCGGCGCGTTGATTTGTCCTGACGAGGATAAGGCCCGCGAGATTCTCTGGTATGCCACGCAGGCGCGTGAGTCGTATCCGTATTATCAGCATGAGGCGATCGGTTATAACTACCGCATGAGCAATATCTGCGCGGGTATCGGTCGCGGCCAGATGACCGTGGTCGATGAACATATCGCCCATCATAAGCGTGTGCAGGCTCTTTATTGCGAACTGCTTAAGGATGTGAAGGGTATCAGTATGCATCAGAATCCGGGGCCGGAGTATGATTCGAATTTCTGGCTATGCGCGGCTACGCTTGATTCGGAATTGAAGATCAAGGGTCAGGAGAATGCCTATAATGCGGTTGTTACCGGTGCTGTGGGCGGTGCTGCGGGCGTGACGCATGCGGTGTCGACGGCAGTGACCGACTGTCAGCCGAACGCCAACGTGGAGGCGTTGCGTGTTGCGCTTGACGCTGCCAACGTTGAGGCTCGTCCGCTGTGGAAGCCGATGCACAAGCAGCCTGTCTATAGGAATGCTCCGGCATACACGAACGGTGTCAGCGAGGAATTGTTTGCGACGGGCATCTGCCTCCCGGCAGGCCCATACGTCACCGAGGACGATGTCCGCTATATTGTCGATGTGATTAAGAATAATATCGAATAACTTTTCGTTATATTCTTGTAATCATTCGATATTTTTGACATGGATTGTTTTGACGGGAAGTTTTTGGATGAGCTGACGGAGCGGGCGAAGGAGAATCCGCGGCTGAGGCAGAATTATGATCTGCGGGATTCGGCGGAGGACAGTTCGCAGCGGATGCTGAACGCGATCGAGCCGGGCTCGGAGGTGCCGGTGCACCGCCACTTAGAATCGTCGGAGACGGTTGTCGTTATCCGTGGCTCTATAGAACAGGCGATCTATGATGATAACGGCGAGGTCGTGAAGCGCGTGCTCGTTGGGCCGAAATATGGCGTGTATGGTTTTCAGATTCCGAAAGGGGAGTGGCATAACACGGTTTCGCTGGAAAGCGGCACGGTGATCATGGAATTCAAGAACGGAGCCTACCGGGGGTAATTTTGAATGTTGAATTTTGAATGTTGAATTGGCTGACGCGCGAGGGATTAGACAGGAGCTTTGCCAATTAGAAATTAAGAATGTGTAATTAGAAATTGGCAGCGTCGCGGAGTTTTAGACAGGAGTACAGGAGGGCATCAATTAATTTTGAATATTGAATTTTGAATTGGGCTGACGCCTATTGGGCTTTAGACAGGAGTACAGGAGTACAGGAGGACAGTTTCTTAGATGTTGCGGATGTTGAGGAGAAGGGGCGGGAGACTTGGAGCATCACATATTACCGTGCTTAAGCCGGCATTCGGCAGTTTCCTGGCCAATAGTTCCATGTTGGCGGTATATTCTGTTTTAAAGGTCTTGCCCGATTTGATCTCATACAGGTTTATTTTACCATTTTCGTTGACCAACGCATCGACTTCTTTTCCGGAGGTTTCTCTGTAGAAGTAGAGTTCGGGGCGTTCCCCCTTGTTTATCCGCTGTTTCATCAGTTCGCCCATTGCGAGATTTTCGAATATGGCTCCATATTGTGGCGACTTCTCCAGGATGTCTTTATTATCGAGGGTGAGAAGATAGCATAAGAGACCGGTGTCGTAGAAGTATATTTTGGGCATTTTGGTGAGTCGTTTGGATAGATTGCCGGAATACGGTTGTACGCTATATACTATATATGAAAGCGACAGGATGGAAAGCCATTCGCTGATTGTCGGAGAACTAACGCCTACCTCCCGCGATATGGCTGATGCGTTGAATTCTGAGCCTACACGGGCGGCCATGAGTCGCACAAACTTGTCGAATTTCAGAAAATACTTGATATTTAAAAGATCACGCACATCTCGTTCGATATAGGTCTGGTAGTAACTGCTATAATATAGATTGGTCGAAGCATCCGACATGACAATGCGCGGATATTGTCCCCTTACCATCAGTTCGGGTGTAGTAAGTGCCGAAAGGTCGATTTCCCGGCTCATTTCTGAAAAGGAAAAAGGCAGCAAGGTGAAAAGCGCTATTCTTCCGGCAAGCGACTGGCTTATACGGCGCATAAGAGTGAAATTGCAGCTACCGGTGAGTATAAATCGTCTTTCGGGATCTTCGTCAACGCGTGTCTGTATCATTGAGAACAGTTCCGGCACATTCTGCACTTCATCAAATATTACTTTCGAACCGAATTGATTTACAAAGTTTACGGGATCCTGCAGGGCTGCCGCTCTATAAAGTATATCCTCAAGATTTACATAAGTATAATCGGGAAACAGATGGCGGCAGAGTGAGGTCTTACCCGACTGGCGCGGTCCGGTGATCCCAACTACGGGAAATAACTTTATGGATTCCGTTATTTTTGACGAAAGTTCACGATGAATATATTGGGGCATACTTTAAATATTTTAAAGTTGTACTTTAGATTTTGTAAAGTTACATAATATTTTTGTCAATACAAACTCTAAATTTTCAATTTGCGTCAATTAGGAATTCGCAATTGGGCGCAAGCGAAGGACGGCGGAGGCCTTCGATATCGGAGTCCCGGGACGGGACTGCTGACGATGCGACACCGCGGCGCTCCTGTACTAATAAACTAAGTATAGGACGCCCAAGACAGAAGCATGAAAATAAAAGACAGGAGTACAGTAGAACAATATTATGTCCTCCTGTACCCCTGCCTAAAACCCAATAGGCGTCAGCCAATTCAAAATTCAAAATTCAACATTCAAAATTATTCAGGCTCCTGCCTAAATATTAATCTTCTGTCTGTCAGGCGGACGCACGAGCCGTGCGTCCCTACAGCGTTTGCGGGAAGGTGCGTCCCTACAATCGATACATCCTCGTACCGCTGTCAAAATATCTTAATCGAAATTTTCTTTAAATCTTTATAAACTATGTCGTTGCGTAGGAAGATGAACGACCGCTACCTGCGGTCGTCGATTGTTCTTGCGATGGACGTTGTGGTCTCTCTCATAGCGTCTGTCTGTGTGTTGATTTTCCTGCAGATCGTCTCGCGTGGCCCGGCGCTTAACGCCCGGTTCCTGATCGTGTGGCTCTTAGGGGCGTTCTTGGCGTCGGGGTTCTCGTTCTTCTTCACCCATACCTACCGGTCGGTGATCCGCTATTCGACGCTCAAGGAGTTCGGCCAGATCAGCGTGGCGGTGTTCTTCAAGGAAATAATCCTTGGCGTGGCCACGGTGGCTTTCACTGTGTCGATGAACATCATGACCATCGTGACGCTCGTGGCGATGGATTTCCTGGTGACGTTCAGCGCGCTGCTGCTTATACGCGTGCTGATGGCGAGCGTATACCGCATCGTGTCGCGCAACATCCGCCAGGACGACACGCTGGCGCGGGTGTTGGTCTATGGCGCGGGCTACAAGTCGGCGGCTATAGTGACGCGCCTGCAGCAGTCGAAGCATTATGACGTGAAGGGTTTCATCGTCCACGGCAAGATCGATAAGAGCAACCTGCTGCTGGGAATGCCGATCTATCATTTCACGAAGGAGCGCGACTTGGCGGACCTGAAGCGGAAGTATGACATCACGGGCATTCTCTTCGCCTATCAGAAGGATGCTCGCGACGAGCAGGACCGCCTGATCGAGATGGCGCGCGAGGCGGGACTGAAGCTCTTCATCGCGCCGGCGATCGACGAGATGCCGGAGGGAAAACTGCTTTCGGGGGGCATCCGCAAGATACGCATCGAGGACCTGCTCGGGCGCTCGGAGATCAAGATCTCGATGGATGAGATCCACGATAATTTTGCAGGCAAGCGCGTGCTCGTCACGGGCGCCGCGGGCTCTATCGGCTCGGAGCTCTGCCGCCAGCTTGCGGGATTGGGCGTAGGGGAGCTTATAATGTTCGACAACGCGGAGACGCCGCTCCACAACGTGCGTCTGGAGTTCGAGGATAATTTTAAGGACCTGAAGTTCACGCCGGTGATCGGCGACGTGCGCCAGCAGGAGCGTCTGGATTACGTTTTCCGCAAGTTCAGGCCGCAGGTTGTTTTCCACGCGGCGGCCTACAAGCATGTGCCGCTGATGGAGGAGAATCCCTGCGAGGCGGTATTGGTGAACGTGATCGGCTCGAAGAACGTTGCCGACAAGTGTGTGGAATATGATGTGGAGCGCATGGTGATGGTCTCGACCGACAAGGCGGTGAACCCGACGAACATCATGGGCTGCACGAAGCGCCTGGCGGAGATTTACGTGCAGAGCTTAGGCTTGGCGATCGAGCATGGCTCGAAGAGAGGGAAGACGACGTTCGTGACGACGCGTTTCGGCAACGTGCTCGGCTCGAACGGTTCGGTGATTCCGCGTTTCACGGAGCAGATCGAGAAGGGAGGCCCTGTGACGGTTACGGATCCGAACATCCGCCGCTTCTTCATGACGATTCCGGAGGCGTGCCGGCTTGTGATGGAGGCGGCGACGATGGCTAAGGGGACGGAGATATTCGTGTTCGACATGGGTACGCCGGTGCTTATCTCCGACTTAGCGAAGCGGATGATCCATCTCGCCGGATATGAGGTTGACACGGATATAAAGATCGAGTACACGGGACTGCGCCCGGGGGAGAAGCTCTATGAGGAGGTATTAGCAACGAAGGAGAACACGATACCGACGGAGCACGACCGCATCTTCGTGGCGAAGGTGCGCGACTACAGCTATGACGAGGCCGACGCAGTGGTGGCGGTGCTCGACAGGCTTTCGCGGAGCGTGATGATACCGGAAATGGTGGTGCTGATGAAGCGCACGGTGCCGGAATTCAAGTCGAAGCATTCGGTGTTCGAGAAATTCGACGACCCGAATTTCGCGGCGAAGGGCGCCGAGGGAGAGGTGGATATGTAAACAGGCGGCCGGATTACGATGCCGTTTATTTTTTTGAATTTATTTTAAGACACAATGCATACCTTGACATTATTATTGATTGCCTTATTGCTGTTTGTGGTGCTGGTAGGGCTGGTTACGGTCTGGTGGAAGTCGTCGACGAGACGGGAGACGCCGAAGGATGATTACCGCGACGAGAACGGGGATCATATCTATTATGAAAGGACTCTGATACAATATAAGGATCACGAAAAGCAAAAGGGTTCTTCTCACGAAAGGAGTTAGAAGAAATTTATATTCATATATTGCATTACCGAAGGCTGCTTTCCCGCAAGGGGAGGCGGCCTTCGGTGCAATTAGCAATGCGTAATTAGCAATTAGCAATCGGTCTGGCGCCAAGAGATTTCTCGCCTGCGGCTCGAAACACGGGGGAGGAGGACACTTCCGTCCCCCGGCTTACACCGGGGGGTGTAAAAACATCGCGCCTCCGGCGCTTTTCGAGGAACCTGCCTGCTCTGACAGCTCCGATTGCCCTGGCTTACGAGCGAATCGGAGAACTCTGAGGACTCCGATAACTCCGATAACCCCGATAGCGCGGCCAGGGGCTCTGCGGGAGATTTAATTTGAGATTGTGGGGAAAATGGTGTAATTTTGTAAATCATCAGAATTAAAGTCAAATCAACACTGTTCGAATTTTATCAATATATCGGGAGAATGGCGAAAAAGGTTTTTGTTTCAGGATGTTACGACATGCTTCACTCGGGGCACGTGGCGTTTTTCAAGTCGGCCGCCAGGTTCGGCGACCTCTACGTGGGCATAGGTTCCGACAAGACGATCGAGGAGCTGAAACACCGTAAGACGATCTACTCGGAGCGGGAGCGCCTCTATATGGTGAAGGCTATCCGCTATGTCACGGACGCTTTCATCAACACGGGCTCGGGGATTTTCGATTTCCTGGAGGTAATGGATCGCGTGAAGCCGGACGTGTTCGTGGTGAATTCCGACGGCGGCAGCGAGGAGAAGCGGCGCATGTGCGAGGAGCGCGGCATCGAATACATCGAGCTCGACCGGATCCCCGACGAGGGGCTTAAGGCCCGTTCGACGACTTCGCTGCGCAGTGAGGCGAAATGCCGCTTGCCGTATCGCATCGACTTGGCGGGAACCTGGATCGACCAGCCGTATGTCTCGGAACACGGGGCGGGCTGGGCGCTGACCGTAAGCATCGAACCGACGGTGGAGTTTATGGAGCGCGGCGGAATGTCGACGTCGACGCGCAATGCCGCGAAGAAGATATGGCCTTACGAATTGCCCGACGGCGACGAGGAGATGCTGGCGCGTCTGCTGTTCTGCTTTGAGAACGATCCTGAGAAACAGGGCCATGTCTCTGGGGCGCAGGATGCCATAGGCATCTGTATGTCGGGGCTGACGCGTCATTATTATGACGGGCATTACTGGCCGTCGAAAATCGAACAGTGTAAGGATGAGAAAGTTCTCTCCTGGCTTGAGAAGCACGTGTGTCTCTACCCGATGTTTCCGCGCAGGCCGGACTGCTCTGTGGTGGAGGGGAAGGAGATCACGCCCGAGAGGGTGAAGGCTCTGACTTCGGCCGCCGACGACTGCTGGAATGCGATTATGGCAATCGATTTAGATGCTTTCGCCGCGGCGTTCCGCCGGTCGTTCGAGGCGCAGGTGAGGATGTTTCCGGCGATGATGCAGCCGGGCGTGAAGGAGCATATAGACAAATGGCGCGACAGGGCGCTTGCCTGGAAGATGGTCGGGGCCGGAGGGGGCGGTTATCTCGCCTTGGTAATGGAGGAGGTGCCGGAGGACGGCTCCGTCATACCGATCCGTGCGAGGCGGGGTTAGTTTGATTTGGCCTGGAGGATGGCCTTGATGCGGCCGGGGGAGGGGATGGGAAGGTCCCTGAGCAGCAGGCTCGAGAAACTGAGGTAGGCTTTCTCGCTGATGGGATTGAGGATGTCGAGGAGATCGGCGTAGATCTCCTCGAAGTCGGGAATGATCTTCGTCTCGCCGGTGCCGTCGTAGATGCGGAAGAATTCCTCGACGTTGAAATCCTCCACCTCCCGCGCCGGCGTTAGTCCGTAGACACCGTTGCGGATCTTGACGCGGTAAACGAGCCCTGCGTTGACGAGGGTTTCCGACACACGGCCTACCATGCGGATGGGCAGGTTGTAGGACGACGCTATCTCCACCATCGTGAGCGGCTTCTCTTTTTTTAGGAATCTTTTCACCACGATCGTCATGACGATGAGCGACACGGAGTGCCACATATTGTCGGAGACACCGCGGATGTCGCCCATGAAGTTGAATGTGAAGACGTTCTGCAGCGAGTAAGTGAGCACGCAGCCGCATAGCAGGAGCATCCACGAGAGCTGCAGCCAGATGAGCAGCAGCGGCAGGAAGGCGAAGGATCCGTAGATAGCGTTATATTTCGATACGTAGATCTGGCCGTTGACGAAGAGGAGCTGAAGGATCTGGAAGGCCACGGCGCAGAGCAGCCCGGAGATGGCGGCATAGCGGAAGCTTACCTTCTTGTTGGGGATCAGGAAGAAGGAGAGGGTGAAAGCGAGCCATGCGAGGAAGAGGGGCGAGATCTCGAGGATGACGTTGATGAGCGGAGTGAGGAAGGGGAGGCTGAGGTTGTCCTGGATGGTGGTAGACATGAAGATCGAGAGACCGGAGGAGCATATCATAAGGATTGGCACCATCATGCAGATGGCGATGTAGTCGGTGACTTTCTGATAGATTGTCCGGCTTGTCTTGACGTCCCATATTGAATTGAAGGCATCTTCTATGTATGAGAGCAGTGAGATCACGGTCCAGAGGAGGACGATGATTCCGACGCCTACAAAGACACCCTGCGAAGCCTGACTGAGATAGGAGTCTACGAATGAAAGGGCCGTGGATATGGCCTTGTGCTGGGAGGGGAAGAAATAGTAGAGCTCGTTCTGCAGGTAGTCCTGAAGGCCGAATCCGCGGCCGATGGCCACGAGCAGGGCGATCGCGGGGACGAGAGCGAGGACGGTGGAATAGGTCAGCGACATCGACTTGATCTGGAGGCCGCGGTCGAAGAAAGAATTGACGGAGAGGTTGATGGTCTTTATCAATCGCACCTTGAAAGTCTTCGAGGGGTCGGCCCATACGCCTTCGCTGCAGTAGGCCACGAAGGCGTGCATGCGTAGCCAGAGGCGGGAGAAGTAAGCTGATATGGCGTTTTTAGATTTCATACTTCTATAACAACGCAAATTACAATTTTGAATTTTGAATGTTGAATTTTGAATTGGGCTGGCGCGCGAATTTTTTAGACAGGAGTACGAGGATATTTTTTTAGACAGGAGTACAGGAGAACAAATTTATGGGCTTCTGTATGGATTGGCGCCTTCGGCTTGTTTTTAGCACAGGAGGGTCGCGGATGGATCGGAGAGCTCGGAGGATCGGAGGGCAAAGAAAAAACGGGAGGAGCGGAGCTCCGTCCCGTTTAGGAAACGAGTGGCGATGTAAGCCGGGTTATGTGCCGGTGGACACCGGTGTCTGTCATTTATCTACGCCGGCCGGTTGCCCGGCGGCTGAAGCTGCCTACCCCCCGGCAATGGACGAGCAATCCTTTACTGCCGGTATATTTGGCATTGCAACTCACAGGATGTGCGGCCTCCGGCGTCTCCGTCGGAGCGGTGGGCTCTTACCCCGCCTTTTCACCCTTGCCACGTCGCGCGGCGACGGGCGGTTGTTTTCTGTCACATTGTCCCCGGGGTCGCCCCCGGCTTCCCGTTAGGATGTGTGATGCTCTGTGTTGCCCGGACTTTCCTCGTCATGGCCGATGCCATGCCGCGACAGACCACGCCACTCGTGTTTATTTTGCGGACGCACGGGCCGTGCGTCCCTACAGTGCAGCCGTTTTTTACGGTTTTGCCTTGAGATGGGCTTCGATCAGGGAGACGATCTCGGAGAGCGAGAACTTCGAGGAATCGACCGTGAGGTCGTAGTTGGAGGCGCGACCCCAGTGGCGGTTGGTGAAGTAGTTGTAATAGCTCTCGCGGTCGTGATCCTTCCTGTTGATCAGTTCGCGGGCCTCATTCTCATCTCCGGCTTCGCCGCGCTCTATGATCCCCGCTACCCTTTTTTCGAGGGGGGCGTGGACAAAGATGCTGAGCAGGCCGGGATGCTCCCTCATTATATAGTCGGCGGTACGACCCACGATCACGCACGACGATTTCTCGCAGATCCTGCGGATCACGTCGCTCTGCAGGCGGTAGATATTCTCGTTGGTGAGCGAGAAAGTGTTGTATGGAGCCGAAGTGGCGCCATAGTTGAACGAGAGCAGCGAGCGCAGGATGGACGGCTTTTTCTCGTCGGCGCGGTCGAAGATCTTTTCGGAATATCCCATGGTCTTCGCAGCCTCGGCGAGCAGCTCCTTGTCGTAATAGGGCACGCCGAATCTCGCGGCAAGAGTCTTGCCTAACTTTCTGCCTCCTCCGCCATACTGGCGACCGATAACTATAACGAAATTACCCATTTCAGATAACGCTAAAATCAGAAGACATTTCCTCGCGATGTAGGGACGCACGGCTCGTGCGTCCGCCTTCAGGAATCTTTTATTTCAGATTCAGTTTACCGGACGCACGAGCCGTGCGTCCCTACATCGAGACAATGCTAATTTCATTGTAATTGCGGTTTTTGACCGCATCAAGAGACAAAATTACAAAATTTATTCGTAAATTTGCCCTCAGTTGTAATTTTTATTATGGAATCCGCATTGCGGTTTTCATATAAATCAAGCAAAGATGGAAACAGAAGAAACAAATAAAGATACAATAGAGGAGGGAATGGCGATATACGAGTATATTGTCGACAATGTCGGTTCCGACAGCCTCGTGATGGGAGACATGGTGCTGAAACTCAAACGCTCCGACATGACGGGGCAGTTTCTGGCGAGCACGGCGCGCTTTTTGGCGGCCATCGACAGGGAGCGCTACGAGCAGTGGATCGGGCCGCTGGTGGAGGCCACCATCGAGAAGGACCGCGACCGCCGCTATATCGGTTCGCTCTTGGAGGCCCTCTGGGGCGCCGACTATAAGGAACGCGCCGACGAGCTCCGCGAGAAGGACGATAATTTCAGAAGAATCTACAAGCGCATCTACACTGCCGACGACGCGATGTAAGGATAGCGTTACTCTTTGATTCGGAATCTTCTAACAAAATAAGAGATGAAAAGAATATTATTCACGTTAATGATTTTATTTGCCATGAGTTCGATGAAAGCCCAGGACAGCGTGCCCGCCGGCCCGGTAGTAGACATAAAGACCACGCTCGGAGATATAAAGATAAAGCTTTATGACGACACGCCGATCCATCGCGACAATTTCCTTAAGCTCGTGAAGGAGGGCTATTACGACGGAGTGCTCTTCCATCGGGTGATCAAGGACTTCATGGTGCAGACCGGCGATCCCGACTCGAAGCAGGCCGATTCGACGGCGATGCTCGGCGAGGGCGGTCCGACTTACGAACTTACCGCCGAGATACAGTATCCGAAGCATTATCATAAATACGGCGCAGTGGCGGCGGCCCGCACCGGCGACGACTTCAACCCGGAACGCAAGAGCTCCGGCTCGCAGTTCTACATCGTGACGGGCCGTAAATTCGGCGAGCAGCAGCTCGACGGAATGGCATACCGCCAGCTTATGGACCTCCGCCAGGCATACTTCAAGCAGCTTTGCATCAAGAATAGGGATAAGATCAAGGAGCTGCAGGAAAAAGGCGACAAAGAGGCCCTTGAAGCCTGCAGAATGGAGCTGATCAAGGAGACCGAGGCCAATGTGCCCGATGCCCCGATGCCCGACCATATCAAGAAGACATATATGGAGAAAGGGGGAACGCCCCATCTCGACGGCGCCTATACCGTTTTCGGCGAGGTGCTGAGCGGCATGGACACCGTGGAGAAGATCCAGAACGTAGAGACCGGCCGAGCCGACCGTCCGAAGCAGGACGTGAGAATAATAAGCATGAAGGTGGAATAAGCCGGAATGTAAAATCAAATTTTGCGATATAATTTTGTGGGATTTAAATTAAATCCTTATATTTGACGTGAATTTCGCCGGCAGGTGCGAAATAACTCCGAACGCGCGTCAACGCGCCACCTAATACAACTATTATGAACGATTTTGAAAAGGCAGTTCCTGAACAGGAAGCTGTAGTTCCGACCCCCGCTCCGGAAGAAGCGGTATCTGAAGAGACAAGGGTTTCGCAAGAGGAAACCCCAGTATGCGCCGAGGGCGAGTCGCCCGCGCTTGAAATAGCCGAGGCTGCCGACAAGGCCGACGAGCCCCGCCAGCCTAATTATTTCGCCATGAGCAAAGAGGAGCTCCTTGGCGCCCTCAGGGAGATTCTCGAATCGGGAAACATGGAGGCGCACAAGGAAGTGGCAACTGTCAAGCAGGCTTTTTTCAATATCAGAAACAAAGAGACACTCGAGGAGGTAAATGCTTATATGGAGGCCGGAAACGCCCCCGAATCATTCTCCTCCGCTCCCGACGAGGCCGAAGCCGAGTTCAAGAAACTCTATTCGGAATTCAAGGAGAAAAGAGCGCAATATATGGCTGCCGACGAGGCGCGCCGTCAGGAAAATCTCGGGAAGAAGCTTGCCATTCTCGAAGAGCTCCGCAGAATCTCGGAGGACATCGACACGGTTAACGTCAAGTTTTCCGACTTCCAGCAGCTCCAGCAGGACTTCAAGGCCATCAAGGACATTCCGGCGCAGGCCGAGACCGAGACCTGGAAGGAGTTTCAGGCTGCTTCGGAGAAGTTTTACGACCATCTGAAAATGAACAAGGAGCTTCGTGACCTCGACTTCAAGAAGAATCTCGAGGCGAAACGCTCGCTGATCGAGGAGGCTAAAAAGCTCGAGACGATGAGCGACCCCGTGGCCGCTTTCCGCAAGCTTCAGACGCTCCACGACGAGTGGAGAAACATCGGCCCTGTGGCAAAGGACCTTCGCGAGGGAATATGGGACGAGTTCAAGGAGGCCTCGACCGTCATCAACAGGCGCCACCAGGATTATTTCGAGCAGCGCAAGGCCAGCGAGCTGGAGAACGAGCAGGCCAAGACCGCGCTCTGCGAGGAGGTTGAGGCAATCGACATGTCGGCTCTCAAATCATTCCACGCATGGAACGACGCCACCGACAAGGTTATAGGCATCCAGAAGCGCTGGAAGGAATTCGGCTTCGCCTCAAAGAAGGCAAACGCAGCGCTCTACACCCGTTTCCGCAAGGCATGCGACGAATTCTTCGAGGGTAAGACAGCATATTTCCAGAAGACAAAGGATGAGTTCGCCTCCAACTTAGCTCAGAAAACTGAACTTTGCGAGAAAGCCGAGGCGCTCAAGGAGCTCGGCGACATCAATAAGGCAGCCGAAGAGGTTGTAAAGCTTCAGGCAGCCTGGAAGAAAATCGGCGCGGTGCCCCGCAAGCAGAGCGACGCCATCTGGCAGCGTTTCCAGACAGCCTGCAACTATTTCTTCGACGAGCGCAAGAAGCAGAGTTCCGCACGCCGTCAGGAGGAGAACGCCAACTTAGAGGCCAAACGCGCCGTCATCGCCAAGCTCAAGGAGCTGCCGCTCGACGGCGACCGCCGCGAAGTGATCGGAAAGGTTAAGGAGCTGCAGGCAGAATGGCAGAAGATCGGATTCGTGCCTTTCAAGCAGAAGGACAAGGTATATGCTGATTATCGAGAGATCTGCGACACGCTCTATAACTCTTATGAGGCCAAGGAGACCAAGGCGCGGATGAACAGTTTCCAGGACCGCGTGAGCGAGCTCAAGGGCGACAGCCGACAGCTCGGCAAGGAGCGCGACCGGCTCGTGAGGGCTTACGAGGCAAGACGCAACGAGATCAAGACCATAGAAAACAACATGGGATTCTTCAATGTCAAGTCGTCGGCAGGAAACTCGATGCTTCGCGAAATGGAAAACAAGGTGAACCGTCTGAAAGAAGACATGAGGCAGATCGAGGAGAAAATAGCCATTCTTGACGCCCAGTAATCAATATAATACTTCAGAAAATACGGTTGCTTTGCGGAGGAACCGTATTTTTTTAACCTATATGTGCAGAATAATCAATCGTTTACTCATAGCAGGAATAGCTCTTGCGCAGACATCGGCTCTTACGGGCGCCGCCGCGCCCCAGAGCCAGAGAGAGATACTTCCCGACAGCATGTCGGTATGGAACAAGGCGGATTTCGTGATCAAGGCCGAGGCGGAGGGCCGTATAGACCATGACGGCAAGCTCACGGCCTCCGGCAAGACTCGTTTTTCGCAGGGTATAATCATGCATAGCGACGGGCCTGTGGAACCAGACACGGTTTCGGCCTGGCGACGCGTGAAGATGGTGAAGGGAGCTGACTTCCCTTTATATCTTAAAGATGCGGAGCGGGGCGACGGCGAGGCCATGCGACTCACCGCCATCTGCTATCAGACCGGCACGGGCGTGGACAAGGATCTGCGCAAGGCGTGGGAATGGTATGGCAAATCAGCCGCCAAGGGAAACACCGAGGCGCAGTATGACATAGGCACGCTATATCGCGACGGCATCGGCACGAAGCAGAATTTCCAGGAATCGGCCTATTGGTTCCGCAAGGCGGCCTCGAACGGGCATTCCCTTGCCATGGTGAATATCGCGCGACAGTTTGCCGAAGGGAAGGGCGTTTTGCCCGACCTTCGAATAGCGGCCGAGAACTACTGGCGCGCCGCCGAGCGCGGCATCGACGAGGGAGCTTATCAGCTCGCAGTGATGCTCCGCGACGGAAAGGGACTTCCGCAGGACCTGCAGCGCTCGCTGAAATATTTCGAGCAGGCGTCGAAAAACAATTATAAGGATTCGGCGATAGAGGCCTCGAAACTGAGGGCCGCGGGAATCAAGCTGCCCGAGCCTTCGAAGAAAGCCGTGAGAAAGAAGACGCTCGCCTCCCACAAGGCTTCCTCCGGCAAGCGCCGCCCACGTGGCTCCCGAAGATAACCAAAATTTACCGACAGTCTTTCAAGATTCTGAATAAAATGGCACACAACGAGTTAATTCTAATCAATATATCCGGGCCGGACAAGAGCGGCATCACGGCGAGCCTGACAGAGATTCTGGCGCGTTACGACGCCACGGTGCTCGACATCGGCCAGGCCGACATCCACCATACACTCGCTCTCGGCATCCTTTTCAAGACCGACAGCCGCCGCAGCGGCGAGATCGTGAAGGAGCTTCTGTTCAAGACCAACGACCTCAACGTGCAGGTGCAGTTCAACATCGTGAGTGAGGAGGAATACAACGAATGGGTTTCGCGTCAGGGAAAGAACCGCTATATCGTGACGATCCTGGGCAGAAAGATCACGGCGCGCCAGATCGCGTCGGTTGCCGCCATCATCTCGGAGCAGGGGCTCAACATCGAGACTATCACGCGCCTCACGGGCCGAATGCCGCTCGACGAGTCGAAGTTGCCTGTTGCCAAGGGATGCATCGAGTTTTCTGTCAGAGGCAATCCGACTGACAGGGTGAAGATGCAGAGCGACTTCATGAAGCTGGCCTCGGAGCTCAATTTCGATATCTCGATGCAGGAAGACACGATGTATCGCCGCAGCCGGCGTCTGATATGCTTCGATATGGACTCTACACTGATCCGCACCGAGGTTATCGATGAGCTCGCCGACCGCGCAGGAGTGGGCGAGGAGGTGAGACGCATCACGGAATCGGCGATGCGCGGCGAGATAGATTTCCGCGAGAGCTTCACGCGAAGGGTCGCCCTGCTCAAGGGACTCGACGTATCGGTAATGAAGGAGATCGCCGAATCGCTGCCTATCACCGAGGGAGTGGAAAGGCTGATGTCGGTGCTGAAGCGCTCGGGCTACAAGACGGCGATCCTCAGCGGCGGATTCACCTATTTCGGCAATTATCTCAAGCAACGCTTCGGTTTCGACTACGTATACGCCAACGAGCTTGAGATCGGCGAAGACGGCCGCCTGACGGGCCACTATGTCGGCGACATCGTCGACGGCCAGAGAAAGCGTGAGCTCCTTCGTCTGCTATGCCAGGTTGAGAACATAAACATCGCCCAGACAATCGCCGTGGGCGACGGAGCCAACGATCTGCCGATGCTTTCGGAGGCAGGACTCGGAATCGCCTTCCACGCCAAGCCGAAGGTGAAGGCCGAGGCGCAGCAGAGCATATCGACCATCGGCATCGACGGCGTGCTATACTTCCTTGGCTTCAAAGACTCCTATATGGAAAAGTGATTTTTATAAAACCTCTGTCTTCCGCGGAAATGACCGGGAGACAGGGGGATATTTCATCAGTATCCTAATTTATCCACCATGAAAAACCGCGATTTGACCGGAAGTCTGCTGTCGTTGCTCCTCGCTCTGACAATCTCTGCCGGAGTCTCGGCCCGCAGCGTGTCTGAAGATTCTCTGAAACGGAGCGGCCGCCAGACCGTGGGGCTCGTGCTGAGCGGAGGCGGTGCCAAGGGTATAGCCCATGCCGGAGTGATAAAGGCTCTGGAGGAGAACGATATCCCGATTGATTACGTTACGGGCACCTCGATGGGAGCCATCGTGGGCAGTCTCTATTCCTGCGGATGGTCGCCTGAAAAAATGGAAAGCTTCTTCACGGCTCCCGATTTCAAATACTGGAGCACCGGCACCATCGACAGGAACCTTGTCTATTATATCTCCACGCCTACGCCGACTCCGCAGTGGGTGTCTCTGAACGTGAATTTCAGGGACACCACGAATATCGTGAACCAGATCATTCCTGCGAACCTGATCAGCCCGATACCGATGAATCTGGAGTTTCTTAAGCTCTACGCGCCTTATACCGATCAATGTCGCGAGAATTTCAACAATCTTTTCGTGCCGTTCCGTTGCGTCACGAGTGATGTCTACCACAAGCGGAAGATTGTTCTCGAGAAAGGTTCTCTCGGAGACGCAGTGAGGGCATCGATGAGCTTCCCTCTTGTCTTCAAGCCGATAAAGATGGACGGAGTGCTGGTTTATGACGGAGGAATATATGATAATTTCCCGGTCGATGTGATGCAGAAGGATTTCAACCCGGATTTCATAATAGGCGTGTCGGTGTCGAGTCCAGACAAGAAACCTCGCGAGGGAGATATCTACAGCCAGCTTGAAGACATGATAATCCAGAACAACAATTATTCCGTTCCGGCGGAGAACGGGATAAAGATTCAGGTTCCGGTCTTGAATTTCGGCGTGCTGGATTTCGCCAAAGCCCCTGTTATATATGAGATCGGTTACCGCACCGGGCTCGCCATGGTGGATTCGATAAAGAAACGGGTGTGGGCCCGAAGACCGCTGGAGACTGTTACAGGCCGCAGGGCGGAATTCGCATCGAAGACTCCGGATGTAAGGTTCGATTCAGTCAAGGTTACAGGCGCCGACCGCGAACAGGGAGATTATATCGCCTATCTTTTCCGCGGCAAGGGAGGAAAACCTATAAATATGAAGGAAGTTGAGAATGCCTATTACCGGGCTGTTACCGACGGGACCCTCAGCAATCTGTTGCCTCAGGCTGTATTCAACCGCGACGGCAGAAACACGCTTCTGCTCGAGGCCTCGGTTAAACGCCCCTGGAGAATAGGCGTGGGTGGCTGGATCACTTCCTCTACCAACTCCATGCTCTATCTCGGGCTCGGGTTTCATACTCTCAGCTTCAATTCCCTCGACCTCAGCGTAAGCGGGTGGCTCGGCCAATCGTATTATGCCGGGATGCTTACAGGCAAGTTCGCTCTGCGGACCGCCACTCCCTCGTATCTTCAGCTCGAGGGAGTGATGAGCAAGCAGAAATATTACGACAACGAGCTGCTTTTCTACGAGACCTCGACGCCGACTTTCATAACGGAGAACGACAACTTCCTGCGTCTGAATTTTGTCAGGGCTTTCGGACGGCGTGCAAAGGGATACGCCGGAGTGGGCTACGGATATATGTCGGATTCATATTATCCTGACAATGTCTCTGACTATACTTCGGTCGGCAAGGACAAGACAAAATATCATATCTGGGCGTTCCGCGCCGGGATCGACAGCAGCACGCTCAACGAGATCCTTTATCCGAGCTCCGGTTATGAATGGAGCGCGAACGTGATCCTGAGCCATGAGTCATCAAGATACTATCCCGGAAGCAGCGGCGTGGCTCCTGACGCCGGGTTCAGGGGCCATGGCAGAGGATCGCTCGAACTCAAGTGGAAAAACTTCTTCCCGCTTCACCGTCATGTCAACCTCGGAGTCTCGGTCACGGCTCTGGGCACCCTCCAGCGTATCACCCAGAATTATACCGCCACGCTTATCCATGCTCCGGCATTCGCCCCGACCCCCTCGACGCGAAACTATTTCAACCAGCGGTTCCGCTCGGACAACTATGTCGCCGTCGGTCTGATTCCTATCTGGATGCCCGTGAACCGGCTGCAGGTAAGAGGCGACTTCTACGCATATTCTCCGATGCGCCATCTCGTCAGTCGAGGCTCCGCCCCGGCAGCCTACAAGGGATGGTTCAAGAAAGCGGATTTCATCGGAGAGATCGCGGGAGTCTACAATTTCCCCTTCGCCAGCCTGTCGATCTACTGTAATTATCTCTCGTATCCGGCCAACAACTGGAATTTCGGAATCAATTTCGGCCTGTTGATCCAGGCGCCGAAGTTCCTTCGCTGACCTGTGAAGGTATGCCGGGAGTGGACCCGGATTAATCGGCGGAAATGTTTTTCGTGGTCTTGGCTCCGAGGTTGCGGAGCTTTTCGGCGCGCGACAGGATGCTTCTCTGGCTTCCCGAGAGCTTCATGTAAGCTGCATTGTAGGCGTTATGGGCCGCGTTCAGACTCTTTTCGATATTCTGCATGTCTGTCAGAAATGCGGCCACTGAATCATACAGTAGGCCGCCGATGCGGGCGATCTCCGCGGTGTTGCGGTCCTGGCGGTCGCGGCGCCACATCTGCTGCACCATCATCACGATTCCCATAATCTGCGAAGGGGAGACGAGCGTCACCTTGCGGGCGAACGCGTATTCGGCCAGCGAGCGGTCGCGGTCGAGGGCGAATATAAGTGCGGCGTCGTTGGGAATGAACATCAACACCTGTTCCATGGCGTCGGGCACGAGACGCGTATAGTTCTTGGAAGCAAGTTCATCGATATGTTTCCTGACTGACATGACGTGTCTTCGCGCCGCATCCTCGGCCTCGGGGCCTTCGGGAAGTTCGCAGTAGTCGAGATATGCCGACAGAGAAGTCTTCGCATCGACTATTATAGTGCGTTTTTCAGGAAGATATATAAGAACGTCGGGCCTTCGGAGCGAACCCGAGTCGTCGCGAAGAATCTCGCCGTTGCGGTCGCGTGTTGCCTGAGTCTCGAAGTTTACGCCTTTCTGCAGCCCTGCCTTCTCGAGGATTGTCTCCAGGACAGTCTCGCCCCATTTCCCCTGGGTATTGTTGCTGCCTCGCAATGCCGTGGCGAGATTCCGGGCCTCGCTCGCGATAGAGATGTTTAGTTTTGAAAGCCTTTCGATCTGGTCGGAAAGCGAACGGCGGGAAGAGGCGGCGTCGATATGCGATTCCTGCATCTGTCGGTTGAAGTCCTCGATCCTCATTTTCAACGGAGTGAGGATAGAATTCAGTTGCTCTGAGTTGGCAGTCCGGAGCGCGTCGGAGGATCTTGCTATGGATTCGGCGGTCATGAGCCGGAAATCCTGTCTCGCCTCTTCGTTAAGTCTACGTATTCGGGATAGAAGCATGTAGCAAATAATCCCCATGATGACGACCATGGCGAGGCAGATGATCAATAGAATAGATTCCATAAAAAAGCTTGATGTCAAAAATCTGTAAATGTAAAGATGTTATGGCTAACCGGCAACCGGCTATTCGGCGATAAGCTTTTCGAACTGCGGCGACATCCAGACCGTGGAATCGGCGAGCACGAACATTGCGGGAAGCTTCATCGACTTATTGAGGCGAATGGCTTTCTCGCTTCCCATGGCCATATAGGCCGTGGCGAGACCGTCGGCTTCCATAGCCGTCTTGGCGAGCACGGTGGCCGAGAGGATGTCGGTTCGCGCCGGACGTCCGGTCGTCGCGGAGATAGTGTGCCCGAAGACTTCGCCGTTCTCGTAATGGAAATTGCGGTAGTTGCCGGAGGTGGCGACTCCCATATCGGTGAAGGCGATCACCGACTGTGACTCATGAATCTCACGGTCGGCAGAGAGAATAGGTCGGTCGACCGATATTCTCCACTTGTCGCCGGAGGGACTTTTGCCACGGGCCATTATTTCGCCTCCGATCTCAACCAGGAAATTCTCGACCCCATTGTCGCGGAGCATTTCCGCGACAGCGTCGCATCCGTAACCTTTCGCGATGGCTGAGAAATTGAACCGGATACGGATATCGTCTTTCACAAGAGCATCGTGAGAAAGGCGAGTCTTCGAAATTCCTATGAATTGCATGATTGAGTCGATTCTGGCGGTGTCGGCCGTAACCTTATGCCCCTTGCCGAATCCCCAGGCATCGATGGCCGGAGAAAGTGTAGGATCAAACGCGCCGTCGCTCGCCTTGTTGATCTTTACCGACATGATGTAGACGCGGATGAAGTCGGTGTTGACAGGTGTGGAATCCTGTGCGTTCACTTTCGAGACAAGGGAGGAGGAATCGAAAACCGAAAGGTTTTTCCCGACCCTGTCGAGCACGGATATGATTGAATCATCGAGAGGACGCTCCGACTGATATGTCACATGATAGGAGGTGTTCCATACGAGACCCTCCATCTTGCGGAACTCCGCTGAATCGTCCGATTTTTTCCCTAAGCATGCCGCAAGAAGGAGAGCGAGCGATGTCAGCAGAGAATATTTGAAAATATTATTCAGTTTCATATCTTTTTTAATGTATAAGTAGTTTCTAAAAATTAATCGATATATGAGTAGTTGATATCTTGAACTATAAAACTTGATCTTTTTGGCCGCTTGGGTCTTGTCAGTCAGTCGCATATATTAATATGCTCCCTCCTTCCGCAACCCAATCGCCTCAAAAATATCTTCGTTTTATATGTTCATTAATTTTTATCAACTACTTAAAGGAATATCGTCATAAAAGATCTTGAAAAGATCGAAAAATTGCAGATATTTCTTAAAGTTATGTGCAAAATTAGGAAAAAAGATAAATATTATCTATATTTACCAACAAATTTAAACGGTTTCCAGAGCATTCAAAGTCCAAACCTCGCAATAACATTATGTAACGAAAGGGGAGGATAATAAAGTCACTGACCGGAAGGATGACCGGAAGCGTTGTTGTTAATATTACTTAGTTCCCAATTATCTTAACCCTATTAATTATGAAAGAGTCTTATTTGTTTTTAGCAGAGGGCTTCGAGGAGGTAGAGGCTCTGACTCCGGTGGATGTTTTCCGTCGTGCGGGATTGCCTATAAAGACTGTATCCATCACATCATCTCTTCAGGTGACAGGAGCCCATGGAATCACTGTTACGGCCGACCTTATCTATAACAACACCCTGTTCAAGGATCCGGCATGGCTTATATTGCCCGGCGGAATGCCCGGCGCGACGAATCTCTATGAGTTTTCTCCCCTTAACGGACTTCTTGAGCAGCAGTTCAGGAGCCGCTCCGGCAAGATCGCTGCGATCTGCGCGTCGCCCGGAATTGTGCTGGGTCAGCTCGGGCTTCTCAAGGGAAGAAAGGCGACATGCTATCCCGGATTCGAGAAATATATGGAGGGCGCGATTCCCGATAGCGCGCCTGTTGTGGTCGACGACAAGTTCGTTCTCGGCAACGGCCCGTCGAACGCCCTGATCTGGGCCCTGAGTATCGTCAAGAGCTCGCTCGGCGAGGAGGCAGCATATAAGGTGGCAAGCGGAATGCTTCTCTATCCCAACAGTGACGACAACAGAGACTTTACCTTCGGATAACAGACATTTCTTCCCCGATGAACATTACGGCGAATGAATGACGATCTATATTATACGGTAAAAGGAACCGGCGAATCCCGTTATACGGAGAAGATGAGCCGGTTCCTTGCATTTGTCTTTCCGGTGACCACTGCCGAGGAGGCCAGAGAGGAAATAAAGAAGTTACAGAACAAATATCACGACGCCCGCCATGTCTGCTGGGCCTACGTAGTGGGGCCCGACGGCAAAGAATGGCAGCTTAACGACAACGGCGAGCCGTCGGGGACGGCGGGAAAGCCGATACTCGGCCAGATAAGGAGTTTCGGAGTGACGAACGTCGCCATAGGGGTTGTGAGATATTTCGGGGGGATAAAGCTGGGCACCTCCGGCCTTATCGCCGCCTATCGGGAGGCGGCGCGGCTCGCTCTCGAAGATGCCGGCAGGCAGGAGATGCGCAAGCTGACGCAACTTAGGATTACGTTCCCGTATGTAGGTGCCGACGGCGTGATGAAAGTCTCGAAGATGGAGGGCGTGAGAGTGGTTGAGAGATCATTCGACAATACTTGCGGTATGACGCTTGAATTTCCCGAAGGAATGAAGGATGAGATCACGGGACGCCTTGCTAAAATCGATGGCGTGAGCATCGGTTAGTCTCGACGGGGCGTGAAAATATTAAAGCGATAGATTCTAAAATTTGTATTTGTCATACATTATCATTGCAGTAGAGGTTACCGAGTAACGCCATCCCGAAAAATAAAGAAAAACCGCTGTAGGAGCCCAAAAACAGGGCAAGACGGTGGTTTTTAGATAAAAATGAGGCAAAAAGCAATAAAAAGGGGGGCGAAATGCATAATGAATCAAAAAAAATTACGATATTTGCATTGCCAAATTCGCGAAAGCGGGTTTGGCCTGCAAGAGTATACGAAAAAAGTGAATAAAAATAGAAAAAATAAACTAAACAATGACTAAGGCAGATATTGTAAACGAGATTTCGCGCAGCACCGGTCTTGAAAAAGCCGCCGTGCTTGCGACTGTGGAGAAATTCATGGAGGTTGTCAAGGATTCCATGATCAACGGCAATAACGTCTATCTCCGTGGCTTCGGCAGTTTCATCATCAAAACCCGCAAGGAGAAAACTGCAAGAAACATTTCGCGTAACATCACCATCAAGATTCCGGAGCATAAGATTCCCGCCTTCAAGCCTTCAAAAGCTTTCCTCGACGAGGTTAAGTAAATCCGGATTCAGGATCGGACAGCAGTCATAAACAAGAAGAATTAACATAAAACTAAAATTAAACATTATGCCAAGCGGAAAAAAGAGAAAAGGCCACAAGATGGCAACTCACAAGCGCAAAAAGAGACTGAGAAAGAATCGTCATAAGAAGAAATAATCCGCCCCGGGATGGAGTCCTAAGGATTATTCGTAGGCGATTCCGGCCGATAAGGATTCTACGGAACCGCAATGCGCATAAAATAAAGAACAGACCTCCCCGCAGCTTAAGGCTTCAGGAAGTTTGTTCTTTATTTCTTTATTAACCAAAATGTTACATGCCTTCCCCGATAGGGAGGGAATTTTAAGAGATGAAAAGCGAATTAGTAGTAGACGTTCAGCAGGAGGAAGTCTCGATAGCGTTGCTTGAGGATTCTCGGCTTGTGTCGCTGCAGAAGGAAAGCCGCAACATAGCTTATGCTGTGGGCGATCTCTATCTGGCGAAAGTCAAGAAGATAATGCCCGGGCTCAACGCCGCCTTCCTCGATGTGGGCTATGAAAAGGATGCTTTTCTTCATTATCTCGATCTTGGTCCCCAGTTCAGCTCCTACAGCAAGTTTATCGCCGAAGCGATGGCCGACAAAAAGAAGGTGCCGAATATCTCGAAGTTCAAGCTCGAACCGGATATTCCGAAACAGGGGACAATTCAGAATGTGATCCAGCCGGGACAGCAGCTGCTCGTGCAGATAGCCAAGGAGCCTATTTCTTCAAAAGGCCCCCGTCTTACCACCGAGCTGTCGTTCACCGGGCGTTTCATGGTGCTCATGCCTTTCGGCGACAAGATTTCAATTTCTCAGAAAATCAAGTCGACCGAGGAGAAAATCAGACTCCGTCAGCTCATCGGAAGCATCAAGCCTAAGGGATTCAGCGTGATCGTGAGGACATCGGCTGAAAACAAAAGGGTTGCGGAACTCAACAACGAGATGCGCACGCTGGTGAAATGCTGGGAGGAATCGATAGCCAAGATGCAGCGGAGCCAGAGCCCGGCCCTGATCTATGAAGAGGATTCACGAACGGTCAGCGTGATCCGTGATATCTTCAGTCCGACATTCGAAAACATCTACGTCAACGAAGCCGAGGCTTTCACTCAGATACAGAATTATGTGGCATTGATTGCGCCCGAAAACAAGGATATCGTGAAACTATACACTAAAGATATTCCTATTTTCGACCATTTCAACATCACAAGGCAAATCAAAAGCAGCTTCGGCAAGACAGTTTCTTTCAAGAGCGGCGCCTATATCATCATCGAGCATACGGAGGCTCTCCATGTGATAGACGTCAACTCGGGCAACCGCAGCAAGGCGTCGCCGGATCAGGAATCGAACGCACTCGATGTCAACCTGAAAGCGGCCGACGAGATTGCCCGTCAGTTGCGTCTGCGGGATATGGGCGGAATAATCGTCATCGATTTTATCGATATGAATAAACAGGAGCACCGCCAGGCTCTCTATGACCACATGAGAGAGGTTATGGCCAACGATCGTGCCCGTCATAATATTCTTCCGCTCAGTAAGTTCGGTCTGATGCAGATCACGCGCCAGAGAGTCCGCCCCGCTCTTGACATAACCACAAGCGAGACGTGTCCGTCATGCTTCGGAAAAGGAGAGATACAGCCCTCGATCCTTTTCACCGACAAACTCGAGGAGAAGCTTGAATATCTCACTGAACACCTGAAGGTAAGGAAATTCAATCTTTATGTCCATCCGTATGTGGAGGCCTATATAAAGAAAGGCATGTTCTCCCTCTACGGCAAATGGAAGAGAAAATTCGGCTGGGGATTCAAGGTTATTCCGGATCAGTCGCTGACTTATCTCGAGTATAAGGTTCTTGATGAATCGGGGCTTGAGATCGACCTGAAGGAGGAGAGCGACATGAGCAGCAGTCAGAGCAAGAACAGAGTAAGAATCAAAAACAGAGATAGTGAGGAAAACTGAAATTCGTTTCCCACCTGAAAAAAGAGGCGACAGATCGGGTATCTGCCGCCTCTTATTATAATTAATGTTTCAGAATCCAATGAATCCGAAAGCAATATCAGAATTCAATACCTTCTGAAGGTATGATGTATTTCTTAAGAAAATCAGCCACGATGAATGTCGAGCCGCCGATGAATATCACATCCTGAGGATTTCCTGAGGTATCGGTCGCGTCTGAGTTAATGGCATCCTGACTCGCGGCACGATAGGCATCGTATGGAGATGGCCATGAAGCGCCGGAGAGTCCGGCTGCCTTGAATTTTTCCAGAAGCTCGTAGGCTTTCATAGCCCTGGGGATGTCGGCATTGGTGACATAATACACCGCATCCCGCGGGAGAAGGGGTAGAATATGGTCGATGTCTTTGTCGGCCACAAATCCTATCACGATTCTCAGTTTTGCGTCCTTGCATCCCGCGCGTCTTTCGTCCATAATGGTTTTCAGCTGCCCCATGTTGTATGTCATTCCGGCGATATTGTGCCCGGTGTCGCATATCGTGAGAGGAGATTCCCGGATCACCTGCCATCGCCCGCTGAATCCGGTGTAACAACCAACGTTCTCAATACCGTCGCGGGCCTGATCGTCGGTTATATTGATTCCGAGTTTTCTCAACCGGTCGAGGACATGAAGAACCGTGTTGATGTTCTTTTTCTGATAGTCTCCGGCAAGAGGGGAGCGGAATGTGCCGATGAGCGGAGACTTGCAGACGAAGCCTTTCTGTCGGTCATGGATGCATTCCGATAAAAGAGGGGAGCGGTATGCCTCGATGACAGGTGCGCTTACCTCCTTGGCCTTTTCTCGGAATACTCTCTCAATGTCTTCATCGGCTTCTCCTATGACCACGGGAATCCCTTTCTTTATGATTCCTGCCTTCTCTCCGGCTATTTTCGGCAGAGTGTCTCCGAGAAACTGCGTGTGGTCGAAAGAGATGTTGGTGATCACGCCCAATAAAGGAGTGATGATGTTGGTGGAGTCGAGACGTCCTCCCATCCCGACCTCGATGACGGCGTAATCCACTTTTTCGGAGGCAAACCAGTCGAAAGCCATCATCATCGTCAGTTCGAAGAATGAGGGATTGTCGGCGAGGTGAATGTTTTCGCTCCGGTCAAGGAATTCCACAACCTTTTCTTTCGGTATCATCTCCCCGTTTATTCTCATTCTCTCGCGGAAGTCAGCGAGATGGGGGGAAGTGTAAAGCCCTGTTTTATAACCTGCGGCCTGGAGCATCGCCGCCGTCATGTTGGCTACGCTCCCTTTGCCGTTGGTACCTGCGATATGAATCGATCTGAATTTAGTGTGTGGATTTCCGAATGCCTCGGAAAGACGGATCACGCGTTCGAGTCCCGGTTTGTAGGCGGCGGCGCCGATGCGCGAGAACATGGGAAGTTTCTGGAAAAGAGCGTCGAGTTTCTGCTGATACTCTTTGTCGAAATCGTTATAATAATTATCCATATATCAGAAAGCCGGTTATTCCGGCGGCTACTATAATAAGAATTGGATGCAGCCTTATCTTTTTCTTCCCTATCCTGATGGGGAAGTATGCAAGACAGAATGAAATGGCACAGATGGCTATATTCACCCATAGCTGCCAGTCGATATTGTAGGGATTGAAATTCGCGGAATTCATCAGCATGATGGCGGCGGAGGCAATAAGACCTACCACAACGGGACGGAGCCCTGAGAATATTGCCTTTATGACGCCGCTTTCATTATGACGGCGGATGAAATGGGCACTGTAAAGGACGAGAAGAAAGGAGGGAACGGTCACGGCAAGCGTGGCGAGAACGGATCCCAGAAGACCCCACAGAGGGCTTGCAAACGCCGGATTCACACTGCCCGGCGCCACATAACCGATGTAGGTGGCGGAGTTGATTCCTATCGGACCGGGAGTCATTTGCGAGATGGCGACGATGTCGGTAAACATAGTCTCAGTTATCCATCCCGGCCCTACCACGGATTTCTCGACAAGTGAAAGCATGGCGTAGCCTCCTCCGAATCCGAAGATTCCGATCTTAATGTAAGCCCATATCAGTTTCAGATAAATTCCCATAGCTTATTTCTTTTTAAGTCTGCGGGATGGTAGCCACCAGAAAAGGAAACCACCCAGTCCGCCCAGAACAATGTAAACGATAGGGTTGGACACGAATCCTAAGTCAATCGATATCATCAGTGCTACAACGAATGGAATCCAGACCGTCTTCCATCCTATTTTCGCTGCCTTTGCCGATGTTATTACAGGAGCGATTATCAGGGCAACCACAGCGGGCCTTATCCCCATGAATATCGAAGAGATAATGTGGTTGTTCTTGATCATGTCTGGAGTGAGGAAGATCGCGATGGCAAGGATGATAAGGAAGGAGGGGAGAATGGTTCCGAGGGCGGCGATAACGCTTCCGCGGCCCCCGCGGAGTTTGTCGCCTATGGCGGTGGCGATGTTCACCGCAAGGATTCCCGGAAGACTTTGCGCTATGGCGAGCAGATCGAGAAAGTCGTCTTTTTCGATCCAGTGGTATTTATCCACAATCTCGCGCTCGATGATCGAGATCATGGCCCAGCCTCCTCCGAAAGTGAAGGCGCCGATCTTGAAGAATGTGGCGAAAAGGCGCCGGTATGAATTGTTATTTTGAATTGTGGTTGTCATCTTTCAGAAATTCCGGAAAGGAGAATAACAAATTAAAGAGGCGCGGCCGAGGTGGCCACGCCTCTTTTCAAGAGTGCAAAATTAATATTTTACATCCGATTATCGGATTCTTCAGGCAATAAATTTGCTAAAAATTGATCAATATTTATGATCGGCTTTCTCAAGATCCTGGGGCGTGAGCTTTTTGCGGTCCATCGAATGCCAGACGTAAGCTATATATGCCACAACAAACGGAACGATTATCGAGACGTAACTCATGGTCTTTAGAGTGAATTCGGATGAGGATGCATTCCTGATCGTAAGCGAACTCATCGGATCCTCGAGCGATGGATAGAATGCCGTGTCGTTGTAGCCGGCAAGCCAGAAAAGAACCATTACGACGAGGAATGTTCCGATTCCTGTAAACCAGATTCCCTTTGCATATTTTGAAGAGAAACATGATTTCAGCCAGCCGTAAAGCACTCCGACAACGCCGAGTAGCAGCAGGATAAGCCCCCACCATTCGGATATAAGGTTATGAAAATATTTGAAAGGGGTTTCGGTGACGCTGACCGTGCGGAATCCGTCGGAGGTGACGGTGTAGCCGGTGGCTGTCAGAAGCATGGCGAGGAACCAGAGGAAGAAGACCAGGAAGATGCCGCCGTTGATGAGCGCCTTGGCTCTTAGTGCTTTGGCGAATTCCGGGTCATCCTTGATGTTGTTTATCATGTAGAGGCAGGCCTGCGTTCTTGCAAGGAAGAGGACGGCCACGCCGAGAATGAGGTTTTTCCAGTTGAAGATAGCCTCGAACCCGTGGGTAGGTGCCCAGCGGGAGATCACAGGTGAAGAGCCGTTGACGAGGTTCCCGCGTTCAACAGTGAATTCGGCGCCGAAGAAGAACATCGACACAGCCACACCGAGAAGAATGCAACCCACGCATCCGTTGATAAAAAGAAATATATCGTATGTCTTTGTTCCATAGATGTTTCCCTTCTTGCGTCGGTATTCATAGCTGACAGCCTGTATCACAAAGCTGAAAAGAATGAGGATCCAGAGCCAGTAGGCGCCTCCGAAACTTGTTGAATAGAAAAGAGGGAAAGAGGCGAACATGGCTCCGCCGAAGACGACGAGGGTGGTGAATGTGAGCTCCCATTTGCTGCCCATACTGTTGACGATCAGATTGCGTCTTTGGTCGGAGGCGGCTGTCAAAAGCATAGACTGTCCGCCTTGTACAAAAAGAAGGAATACGAGTATTCCACCGAGCACTGAGATCAGTAGCCACCAATAATTCTGAAGATATTCCAATGTCATGACGATTATGCTTTATCGATTTCTAAATTTTGTTTTGACTCTTTGTTGATCTGACGGACCATGATGCTGACTTCGGCGATGAGCAGGATTGTGAACAAGGCTGCGAAGATCCAGAAGGTGACGATCACGGACGATGCCGGAATGGCGGAGATGGCGGCTTTTGTCGGCAGAAGATCCTGAACGGTCCAGGGCTGACGGCCCACTTCAGCTACAGCCCATCCGGCCTGGGAACAAATCCACATAAACGGTACGGAAACCATGGCGATGATCTGAAGCCATTTTGCTTTTTCAAAAATTGTAGTGCGATATACAAGGATAAGCACCACGATGAAGAAGAGCAGGAAGTAGCTTCCTAAAATCACCATGACGCGGAACATCGTAAAGGTAAGTCCAACCGGGGGGATAGCCTCGTCGACGGAGTCGAAATATCCGTATCCGAAGAATCTGTAGTTCTCCCGGAGCTCTTTAAGCGAGGAGGCCATGGCGGCGGAGTCGCCGGCGGCGTAAGCCTCGCCATAAAGTTTAAGGGCGTTCTGGGCCTTGCGTCCCATCTCTATCCTTTCGGGATAGGAGACAGTGTTGATGGTGTCGCCCTCGGCATTGATGTCGACACCGTTGATGATATCCTTTATTCCCGGGATGAAGGCGTTGAAGTCATGACGACCCAGAATCGAGAGCCCGTGGGGGATGGCGATCTCGAAGAGGTATTCGTCCTCATCGTTGTTCCAGTCTTTGTCCGGATTGAGGATGGCCACTGCCGCGAGGCTCTGGCCCTCATGACCGTGGTAGAGACCCTCCATTGCAGCGAGCTTCATGGGCTGGTGCTTCGTGACTTCGACAGCGGAACCGTCGCCGGTATACATTGTGAGCAGCATGCCTGTCAGACCGAACCAGGCGCCGACCTTGATCGAGCGGATGGCAAAATCGCGGTTGCGTTTCTTGAACAGGAACCAGCTGCTTACGCCGATCACGAAAACTCCGGCGAGAGCCCATCCGCTGAACACGGCGTGGAAGAATTTATTGACTGCGATTCCGGAGAAAAGCGCCCAGAAATCATCCATAACGTTTCTCATCTGGGCAGGGTCGAATTCCATACCTACTGGATATTGCATCCAGGCGTTTGCCACAAGGATCCACAGTGCTGAAATGGAAGCGCCGATGGCTGTGAGCCAGGTCGAAGCAAGATGGAATTTAGGTCCCACCTTTTTCCACCCGAAGAACATGACGGCTACGAAAGTCGACTCCATGAAGAAGGCAAGCAGACCCTCTATGGCAAGCGGGGCTCCGAATATGTCTCCTACAAACCAGGAATAGTTGCTCCAGTTGGTTCCGAATTCAAATTCAAGAATCAGACCGGTGGCGACACCGATGGCAAAATTGATGCCGAAGAGCGTCATCCAGAATTTGGTGGCGCGTAGCCACTTTTCGGATTTCGTCTTGAGATAGATGCTTTCCATGATCGCCACTATTACGGAGAGGCCGAGTGTAAGCGGAACGAAAAGCCAGTGATAGATCGCGGTCAAGGCAAACTGAAGCCTCGACCAGTCGACAACGGTTGTTAGCTCATTCATATTTAGGAGTTTAAATTAGTTTTAACGTGGAATCCTATAATCTTCAAAGATTCTTATCTCGAGGTGAGTTCCTGACGGACATGTTCAGCTCGATCCCGGTCGTTGTCGTAGTCGCGCTGCAGTAGGTCAGGGAAAAAAATAAGCCGGATCACGACAAACAGAACGAACAGTTTAAGCAAAATAATGACCCATAGTGTTTTCCCGACGGTCATGTTCCTGAAGCCGTCATAATATAAAAGCCAGATTTTTTTTAATTTGTTCTGAATGGCCAATCCTTTCGAATATGTATCGGAATCATTCATGATATTTCTATTTAGAGTGTGTTTACTTTTAACATTGGTTCACATAAAGAGATATTTTTGAGGGATTATATCAAGTTGAAGAAGGAGCATAGCGGGCTATGCGACTGATGAGACTTGGATAAAATCACCAAAAAGATCCTTTATGTGGGGCAATAGAATTTGCAAATACACTCAAACATTAAATTCGTGTTGAAAGTAAACACACTCTCAAAGTATGGGCAAATTTAACAAATTTTTATAAGTAAAAGAAAATATCATGCAAAAATTGATTAACTTTGCAAAAGAGAGAGTATATTTAAAGGTATTCTCAAGTTTGGGCGGAAAAATGTTTTTAACCGCCGCAAATTGTTTTGAAACGGCAGTTGCTGGTTCAAGGCATCATGAAACAGTTGTATAAACAATAAAATAAGACAGTTATACTATGGCACTTTGGTTTGAATGCAAGGTCAGATACGACAAGATGCAGGAAAACGGTATGGTTAAGAAAGTGAATGAGCCATACTTGGTAGACGCTTTGACCTTTACGGAGGCCGAAGCCCGTATTTTAGAGGAAATGAAGCCTTATATATCGGGAGAATATTCCATTTCGTCGGAGAAAAAGACTAAGATAGCCGAAATTTTCTTTAATGAGGATGGCGACCGTTATTATCTTGTAAAGGTCAACATGATCACGCTTGATGAAAAGACAGGCGCTGAAAAGAAATCAACGACTCAGATTCTTGTCCAGGCAACGGATTTTGAGGATTCTTTGAAGAAATTCCAGGCCGGGATGGCTGGGACGATGGCTGATTTTGAGATTGCTTCGATCTCTGAGACAATGATTATGGATGTCTTCCCGGCTGATCTTTCCGGAAAAGGATCGGCAGAGAATTAAACAACGGAGAAATGTCGGATATTTCGGAAAAGATAACCAGTCTGCGGTCGGAACTTCCGGAGGGAGTTCGTCTTGTGGCCGTTTCGAAGTTCCATCCTGTGGAAGCCATCCGGGAAGCCTACGATGCTGGGCAGAGATATTTCGGAGAAAGCAGAGTTCAGGAGCTGCTCGAGAAGATTCCTCATCTTCCCTCGGATATAAGTTGGCATTTTATCGGACATCTCCAGACGAACAAGGTTCGTCAGATCATCGGAAAGACTGCCATGATCGAGAGCGTGGATTCCGAACGGCTTCTTTCTTTAATCGATGCGGAGTCGGCAAAGGCAGGAGTTGTTACAAGGGTACTTCTGCAGGTTCATGTGGCCAAGGAGGAGACTAAATTCGGATTCCTGCCTGAGGAGATGCTCGATTATTTCAGGGAAAGGAAGTTTGAAAAGCTTACCAGCACGCATATCTGCGGCGTCATGGGAATGGCGTCAAACACCGACGACATGGTGCGGGTCAGGGCGGATTTCGCTGAGATAGCGTCTCTTTTCAGAACTATCTCTACCGAGATCGCACCCGATCTGAGAGGATTCGACCAGATATCGATGGGTATGAGCCATGATTGGCCTGTGGCTGTCGAGGAAGGGGCTACGATCGTGCGTATCGGCAGCCTTATTTTTGGTGAAAGAAATTATAATATTAAATAACCTTAAACATAAACTAAAATGAACCAACCTAAACAAAAACGACCAATCGTTGCGATCATAACGATGTGTTTTATCTTCGCGATGATTTCTTTTGTTACCAACATGGCGGCACCGTTCGGCAATATCTGGGGATTCAGATATGAATGGGCCGGTATGGCAGGTAACCTTATGAACTTCCTCGCTTACCTCTTCATGGGTATCCCGGCGGGAAACATGCTTATCAAATACGGCTATAAGAAAACAGCGTTGATTGCTCTTGCTGTAGGAGCGATCGGTCTTGGCATCCAGTTGCTTTCGAGTGTTGTGGGGGCTGATGTGGTTGTTATAGACGGAGAGATACCGACAACCTTAAACCTTTTCATATATCTTCTCGGAGCTCTTGTCTGCGGTGCATGCGTATGTATGCTCAACACGGTTGTCAACCCCATGCTTAATCTTCTTGGAGGTGGCGGCAACAAAGGCAATCAGCTTATCCAGATCGGCGGAACCTTGAACTCACTGGCCGGAACGCTTACTCCTCTTCTTGTCGGCGTTCTCGTAGGCACACTTACAGCCCAGACCACAATGGCCTCTGTATCGCCTCTTGTGATAACCGGTATCGTAATTTTTGTCCTTGCCTTCATTATAATTTCCTTTGTCAAGATTGAGGAACCTCAGGCAAATCTCAACAAGGTCAAATATGAACACAGCCCTCTTGATTTCCGTCACTGCAAACTCGGAGTGCTTGCCATTTTCTTCTATGTAGGTATCGAGATCGGTATTCCGGGCGAAATGAACGCCTGGATCAGCCGCGAAAATTTTGAGGGTGCTGCTGTAGTGGCGGGTTCGCTCGCCGCCCTTTACTGGCTTATGATGCTCGTTGGACGTTTCCTCAGCACTCTGATCAGTGGTAAAGTATCGGCCCGCACCCAGATGATCACGGTTTCGTCGGTAGCCATAATTCTTGTCCTTATCGCAATCTTCCTCCCCGAGAGCGTCACATTCAAATCTCCTGAAATCTCCGCACTCAACATCCAGAGCGGTGAGGTTCCGATGAAATGTCTCTTTATTTTCCTTTGCGGTCTCTGCACATCGGTGATGTGGGGCGGTATATTCAATCTCGCGACCGAGGGCCTTGGCAAATACACTGCAAAAGCTTCCGGAATTTTCATGATGATGGTTGTGGGCGGCGGTATCATGCCTTACATTCAAGACTGGATCGCTCGCTCCATTGGTGGCTCGGTAGGTTATGTATCAAGCTATTGGCTGATTTTTGCAATGCTTGTTTACCTCCTCTACTATGCTCTTATCGGATCCAAGAATGTCAATACCGACATTCCGGTCAACGAGGAACCGTTCGACCTGCGTGACCTTTAATTTTTAATCTCATTGGGGTGAGCCATAATTTCCTTTATGGCTCATCCTTTTTTCTTTAAATAAAAAAAGACACATAATGGACGTCAAAGTTATGAATGAAGCTGCAGACAACCTCAGGGTTTTAATTGCAGAGATGGTGGAGAAATCAAAATCCGGACACCCCGGCGGAGCAATGGGTGGCGCCGACTTTATAAATGTTCTTTATTCAAGTTTCCTTGTCTATGACCCGGAGGATCCGAAATGGTTCGCCCGCGACAGATTCTTCCTTGATCCGGGCCACATGTCGCCGATGCTTTACAGCGTCCTGGCGCTGACCGGCAAATTCACCGTGGAGGAACTTCAGCAGTTCCGTCAGTGGGGAAGCGTCACTCCTGGTCATCCCGAGGTCGATGTTGAGCGCGGAATCGAGAATACGTCAGGCCCTCTGGGACAAGGCCATGTGATGGCTGTCGGCGCCGCTATAGCAGAGCGTTTCCTTGCTGCCCGTTTCGGTGAGGTAGTGGCCCATAAGACATACGCCTTTATATCCGACGGCGGTATTCAGGAGGAGATTTCCCAGGGCGCAGGGCGTATTGCCGGCAAGCTGGGACTGCATAACCTCATAATGTTCTATGACTCCAACAAAGTTCAGCTTTCGACAAAGGTTGATGCGGTGACTTCCGAGGATACGGCAGCCAAATATCGCGCATGGAACTGGAATGTGATCGAGGTCGACGGAACGGATCCTCTCGCAATGGCCGGCGCATTGCAGACCGCTCTTGAGGAGAAGGAGAAACCGACTCTTATCATCGGCCATACGGTTATGGCACGCGGTGCCGTAGATGCCGAGGGCAAATCGATGGAAGGCGCTATATCCACCCACGGCCAGCCGCTTACAGCCGCCGGAGCCGATCTTACGAAGACTGTAAGGAATCTCGGAGGAGATCCTGAAAACGGCTGGGAGATCCGCAAGGATGTCAAGGAACTTTACGCCAGAAGGGCAGAGGAGTTGAAGAAGATCGTGGCCGAGCGCCGTCGCCGGTATAAGGAGTGGGCCGAGGCCAATCCCGAAAAGGCACAGCTTCTTCAGGATTACATAGATCTTAAATTGCCGGCACTTCCCTGGGATTCGATTGAGTTCAAGCCGAATATGGCGTCTCGTGCCGCTTCGGCAACAGTGCTTGGTTTCCTTGCCGAGCATGTTGGCAATATGATCGTTTCGAGCGCCGACCTGGCCAACAGCGACAAGACCGACGGCTTCCTCAAGAAGACACACGTTCTTGTAAAGGAGGATTTCTCCGGCGCGTTCCTTCAGGCAGGTGTGGCCGAGCTCACTATGGCATGTATAATCAATGGTATCGCGCTCCATGGAGGCGTGTTCGGAGCTTGCGCAACGTTCTTCGTATTCAGCGATTATATGAAACCGGCGATCCGTATGGCTGCGCTTATGGAATTGCCCGTGAAGTTCATCTATACGCATGACTCTTTCAGGGTTGGCGAGGACGGCCCGACCCACGAGCCTATCGAGCAGGAAGCCCAGATCCGCCTGATGGAGCAGGTTTCGAACTTCAGCGGCAAGCCTTCCGTGCTCGTGCTTCGTCCAGCTGATTCGGCAGAGACTCTCGAGGCATATAAGCTCGCTATGGAAAACAAATCGACTCCGACCGTACTGATATTCTCCCGCCAGAATCTTGAGGACCTGCCGGCTGAAAACCGGAGGGAGCAGGCGAAGAATGCTTCGAAAGGAGGATATGTCGTTGTCGAGGAGGAGAATCCTGAAATCGTTCTTGTCGGAAACGGCAGCGATGTGGCATTGCTTGTCCAGAGTGCCGAAAGATTGAGATCGGAAGGCGTGAAAGCCAGAGTGGTTTCTGTTCCTTCCATCGGACTTTTCAACAGTCAGGAAGAGGCATATCGCAGAAGCGTTATCCCTGCTGGCGTGAAACTGTTCGGACTTACTTCCGGTCTTCCCGCCACATTATATCCTCTCCTCAACGGAGGCGAATATAAGTTTGTCGGCATGGAAAGATTCGGCGCATCCGCTCCGGCCAAGGTTCTCGATGAGAAATTCGGCTATAATGTTGATGCTGTTATGGATAAAATCAAGGATTTCTTAAAATAAATTTAAGCAATTTTAGTATTTTGTAAAAATATATTAATTTTGCGATTGGATTTGTCACGTATGTTGGAAAATGAAACGCATTCTCTGAATTTATATGATAAATTGTTCAACTGCACGATTATAATATGTTTTTATATATTAAGCTTAATGATTTTATGAAAAAACGAATATTATTGGGAATTGTGGCTCTTGCCTTAGGTGCTTCCGCAGTCAATGCTCAGGAGGTTACCTACGTCGAGGACTGTTCTCAGGGTTTACTGATGAACCGCAATGCCGACAACTGGTTCTTCACCGCAGAAGGCGGTACAAATATTCTTTTCGGGAAGCACAATGTCGACGCGCTTGTAAGAAACCGTCTCGGAGGCAATGCGGCCATTTATTTCGGTAAATGGGTTACTCCGACATTCGGATTCCGGTTCGGGGCCAAATATCTTATGGCGAAGGGCGCGACCGATGAAAATGGGGTATACCGCAAGGAGAATGCGCCTAAAATAAGCGGTAAGAACACATATCCTGAAAAACTTCAGGGAGTCGGCCCGGAATTCGATGTGCTTATCAATCTGACCAACTGGTGGTGCGGCTATAAGCCTAACCGTCTTTACAACGCCGTTCTTCATGGAGGCGGGGGAGTTATGTGGACTTTCGCACGTCGCTGGAATGATCCGGCCCACATGAGATGGGTAGCTGCCCACAGCACTCCTCTTTTCGTCAACGTGGGTCTTCAGAACAATTTCAGGGTAGCTAAGAGAGTTGACATTTTCGTTGACGTTCAGTATGAGCTCTTTCGTCTCGAGGGTTACAAACACTTCAGCCAGGATCTTTCATTGTCCGCCGGTCTGAATGTTTACTTCGGTAAAAAAGACTGGAATTGCCCCACGGTAGCTGTCTGCCCGACATGGAAATATACGGATGCCGAGGGTGACGCTCTTGTGGCCCGTCTGGCACAGGCAGAGAACAAGATCGCCGATCTTCAGCGTCAGCTTGACGAGTGTCTTAACCGCCCGGTTCAGAAAGTCAAATGTGACGGGCTGTGCACTATTTATTATCCTATCAATGAGTATGGTCTCTCAAAGAGGGAGAAGACTATTCTCAAATCGATGGCAGAGGTTATAATGGAGAATCCTTCTCAGAAGTATATCCTTACCGGTTGGGCCGATAACTATACCGGCAACGATGAGATCAACACTCGTCTCCGCAACCAGCGTGTGAACGGAGTGAAGGAATATCTGGTAAAATGTGGAGTTTCCGAATCTCAGCTCGATGCCCGCATCGACGCTTCCAACCTCACCGATTTCGGTATCAAGGGAGCTCCGCTCGACCGCGCCGTCACAATCAAGCTCGCCGACTGACATTAGCATTCAATACCCTTACTATAGAGAATCCCGCGTCGCTGAGATGCGGGATTCTTTTTAATAGTAAGTCAATCGCCTTCAGATAACCGTTCTGTCCCAAAATTAGTTGAGGTGTCCGATTGTTCTTTGATATTGTTCTTTGATAATGTCCGCCTCTGTCGAGCTTAGGATAATTCGCCAGTCCATAATGGATGGTGTGCCGGATTATCGTCACCGGTTCGATGAAGCGGTCAGCTTCGGCCTCTATCAATAAGTATTGGTTGCGCGGCTTCAGATTCTCGATTTTTTATTCTGCTGGCTTAGAGACTGTTTAAATTTCTTTCGAAAAATTTATTATAGTATTTCTGTCAAGGCTTTTAAGAATATTTTTGGTGGAAATCACCAAAAAGATCATCTGTAGTGTTATCATAATATTCTCTAAAAGTTAAAATCGGTTTAAATTCAAACACACTCTCAATATTTTTGTCTAAATTTGCACCGAAATTACTCTATTGACATTATGATATTACAATTCGGTGTTTTGTTTGCATTTCTCGCACTCGGCGAGTTTCTGGTTAATTTCACCGGCATTCCGATTCCGTCAAGCATTATTGGCATGGTGCTCTTGTGCACGTCACTCAAATTGGGAATTGTGAAGCTGGGATGGGTGGAAAGACTATCGGGTTTCCTTGTGCATAATCTCGGATTCTTCTTTGTGCCCGCTGGAATCGGTCTCATGAATTGTCTTGGGATTATTGCCGACCAGTGGATTCCTATTGTTTTAGCCACTGTCATAAGCACATTCATAATCATTGCTGTCACCGGTTGGGTTCATCAGCTCGTGCGCTCCGCTTCTTCCAAGTTGACTCATAGATTCGCAAAGGAGGCTGAATAATGGATTTTCTGCAAAACAAATTTTTTCTCATAGCCCTCACTTTCGGCTTCTACCTCGGCGCGCAGCTCCTTCAGAGACGCACCGGAATCAGGTTGCTCAATCCTATCCTGATTGCAATAGCTGTAATGATTGTTTTCCTTCTGATATTCGATATCGACTATGATACCTACAAAAAAGGAGGCGATTATATTGATTTCTGGCTTAAGCCTGCGGTGGTTGCCCTCGGCGTTCCTCTTTACAAGCAGCTTTCGTCAATAAAACGGCAACTTCTTCCGCTACTGCTGTCGGAACTTGCAGGATGTGTTGTCGGTATTATAAGCGTAGTGCTTCTCGCCGAGTTATTCGGTGCTACTCGTGAAGTTGTCATTTCCCTTGCTCCAAAGGCGGTAACAACTCCCATAGCTATGGAGATTTCAAATGCCATGGGAGGCGTTGCGCCCCTCACGGCTGCGGTGGTAGTGGCCACCGGGATTTTTGGAGGAATGACCGGGTTTAAAATTGTAAAGATGAGCCATATCCATTCGCCTATTGCGGGTGGGTTGTCTATCGGTACGGCAGCGCACGCTGTAGGCACCTCCGCCGCTATGGAACGCAGCGAACGCTTTGGTGCATTTTCATCAATAGGTCTGACACTAAACGGTCTCTTCACTGCGCTTCTCGCTCCAATGATTCTGGAGTTGCTCGGATATTCCATGTAGAACCCAGCTTAATCTCATATCGCAAAGAATTCTACCTAGTGAGTTGCATACGTGCTTGCAGTGCCTCTGTACCACTGTTTGTGATGACTTACTCCTGCCTTCTTCTGCAGCTAAAGACAGGAGGATTCGAGTTCTTTTTCAAACGGATCAAGAGAATCTTCATACTTATAATTCGATAGAATATAGTTTGTGTTCTTTCAGCCAATGACCGTCGGGTAACGACGGGTGCATGAATATCCCCAGATAGCCCATGCCTATGCGTTTCATCACATTTTCTGAAGGAGTGTTCGGAACGGCTGTAAAGGAATAAAGTTTATTACAGAACCGTTTCTCACGGGCGTAGCCTAAACAAGCTTTCGCACCCTCGGTCGCATATCCTTTATGCCAGAATCTATCTGATATGCGCCAGCCTATTTCCCATCCGGATGGGAACGGAGAATCGAATTTAAAGCGATGAAATCCGACATAACCTATAAATTCTCCGGATTCCTTAATCTCGACGGAATATAATCCAAAGCCTGTTTCTTCAAACTCGGCATTGATGCGATCAACGAAGGCATCGGACTCCTCCACAGATAAAGTTTCCGGGAAATATTTCATGACGTTTCTATTGCTGTTCATTTCAGCAAAAGGCATTCTGTCTTCATATTTCCAGGAACGCAATATCAGCCGATCAGTCTTCATATAGATTCCCATATTGCAAAATTAGTTAATTTTCCTTACTCTTGAAAACCTGTTTCATGGATTTAAAAAAAAAGATTAAAAAACACTTACTGTCGTTTAAATTTGAATACTTACTTAACTAATTATTTTATCAGCTACTGCAGAATCTGGTTTCATTCTTGGTCATGGCTATTCTCAGTGAGTTAAAATCATTTTCTAATGATGGAATTTATTGTTAACTTTGCAACCCCTTAGGAAGGAGACGCCGAGAATCTTGCGCGTACAGATGACGAGCCGATTACTTGCAGCCCTCGAACAGGATAACTAAATACAGTCTGTGATGAACTGGATTATTCTTATCTTAGCCGGGCTCATGGAAGTCGGCTTTACATTTTGTCTTGGAAAGACCAAGACCGCGACGGGTCAGGAACTCGTCTGGTGGTGGATCGGATTTCTCGCCGCATTGTCATTAAGTATGTTTCTAATGGCAAAAGCCGCCGAACGACTGCCGATCGGCACCGTCTATCCTGTCTGGACAGGTATCGGAGCTGTAGGCGCCGTAATTGTCGGCATCGTGTTCTTCCACGAGCCGGCCAGCTTCTGGCGTATCTTCTTTATCTCAACCCTTATTTTTTCGATTATCGGACTAAGAGTGTGTTTGAATTTAAACCGATTTTAACTATTAGTGAATGTAATGGAAAATCTTGAAATCACTACAGATGATCTTTTTGGTGATTTAAGCCAAGTTTCGGCAGTCGAAACCGAGAGGTTTCTCCTTTCTCAACTTGCTTAAATCCCTCAAAAATCTCTATCTGTATTAATTTCATTTAAATCCAAACACACTCTTAAAGTATTAGGATGATGACACGGGCTATGCGACGATTCAAACAGCAGCTTTCTGCTGAAGAGGTGGAAAGGATATTGCGGAACGGTAAATATTGCGTAATGGCAGTTTCAGGCGATGACGGTTATCCTTACGCCGTTCCTGTAAACTATGTATATGACGGAACCGCGATCTTTATTCATTCAGCAGCGCAAGGACATAAGATTGATGCACTCAGACGCAATCCGAAATGTTCGCTGTGCATGGTTGACAAAGATGATGTGATACCCGAAGAATTCACATCCTATTTCCGTAGCGTCATAGTATTCGGAAAAGCTCATTTCGTGGAAACTACAGACGAAAAGATCGCGGCATTGCGATTGTTGGGCGACAAATACAGCCCCGGCATTGATCCTGAAGCGGAAATCGCCCGATTTATCAAGACAGTCTCCATCTTAAGAATCGATATCGAAAGCGTTTCCGGCAAAGAAGCCATCGAGCTGACAAAGTAAAATTCAGGACTTTTGCCGGGACAGGGATGGAGTCTGATGTCATGCTTTCTTCCTTATTTCAGTAAGGGTTTCATTTCGGCAGGAGGATCGAGGGTGATGCTGACAGGCTGTTTCGAGACGGGATGGATGAACTCGATTCTGTGGGCCTGCAGAGAGATTCCTCCGTCGGGATTGCTTCTTCTGGCGCCGTATTTGAGGTCGCCTTTGATGGGGTGTCCGATATTTGAAAGCTGGGCGCGGATCTGATGCTTGCGGCCTGTCAGGAGGTTGACTTCAAGAATTGAATATCTGTCACCGTTGGCGATTGTTTTGTATTTCAGTATTGACTTTTTCGCCTCGCTGTCTTCTGGCTTTGAAATAAAGGTCTTGTTGATTCTGCCGTCAGATTTCAGATAGTTTTCAAGAGTGGCTTCCGCAAGTTCGGGGCGTCCTTCCACCATAGCCCAGTATGTTTTATGGATCTCGCCGTCACGAAGCATTTTGTTGAGACGTTCGAGAGCTTTCGAAGTTCTTGCGAAGATAACGAGACCTGAAACGGGTCGGTCGATCCTGTGGACCACTCCGCAGAACACGTTTCCGGGTTTTGCATATTTCTCCTTAATGTATGCCTTTACCAATTCCGAAAGGGGAATGTCGCCGGTCTTGTCGCCCTGGACTATCTCTCCGGCCTTCTTGTTGACAATAATTATATGGTTGTCTTCGTAAACGATCTCCATAGACGATGCATCTAAGTTTCGAAAGGTAATAAAAAAAGCCGACTGAATTGCCGGCTTAATCAGTAGCGGGGGCAGGACTCGAACCTGCGACCTTTGGGTTATGAGCCCAACGAGCTACCACTGCTCCACCCCGCGGTGTTATTTTCGGATGCAAAGTTATAGCTTTTCTGCGAGATGTGCAAATTTTTTCAATAAAAATTTTCAAGACAACAAATAATAGTGGAAAATGAGATGAAATAAAGAAAAAAGTGTTAAATTTGCGAATAATAATTTGCTCACAAATCTTTAAAATGTGCAATAGCCTTACCGGATTATTGAGTCTGCAGAAGTGATATGGTAAAGAAAACAAGAGAAAGATTCATAGAAGTCGCCCGTCAGTTGTTCGCCCGTAAAGGAGTGGAGAATACAACTATGAACGACATCGCTTCCGCGTCGGATAAGGGTAGAAGGACGATCTATACGTATTTCAAAAGCAAACGCGATATCTTCAATGCCGTGATTGAAAGCGAGACAGATCAGCTTCTACACAAATTGCGCATTATAGTGGCAAAACCCGTGAGCCCGGAGCAGAAACTGCAGGAATATGTAGAGTGCAGGCTGAAGACCATGAGGGAGATCGTCTCCCGTAACGGTTCGCTGAGGGCCGGATTCTTCAGGGATGTCAGAAAGGTTGACAGGGCAAGAGCCCAGATGTCGAAAAAGGAGACTCCTCTTTTGATGGATATTCTGCATGAAGGAGTGGACAACGGTTCCTTTAATATCCGCAATGTAAAGGAATGGGCAATCATTATCACCAACTGTATTCACGGACTGGATGTTCCCTACATCAGGGACAGCCTCTCGGAATACGGAATTGACGATGATAAAATAAAGAATATGGTGAGCGAATTGATTCTTAATGGAATCAGGGTTCGTTCGCATAATATGAGATAACATACGGGCCTTGTCTTTTATAACGGCAATCCGTTAGGCGACGTCATAAAAGAGAAAAGGCCTGAAGAATAATATTGATGTCGGATTCTTAGAAACTGTTTAAATTTTTTTTCAAAGGATTTCGAGAAGATTTTTGAGATGTTTTTGCAAGTTGAGAAAGGAGAAACCTTTCGGTTTCGACTGCTGAAACTTGGCTGAAACAGCCAGAAAGATTCTTAAAAGCCTTGAAAGAATTCTTATAATAAAATTTTCGAAAGAGATTTATACAGTTTCTTAAAACACCGGCTTCACGTTAGAAAAGGGTATATGTATATAAATTCAATGGGCCTTTATGTGCCTGAGCAAAGGATCACTAATGATTATTTTCTGAATGTCAACGGCTTGACATCAGACTGGATTGAGCAGCGCACAGGAATCAAATCTCGCTCCAAATGCTCTCCGGATGAAAATATCGACACCATGGGAATATCGGCTGTCGAAAACGCGGCTGAGCACTTGCCGTATGACATAAAGGATGTCGACCTCATAGTCGCCGCGCATTATTGTGTATATGATTCCGTCGCCACGCTTGCCCATAAGGTGCAGCGCAAGTTCGGCATCAAGGGCGCAAAAGCTGTCTATGCCTCTTCGGCATGCTCCTCGTTTATCAACGGTCTGGAGATCGTTGAGGGATATTTCGCTTCCGGAAAGGCCGACAAGGCATTGCTTGTGTGCAGCGAGCAGAATACGTATTACAGCAACGAGGCCGACCCCAAAAGCGGTCATCTCTGGGGCGACGCCGCCGTGGCTTTCTTCCTGTCGAAGGAACGTCAGAGCGATTCCGACATAAAGATTCTGAATATCTATACCGAAGGACTCGGGGATATCGGTAAGGGTCCGGATGGCGTGAGACTGCGTCCCAAAGAGGACGGAATCACCATGCCCGACGGCCGGGATGTGTTCATCCATGCATGCAGGTATATGATTCATGCGCTGAACAGATCTCTGGAGCAGGCCGGGCTGGAGAAGAGCGACATCGTAAAATATATCTGTCATCAGGCCAACAAGAGGATAGTGGCTCAGGTGGCCCATCAGCTTGATATGTCGATTGATAATTTCATAAACAACATCGAGGAACTCGGAAACACCGGATCGGCTTCCGCAGCCCTTGTGCTTGCCCAGAATCATGAAAAACTGAACAAGGGAGATAAAGTGGCCTTGATGGTGTTCGGCGGAGGCTATTCCTGCGGTTGCTTCATCGTGGAGAAATGACCGGAGCAGAAACACTCTCTTGACCAAAATTGAAAATTAACGATAAACATTCATAATATGAAACTATTGGAAGGAAAGACTGCGATCGTAACAGGCGCAGCACGAGGAATCGGTAAGGAAATAGCGCTTAAGTTCGCATCCGAGGGATGCAACATAGCCTTTACCGATCTAGTTATCGATGAAAACGGAAAAAAGACAGAAGAGGAGATCGCCGCATACGGCGTGAAATGCAAAGGTTACGCCTCCAATGCCGCTGATTTCGCAGCTACAGAAAAAACTGTAGAAGAAATTAAGAATGATTTCGGCCGTATCGACATTCTTGTCAACAATGCCGGTATCACGAAAGACGGTCTTATGCTGCGCATGACAGAGCAGCAGTGGGACGCCGTGATCGCGGTCAACCTGAAATCCGCCTTCAATTATATCCATGCGGTTCTTCCGATCATGATGCGTCAGAAATCGGGTTCCATCATCAACATGGCCTCGGTTGTCGGAGTTCACGGCAACGCCGGGCAGGCCAACTATGCCGCTTCCAAGGCCGGACTTATCGCTCTGGCCAAGAGCATCGCCCAGGAGGTCGGTTCACGCGGCATCCGCGCCAATGCTATCGCTCCGGGCTTTATCGAGACAGCCATGACGGCAGCCCTTCCCGAAGAAGTGCGTGAGGAATGGACCAAGAAGATTCCCTTGCGTCGTGGCGGAAAAGTAGAGGATATCGCAAATGTGGCCACTTTCCTTGCTTCAGACATGGCAGGTTATGTAACAGGTCAGGTGATACAGGTTGACGGCGGTATGAATATGTAATCCGAAAAACTGTCAATGCAGGAAAAAGATAATAAAAGGGCGTCGTCGGCAGAGGACGCCCTTTGCATTGTTAAATATGTCGTCATAGTGGCCGGAGGGGGGGGATCGCGCGCAGGAAGCGAGATTCCGAAACAATTCATTACCTTCGGAGGCATACCTTTGCTTTGGAGATCGGTAAGGACATTTCATGAGGAGGATCCGGCTGTAAATATTGTCCTTGTCCTCAATAAGGATTATCTTCCTCTCTGGAATGAGCTCTATTCCTCTTTGCCTGAAAAGGATAGAGAAATAGGCATATCTGTCGTCACGGGAGGATCAAACAGGCTCGAATCCGTAAAGAACGGTCTTGCCGTAGTGCCGGACAGGGAGGAGGTCTATGTCGCCGTTCATGACGCCGCCCGACCTTTTGTAAGCGGAGATATGATAGCACTGGGCTGGAAAACGGCTGTTAAGAGCGGCGCAGCCGTCCCCGGAGTCCCTGTCACCGATTCTTTGCGGATACTTGATGCAGAAGGAAGCCGGGCCGTTGATAGAAGCAGATATGTGGCTGTACAGACTCCGCAGGTTTTCGAAGCCAGGCTTTTAAGACAGGCATATTCATCCGGGCTCAATTCCTCGATGACCGACGACGCGTCGGTGGTGGAGGCCTACGGGAGAAAGGTGACACTCTTCGAAGGCGAGCCGACGAACATAAAGATAACGAATCCGGTTGACCTGAAGATAGCGGAAATGCTTCTCGGATGAATTTTACTTAAAGATCTTATGACACAGTTTCTTGACACAGACATAAAATTCCTTAAGGGAGTAGGGGAGGCGAGATCGAAGGTGCTTATGACCGAACTTGAAATATGCACTTTCGGCGACCTGCTGTTTACCTTCCCCTTCCGACATGTGGACAGAAGCCGCTTCTATAAGATTTCCGATCTTCAGGGTGAGATGCCTGTGGTTCAGATTCTTGGCCGTTTCATAAGTTTCCAGACCGAGGGGGAGGGGGTGAGGACAAGGCTGAAGGGGCTTTTCTCCGACGGCCGCAGACTGATGGAGATCGTCTGGTTCTCGAAGATAAATTATTTCAAGGACGCATATCGTCCGGGTGTGGATTATGTTGTTTTCGGCAAGCCTACGAGCTATCGCGGAGAATGGCAGATGAGCCATCCCGAAATTTCTGTCTACGACCCGATGAAACCTCCAAGTGGCTTCAACGGCATATATTCCCTCCCCGATAAGATGCGGAAAAAGGGGTATGGTCCCAGATTCCTCAGTGATCTGGTGAGGAATGTGATAAATCATCCGAGATTCGGAGAGATTCAGGAGACATTACCACGCGAGATAGTATCCGCATATAGACTGATGCCTTTGAAGGAGGCGCTCGTGAACATGCATTTCCCAAAGAATCCCGAATCTTTGCAGAAGGCCAGAGAGAGAATGAAATTCGAGGAGCTGTTTTATCTCGAGCTGCACATTCTTCGCTATTCGAGGGAGAGAGGCAGAAAGATCAGAGGATTCGTCTTTCCGAGAATCGGCACATATTTCAACGGATTTTATAAAGAATGCATACCCTTTGAGCTCACCGGGGCACAGAAGCGGGTGTTGAAGGAGATCCGCGAAGACATGAGAAGCGGACGGCAGATGAACCGTCTGCTTCAGGGAGATGTGGGAAGCGGAAAGACTATGGTCGCCTTCATGACGATGCTCATGGCGGCTGACAACGGCTTCCAGTCGGCGCTGATGGCACCGACGGAGATACTCGCCTCCCAGCATTACGACACTATAGGGAAATGGGCCGCTCAGATCGGACTTAAAACGGCATTGCTCACCGGAAGCACCCGTGCTAAAGAGCGACGCGAAATTCATGAAGGGCTTGTCTCCGGAGAGATTGACATTATCGTGGGAACACATGCGCTGATCGAGGAGACGGTGCAGTTCAGCAATCTCGGGCTGGCCGTGATCGACGAGCAGCATCGGTTCGGTGTGGCGCAGAGAGCCAGGATGTGGAAAAAATCGGAGGTTGCCCCCCATGTCCTCGTCATGACGGCTACCCCCATTCCGCGGACGCTCGCCATGACAGTCTACGGTGATCTTGACGTGTCTGTTATAGACGAGCTTCCTCCCGGAAGAAAGCCGGTGCAGACCTATCTTAAGTTCGATTCCAACCGTACTGAGGTTTATCGGCTGATATACAACGAACTTCGCGCCGGACGTCAGGCCTATATCGTTTATCCTCTTGTCCATGAGAATCCTAAGCTTGAGCTTAAGAGCATAGAGGCCGGCCTCGAGAGGGTAAGAAGCATTTTTAAGGATTTCGAGGTCTGCTGTGTCCACGGTCAGATGAAGCCTGCCGCAAAAGACGCGCAGATGGAGCGGTTCGTGAGCGGAGAAGCGAAAATCCTTGTGGCCACTACGGTGATCGAAGTGGGAGTGAATGTTCCCAACGCTTCGGTGATGCTTATAGAGAACGCCGAGAGATTCGGCCTGTCGCAGCTGCATCAGCTGAGAGGAAGGGTAGGTCGGGGAGCCGACCACAGCTATTGCGTCCTGATGAGTCATGTGAAAATCAGCGGAGATACGAGAAAGCGTCTCGGCATCATGACCGATACCTCCGACGGCTTCCTTATTTCCGAAGCCGATATGAAAATGCGCGGTCCAGGGGATATGGAGGGAACCCAACAGAGTGGAATAGCGTTTAATCTTAAAGTGGCCAATCTTGCGACAGACGGCCAGATTGTGTCGCTTGCAAGAAATGTGGCTGATAAAGTTCTTGACGCTCATCCGGAGCTTATGGAAACCGCTCAGGCAGAAGCCGTGGAAAAGAGTCCTGATTCCATGCGGCTCGACAGGGACAGTATGGAAATATTGAGACGGGAGCTGAAGGTGCGATTTGCAAAGAATTATGATTGGTCGAGAATCAGTTAACAGAAAGGGAAAATGAGAGAAAAAGAATTTCTTCCTCTTGTAAAGGAAAAATTGGGAATCGAGACGCTTAACGAAATGCAGCAAAAAATGATGCGCGCCTCTTCAGAGCCGCGCGATATCATTCTGCTTTCACCCACGGGATCAGGCAAGACGCTCGCCTTCATCCTTCCGGTGCTCAAGATTCTCAGACCGACAACGGGCCGTGTGCAGTGTGTTGTAGTGGCTCCTTCGAGAGAGCTTGTGCTTCAGATCGCCGGTATTATCAATTCAATAGCAGACGGCTTTAAGGTGACTGCCCTATATGGCGGCCATAAGGTGGAGGATGAAGTGAATTCCCTTTCTGCCGGAACCGATATAATCGTGGCCACCCCGGGCCGTCTTCTCGACCATATCAACCGCCGGAACGTGGATGTGCTTCCGACGAGGATTCTTGTGCTCGACGAGTTCGACAAATCTCTCGAGCTCGGATTCGAGAAGGAGATGAAAAAGATTGTCGGGCATCTCAAGAACGTTAGCAGGACTTTCCTTACCTCGGCTACAAACAGCGACGTGCTTCCCGAATTCCTGAAGCTCAATGATCCTCTGACCATCAACTTCCTTTCAGCCAATGAAGATCTGAAACACCGTCTTCGCGTTCATCGCGTCGATTCCGACGCCAACGATAAGCTTCAGAGCCTCGGTGATCTTCTCCGCACTCTTGCGGCCGGCGGGAAGCATGAAAGAAGCATCGTTTTCGTGAATTACCGTGAGAGCGCGGAGCGCGTGGCCGCATATTTGAGAAAGGAGGGTGTTCCATGCGTATTATATCATGGAGCCTTAGATCAGATGGAGCGTGAGACGGCGCTGACGATGTTCAACAACGGCAGCCGTCCTGTCCTTGTGGCCACCGACCTGGCGTCGCGGGGACTGGATATCGAGAATGTCCGCTCGGTTATCCATTATCATCAGGCCCTGACTCCGGAGTCGTATACCCATCGCAACGGCCGTACGGCCAGGGTCGACAGATCCGGTGACGTATATGTCCTTATCGGCCCTGAAGAGGATCTTAAGGAATTCACAGAATTTGACGACACTTTTTATACTCACCCGGAGGGAGAGGCGCCTGAAGCTTCGGAATATGAGACCCTGCGCTTTTCTGCCGGGAAGAAAGAGAAGCTTTCGAAAGGTGATATTCTCGGCTTCCTGTTGAAGGAGGGGGGACTCGACACAGACGATGTGGGAAAGATCGCTGTTTTCGACCATTATTCGCTTGCGGCGGTGAAATCGGAAAAGGCCCGTGAAGTCGAACAGAGGGTTAAAGGAAAGAAAATAAAGGGTGAGAAACGGCTCATTTCATTGATAAAATGAAATTTGGGAATGAAAAAATTGATAAAGCAGTGAAAAGTTATTACCTTTGCAATGTATTTGTTAAGTAGTTTAGAAAAATTAATGAATATATAAAACGAAGAGATTTTTGAGGCGATTTTGGTGCGGAGTGAAGGAGCATATTAATATATGCGACTGATCGACAAGCCAAAAGCGGCCAAATAGATCGAGTTTTATAGTTCAAGATAAACAATTATTCATATATCGTTTAATTTTTCGAAACTGCTTATATTATCCCAATACAGGTAAAGATGCTTCATGCGAATTATAACCTTTTGTTTTAGGATATAAGCCCAAATCGACACGAAAGAAATTATCTAAATAACAATCAATATTTTTATAATTAACAACTATGAGCAAAGCAAAGAAATTTCTGACATGCGACGGCAACCAGGCTGCGGCGCATATCAGTTATATGTTTAGCGAAGTAGCTGCCATCTATCCCATCACTCCGTCGTCGACGATGGCGGAATATGTCGATGACTGGTCAGCCGCCGGAAGAAAGAATATCTTCGGTGAAACCGTTCTGGTTCAGGAAATGCAGAGTGAGGCAGGCGCCGCAGGCGCAGTTCACGGATCGCTTCAGTCAGGAGCCCTGACCACTACCTACACAGCTTCGCAAGGCTTGCTGTTGATGATTCCGAACATGTATAAGATCGCCGGCGAGCTTCTTCCCTGCGTCTTCCATGTTTCGGCGCGAACACTCGCATCTCATGCTTTGAGCATCTTCGGTGACCATCAGGATGTAATGTCGGCCCGCCAGACCGGTTTCGCAATGTTCTGCGAGGGATCGGTTCAGGAGGTGATGGATCTATCTGCTGTTGCGCATCTTTCTGCCATTAAGGGACGTGTGCCGTTCGTGAATTTCTTCGATGGCTTCCGCACTTCACACGAGATTCAGAAAATCGAGGCCTTGAGCGAGGAAGATCTTGCTCCGCTGCTCGACCGCAAGGCTCTCGCCGAGTTCCGTCAGCGTGCGCTCTCTCCCAACAAGCCTGTTGCCCGCGGCATGGCCGAGAACGGCGACGTATTCTTCCAGCATCGTGAGGCTTCCAACAAATATTATAACGCTATCCCCGAGATTGTAGAAAACTACATCAAGGAGATCAACAAGCTCACCGGCCGCAACTACGGTCTGTTTGACTATTACGGAGATCCCGAGGCAGACCGCGTGATCATCGCCATGGGTTCGGTAACTGAGTGTATCAAGGAGACTATCGATTATCTCCGCGGAAAGGGAGAGAAGGTCGGCGTAGTATGCGTTCACCTCTATCGTCCTTTCTCGGCAAAGCATTTCCTCGCTGCAGTTCCCGCAACAGCAAAACGCATCGCTGTGCTCGACCGCACCAAAGAGCCCGGCGCAAACGGCGAGCCTCTTTATCTCGACGTCAAGGATTGTTTCTATGGCAAGGAGAACGCCCCGCTTATCGTAGGCGGTCGCTACGGCTTGAGCTCGAAGGATACAACTCCTGCCCAGATCGTCGAGGTATTCGACAATCTCGCTCTTCCCGAGCCTAAGAATCAGTTCACTATCGGTATCGTCGACGACGTTACATTCCAGTCGCTCCCGATGGGTCCGGAGATCAACGTCGGCGACAAGAGCATGTTCCAGGCCAAGTTCTTCGGTCTCGGCGCAGACGGTACGGTAGGCGCAAACAAGAACTCGGTCAAGATTATCGGCGACAACACCGACAAGTACTGCCAGGCTTATTTCGCTTACGACTCGAAAAAATCGGGTGGTTTCACCTGCTCGCATCTCCGTTTCGGCGATGTGCCTATCCGCTCTACATATCTTGTGAATACGCCTAACTTCGTGGCTTGCCACGTTCAGGCTTATCTCCACATGTATGACGTGACAAGAGGTCTGCAGAAGAACGGAACATTCCTTCTCAACACAATATGGGAGGGCGAGGAGCTTGCCAAGAATCTGCCTAACAAGGTTAAGCGTTATTTCGCTCAGAACAACATCACAGTCTATTATATCAACGCCTCCAAGATCGCTCAGGAAATCGGTCTGGGCAACCGCACGAACACTATCCTTCAGAGTGCCTTCTTCCGCATCACCGAGGTGATCCCGGTTGATCTGGCCGTTGAGCAGATGAAGAAATTCATCATGAAGTCTTACGGAAAGAAGGGTGAGAATGTTGTCAACATGAACTATTCAGCTGTTGACCGCGGCGGCGAATATCACAAGCTCGATGTTGATCCCGCATGGGCAACTCTCGAAGATGACGCTCCCGCAGAGGCTCCGGCACCTGAATTCATCACAAACGTAGTTCGTCCGATCAACGCCCAGGACGGCGATCTTCTCCCGGTCAGCGCATTCGTAGGCCGCGAGGACGGAACATGGAACCTCGGCACAGCCGCATACGAGAAACGCGGCGTCGCAGCCTTCGTTCCCGAGTGGGATCCCGAGAACTGTATCCAGTGTAACAAATGTTCGTTCGTATGTCCTCACGCCTGCATCCGTCCGTTCGTTCTGACTCCGGAAGAGGCTGCGAAGGCACCTTTCGGCGAGGAGCATTCGATTCCCGCAATCGGCAAGACCATGGCCGGCATGCGTTTCGTTCAGCAGGTTGACGTTCTCGACTGTCTCGGTTGCGGAAACTGCGTCGATGTCTGCCCGGGCAAGAAAGGCAACAAGGCTCTCAGCATGGTTCATGAGGAGACCCAGCTCGATCAGCAGAAGAACTGGGATTGGCTGATCAAGAACGTTACATCCAAGGCCGACCTTGTCGATGTTACACTCAATCCTAAGAACAGCCAGTTCTCACAGCCTCTGTTTGAGTTCTCAGGCGCATGCGCAGGTTGCGGCGAGACTCCGTATGTGAAACTGATCACTCAGCTTTACGGTGACCGCGAGATGGTTGCAAACGCTACCGGTTGCTCTTCGATCTACTCCGGTTCAGTTCCTTCGACTCCTTACACTAAGAACGAGCATGGCCACGGTCCGGCTTGGGCCAACTCCCTGTTCGAGGACTTCTGCGAGTTCGGTCTCGGAATGTATATCGGTTATGAGAAGCTCCGTGCTCGTCTCGAGGATATCGTAAGACAGGTTGCAGAGAACGCCGACGCTCCGCAGGCTCTCCGCGACGCTGCCAAGAACTGGTATGAGAACCGCGATGACGCTAAACTTTCTCACGATTACGGCATGGCTCTCGTAGAGGAGGCCAAGAAAGGCTGCGACAAGTGTGACTGCTGCGCCGCTATCGTCAACCTCGAGGGCTATCTGGCAAAACGCAGCCAGTGGATCATCGGCGGTGACGGCGCAAGCTACGATATCGGTTTCGGCGGTCTCGACCACGTTATCGCATCGGGCAAGAACGTCAATATCCTGGTGCTCGACACCGAGGTTTACTCCAACACTGGCGGTCAGTCCTCGAAGTCTACGCCTATCGGCGCAATCGCCAAATTTGCCGCTGCCGGCAAGCGTATCCGCAAGAAGGATCTCGGCCTTATCGCCACAACCTACGGCTATGTATACGTAGCTCAGGTTGCTATGGGCGCCGACAATGCGCAGACCCTCAAGGCCATCCGCGAGGCAGAGGCTTACGACGGTCCGTCGCTGATCATCGCTTATTCTCCCTGTATCAATCACGGCATCAAGTCCGGTATGGGTCATAGCCAGGAAGAGGAGAAACGTGCGGTTGAATGCGGTTACTGGCATCTCTGGCGTTACAATCCTGCTCTCGAGAATTCGGGTCAGAATCCGTTCTCGCTCGACAGCAAGGAGCCGGATTGGGATAAGTTTGAAGACTTCCTCAAAGGCGAGGTTCGTTTCGCTTCTCTCTACAAGATGTTCCCGCAGGATGCAGAGGAGCTCTTCAAGGCCTGCAAGGCTAACGCTCAGTGGCGTTACAACAACTACAAGCGTCTTTCCCAGCAGAACTGGGGAGAGGATCCCGAGCTTACTCCCGAGGAGGAAGCACTCCGCAAGTAATATGGTTTCCTTAAACGGAAAAGCATAAAATAAAAGCCGCGGTCTTCGGATCGCGGCTTTTTGCATTTTATTGCGATAGGGGAATTATTTTCATTTCGGCTCCCGTTTTCCGGACTGAAATCAGTCTTTTAGATAATACTGAATTGTCGAGACGACACGTATTCTCTTAACGTAAGGAGTATATTGGTCACGATCTTCGATCGAGAACTGTCCCTGGGAGGCTGATTTTATCTTACCGACCTTGCTTTGGGAATCCTCGGCGAATTTGCTTGCCGCCTCGCGTGCGTTCTTTGTGGCTTCGGCTATCATCTCCGGCTTGATCTTGTTCAGATCGGTATATTCATATAGAGTCTGATAGTTGTAGTCGCCGGCAACGATGGCGATTCCCTGGGCCATAAGCTCGGTCTGTTTCTGCATGAGCTCGTTGATTTTCTTAACTTGAGAGGAAGTGACGACTACTACGGTGGTGGCGCGATAGCGGTAGGGAGGAGGCGTTCCTCCGTAGGAATCGGCCTGAAGGTCGGTGATGCTCGGGGCGTTGATGGAATACTCGCTCTCGGAGATGCCGTTTCTTTTAAGAAAGGCTACAATAGCATTGTCGGTAGTCTCGATCTGAGAGTAAAGCGCGGCTAAATCATTGCCTACCGCCTTGCTGACAATCGGCCAGGTCACTTTATTGGCCTCGAATTCTTTTTCGCACAATCCTCTGACAGTCACTACTCTTTGATTTGAGGAAATAGAACTGAAGCCACCCTTGATGAATATTCCGAGCAACATAAGGCCGATGGCCACGAGAAGTGCTGGAACCCAGGATGTCCAGATTCCCTTTACAGGACATTTCTTTTCTTCGTTCATATTGAAAATTTATTTAAAGTAATATAGTTGACTTTTCTTTAATAACAAGGAGAAGAGGATAAAATTTAAATAATTCGACAATTTTTTGTAATTTTGTGAAAATTACCAAATGATTGGAAAATGCTTGAAAAGATTAACGCATTAAAGGAAGAAATAACATCGGCAACCGCCTCCGACCTTAAGGGAGTGGAGGAATTGCGTATTAAATATCTGAGTAAGAAGGGCGCGATATCTCTTCTGATGGCTGATTTCAGAAGCGTTCCTGCGGAGCAGAAACGCGAGGTGGGTCAGAAACTGAATGAACTCAAGACTCTTGCAACCGAAAAGATCGCATCTCTCAAGGAGAGCTTCGCTTCTGACGGCGACAAGGAGATGGAGGAATTTGATCTCACCCGCACGGCTACATCCCTGAATCCCGGAACCCGCCATCCTCTTTCGATCGTAAAGAACGAAATGCTCCGTATCTTCGAGGGAATGGGCTTTACGATCGCCGAAGGACCGGAGATCGAGGACGACTGGCATGTGTTCGGCTCGCTGAATTTCCCTCCCGACCATCCGGCGCGCGACATGCAGGATACTTTCTTTATTGCCAGAAATCCGGCTGACATCCTTCTCCGCACGCACACTTCATCCGTACAGACACGCGTCATGGAGAAGACCCAGCCGCCGATCCGTATCGTCTGCCCGGGGCGAGTCTATCGAAACGAGGCTATTTCTGCAAGGGCTCACTGCTTCTTCCACCAGGTGGAGGGCCTCTACATTGATAAGAATGTATCGTTTGCCGATCTTCGTCAGGTGCTTCTCGGTTTCGCCCGCCAGATGTTCGGCCCCGAGACAAAGATCCGTCTCCGTCCCTCTTATTTCCCCTTTACCGAGCCTTCGGCCGAGATGGATATCAGCTGCGATATCTGCGGCGGCAAGGGTTGTGCCTTCTGCAAGGGAACAGGCTGGGTAGAGATCCTCGGCTGCGGTATGGTTGATCCCAACGTACTCGAGGCCTGCGGAATCGATTCCAAGGTCTATTCCGGCTATGCTTTCGGTATGGGTATCGAAAGAATAACCAACCTTAAGTATAAGGTGAAGGACCTCAGGATGTTTAGCGAAAATGACATCCGTTTCCTTCGTGAATTCGAATCGGCAAGATGACGGTAAAACAGAGATATGAAGGCGTCATCTCCACGTTTCAGGAGATAATGCCCGAACCTAAAACGGAGTTGCATTATGACACTCCGTTTCATCTTTTATTGGCGGTGATACTGTCGGCGCAGTGTACCGACAAGCGGATAAACATGGTAACGCCCGCTCTGTTCGAACGTTATCCCGATCCGGCTGCGCTTGCGGCCTCGACTGAAGAGGAGGTGTTTGAATACATAAAGAGCGTGACATTTCCCAACAATAAGTCCCGGCATCTTATAAAGGCGGCGAGGGTGCTTACTGAGGAATTCGGCGGAGAGATGCCCACCGATATCGACAATCTGATGAAGTTGCCCGGGGTGGGTAGGAAAACAGCGAATGTGATGCTCTCCGTGGTATGGAACAAGGCCGCTATGGCTGTAGATACCCACGTATTCCGCGTCAGCAACCGTATCGGACTGACGAATAATTCCAAGACGCCTCTCGAAACTGAAAAGACACTCGTGAAGCATATCCCGGAAGAATTAATCGCCCGTGCGCATCATTGGCTGATATTGCACGGACGATATGTATGCAAGGCCCGGAAGCCCGAATGTCTTGAATGTCGGATTCAGCCTTACTGCAAAGCTTTCACCAGGCGCTGAAAATTAAATCCGGGAGCAGGTATGACCTGATCGATTGCACCATCACGCAATACGGTCAGGTTTTTTCCGTCATATTGGAAGGTGAGAGTGTACTCGATCCCTGTAGTCGGCCAGTAGTCACCGCTGGTTCCGTTGGCGTTCGTGGCCCAGTTGTCGGAGCTGATGAAGAGATTGCTGCTTTTGTAGGTCTTTCCGTCTAAGGTCACTATCGGGCGATATTTGCTGTCGACGGTATACTTGAAACCGGGAATGTCAATAAGTGTCTGTTCGAAAGGTTCGCTCTTGGAGGTGTATTTCATCGTCGCGCTCTTCGGCTGGACCTTTGATTCGGGGAATGCCGCCATATTGCACATAATACCTGTCGGGAAGCCCTGGGGATATCCTTTCTTGACGATCCAGTAATAATAATCGCCGTTCATCCATCCGAGTCTTAGAGGTGATTTCTCCGAGTCTGGAAGAACGTAAGGGCGGATATTGTTTTTCTCGGAATCTTTTGTGATCTGTTCCTTTGAATCCACAGTGCCGTTGTCGGCGAGACGGTATTTCCATATTTCATAGACGCGTCCGTGCTTGCCGTAGGTGGGCAGAGAAAGATACAGGTTGTTTGTATCCTGAGGATCTATGGCCTCGCCGCCGCTGTAGCATCTTTCTGTCTGCGGAGATGAGTGGAAATGACCTCCGGCGTAAGCGAGGGGTGTGATTCTCCAGTTTTCTCCGGTCCATTTTGCGAGATAGTATACGTGAACGTCCTTCTTGTCGTTTATGCGAACCATCGCTATGACGGGATTTCCGGTCTTGTCGGTTTCTATCTGCCATACCCAGTCGCGTCTGTCGGCAGGGGCGTCCACGACGGTAAGAGGATATTTATCGCGATATTCCTGTGTTTTGCTGACTTTGAACTTGCCGTCGCTGATTGTAGAGAGGAGGTTGCCTTTTATGTCTTCGAGCAGAGGGTTGATCTTGACTCCGTCGGCTGTCGGAGTGGCATTGATGTTGACGACGTTCATGTATAGCCAGTTCGGCATCTCGTTGTCAGGGTGTCCGGTGGTGTAGGTAAAATAGATCTTGTCCTTGCCGTTGCTGTGATATTTGGCGTATGGACGCGCTCCGGTCGACTGCACCATCTGGTATGGCCCCCAGTCGGCTTTCACGTTATCCTCTTTGTCCGGTAGGGTGAATCTTGCTATTGTGGGGTGCCAGCCGATACCTCTCCAGCAGAGATAGAAATGCTCCGGGTCATCGCTCAGGATGAACGGGGAGGGATAGGTGGTGTTGTTTTTTGTAACGATCTTTCTCTCTTCGCCGAGGTCGGTGATGTCGCCCGGCCGTTTCGAGACGCGGTAATAGAATGCTGGTTCGTCGGTATGACGTGAGTAGATGATCAGCACCCTTTCATCGGGAAGAACTAAGAAAGTCGGGTTATTGTGGTCGTCCGGCTGGAAGTAGGACCTTACAAGAACCTCCTTCTTTTCCTTTTTTTTGAAGTCGTATTGGGTGGCCTTGATATTGCCGTGAACATCGATATATCCGATCCACGACATATCGATTGTTCCCGCCGGGTTTGAATAATGGATCGCCCGCGGGTCGGCGAACCAGCACCAGGCGCCCTGATCGGTCACCACAGAATTTGAACCGACGGCCGGCAAGGTGAATGCGGCTGTCAGCAACGTAAGTAATCCGAGAATTTTGGTTTTCATGATTCGGTTAGAATGAAGATGTTTTATGCGAAATTACAGAAAAAAAGTTATTCCTGAAACGGGATAATCCGAAATTTCTTCCCTTTGAATGATATTAACTCGCCCTTGCTTTAAATGTCTATGTTGACGAAACATTTTCAATCGAAATTTAAACAGTTTCTAAGTGATAAGCACTTAGTCGAGCTGTTTTATCCGATGGAACTCACGGCAGAGATCGAAGTCCGGGGAAATATTAAATTGTGAGATTTGCGGTAATAAGTTAACTTTGTATCCGCAATCCCCCTCCTTTCAGGTTTCTTAGGAAACGGAAATTAAGTAAGTGTTGGAATTTAATTTCTACTTAATACGAGTTTATTTTTGAGTTGATTTCGGTGCGGAGAGAAGGAGAATTGAAAATCGCCGATTCCTATAAAAATAACTAAGGATGAGGCAATATAAGCATATTCGACTGAACGACAAGCCGGAAGCAACCAAAAAGAAACCGTAGTAAGTATAAAAGATAATTCTTCATTTACTATCGTTTAAATTTCAATACTTACTTATTAAAAACAACTTCTATTATGGATGAGAATCAAATGTGTGTCGCCCGGAAGGTCAATCGTTCGGAGTGGCAATATCATATTATGGCGTTGATGACTTCCATTATATGGTCTACCACTTTCGTCTCTACAAAAACGCTCCTTAATCACGGACTGACACCGGAAAATATATTTCTCTATCGCTTCCTTCTCGCTTACATGGGGATATTGGCGGTAGCTCATAGAAAACTTTTCGCCGATTCCGCGAAAGACGAATTCCTCCTCTTCCTTGCCGGCCTCACAGGAGGCTCCCTTTATTTTATTACAGAGAACACGGCTCTGAAATTTACCTACGCTTCCAATGTCTCCATATTGATTTCTGCGACACCTCTGATTACAATGGCGTTGTCGGCATTGGTCTTCAGACACAAACTCCGCAAATCAATGTTTTTCGGTTCTCTTGTCTCGCTGTCCGGAGTGACTCTTGTGGTGTTTAACGGCGATGCTACATTTAAAGTTTCGGCATTAGGCGATATTCTTGTTCTTGCGGCTGCCGTCAGCTGGGCGTCTTACAGCGTTATCCTCAAATATCTCGGGACCCGCCATTATTCTACGCTTTTCATAACCCGCAAAGTGTTTTTCTATGGCGTAGTTTCCATGGCGTTGTATTTCCCTTTCTCCGGTTGCGATCTCGACATTTCGCTTCTTGCCGAGCCGGTGGTCTACACCAACATACTTTTTCTCGGAATCGTGGCTTCGCTGATCTGTTTCGCGGTATTCAACAGAGTTGTCGAGGTTATAGGCCCTGACAAGGCATCAAATTATATCTACATCTCCCCGTTGGGTACGATAACCACAGCTGTAATCTTCCTAAACGAGCCCGTCTCCTTTATGGCAATCGTTGGCGCCATTGTAACCATAATCGGAGTCGTCATCGTAGAGAAAGTAAAATGAAATTTTGTTATAACCAGATCCCTGATTATGCTTGACCCTTGAAGTGAAATCATCCCGCAAAACTGCAGAGGATCCGCAGTCAATTACTTGATTGGACGTCCAAGATAATAGGTGTGCCATGTGTCGCGGGCGTAGCCGTCGCGCATCACCTTGAAACTGTTGGCTGAGGCGTCGGGAATTTTCACTCCGTCGAAATATACGTCAAATGTATCCTTGGCATAACCCTCGCCCAATACTTTGAAATTGTTCGGGGATGCACCCGATATTTTCTTTCCATCATAATAGACATTCCACGCGTCTTTTGCGTACCAGTCCGACATGACGCTGAAACTGTTTGACGAGGCATCCTTTATGCCTGCTCCGTCATAATAAACGTTCCAGGCGTCCTTGGCATAGCCGTAGCCAAGAACCTTAAATGAGTTTCCCGATGCCCCGTCGATTTTCACGCCGCAATAATACACATTCCAGGCATCCTTGGCATAACCGTCGCGCAGTATTTCAAAAGTTAACGCCGACGCGCTTTCAATTTCAAGTCCTTTGTAATATACCGTATTCCCCGTCACCATATATGCTGGGCGTTTGTGATGTCGGATTTTCTCGCAACCGACTCTGTCTCCGTGCCTTCCATGCCTTTCCTGCGCGTTGACTATGCAAATGGTTGCAAATAACCCCAAAAGAGTCAGAATAAATATTTTTTTCATGGTAGACTGATTATTTGTTTGAATCCATGATAAACTTCACGATTGCGTCGAGTACCTCGGGGGAGATAGTCTCGCGGATTTCGCCATATTCAGACGTCTCGCCGGTTACGGCGTGTTGCATCATATGGTTGAGACCCGGCATAAGCACGATTTTCGCCTTCGGCACATACTTTGCGATTACAGTGAGGTTGCCGGTAGATACCTGCGTATCTTTGTCTCCATTGATGGCCAAGACAGGACATTTTACTTTGCCGAGGAAATCCTTCGGATTCAGGGCTAAGAAAGAGTCAAACCAGACGTTGCGTGTCTGCTGCTGTATTTTCAGTGACTGAACGATCTTCGGAGGCACTTTCAGACCAGACTCCGTGACCAAAGCGTCGATGTCGATCGGTGAGCTCTTTCCATTCTTTCCCTGTTCGATCATTCTGTCAAACAGGCTCTCGATTAATTTCAGACTGTTTGCTTTTTCGACTTCGGAGAAGTTGATTTTGTCAAGGCTGTGGCTGTTTTGACTTAGAAGCGTCTCCTTGCCGGAGTTCGCCATACCGGCAAGAGATATGATGAAGTCGGCTTTCCCCTCCGCGCCGATCATGAAAGCTATCGTGCCCCCTTCCGAGTGTCCGAGAACACCTACGTTGCCTATGCAGTCTATCGAGCGCAGGAAATCGATTCCGCTTACGGCGTCATCTTTGAATGTGACGGTTGTGGAAGTAAGGAAATTGCCGGTTGATTTGCCTGTTCCGCGGTCGTCATAACGCAGCGAGGCTATACCGTTGCGTGCGAGCCGGTCGGCGATCACGGCAAAGGGCTTATGTTCGAAGAGTTCCTCATCGCGGTTTTGCGGCCCGCTGCCCGTCACCATGACTACTGCCGGAATCTTGCGGCTCTCGGCATTTAGCGGCAAGGTAAGCGTAGTGCTCATCACCGCTCCGTCAGGCGCCGTGAATGTAGTGTCGATTACGCTGTAAGGGAAAGGCTGCTTAGGTGTCTGCGGACGGCGTTCCTCAATCGATGCCTCCGGTGTTAAATCGAGAGGAAACTCATAGCCGCGCTGTTTGAAATGCCCTTTGATGATATTGCCGGATATATTTCCTGAGTATGAAGCGCCGATTACATTGCAGGTAAGCGAAACGGAATCCGCAGTGCAGACAACGACTTCCGTCGCAATGCCCTTGGCTCCTTGCGAAGGTGAGTCCATAGTGCAGGTGGTAACGCCTGAAGCATTTTCCGAAAAATTGAAAACCAACGGCAGCTTCATCTGTCCTAAGTTCAGTTCGCCGCGCCATGCTCCTTTCAGCGCATGAGCCTCCCCGGCCGTCACCATAAGGGCAACCGCCGCCAGCAATATTTCCGCTAAATTCCTTCGTATTTTCATAAATTATCTTGATTCCTGTTTTTGTTTTGCTTATTGGGCTGCAGAGATGTGGCAAAAACACAAGCACCTTTCCAATCCAATCACAAAGATACACTTATTAATTTAAATTTACTTGCGAAATTTAAAATAATAATATTTTAGATAGAAATTTAAACAGTCGTTTCTAAGAGCGCCGGGAAAATGGATAGTTTAATCGTTATTTGTGTTTAAACTTTCATTAATTGCTGTGTATAAATTTGTTAGGAACTTGTGTCGTTTCTATATTATAATCCGCGACCGCTCTGCGGTCTATCTTGTTCTCTGATCGTTGGGATATCCCCGTAACCCCTATATTTTAATCCTTAAGCCGTATATTTTAATCCGCAAACCGTATTATTAATCCGTAAACCGTATATTTTTAGCGGAAGTAGATTAATGGAAACAACAACGTGTCCGGAGGTCTGACCCTGGCAAGGGTCAAGGATTGTAGCCCCGGGTGGGGAAAGGGGAATGCCTTTCCACCCCCGGGGTAGATTGGCGGTGTGAATTACGACCGCGGTGCGGTCGCGGATACAAATCACAGAATGCAAGTGATATACCATTTCCTCTCTCCTTCTGGCGAAGGAATGCCCGAGCGGCGGGGACGGCCTAAACCGCTCCCAAGAGCGGGTAGCGGGAGGGCCATTCTCAAATAATCTGAGGTGGATGTAATTTTTGCCTCATTTTGTTCTGATTTTAATATAGTTCGTATTTGAATTTAAACCGTTTTTAATTTTTTGAGAATGTAATGGAAAATCTTGAAATCACTACAGATGATCTTTTGGGTGATTTAAACCAAGTTTCGGCAGTCGAAAACGATAGTTTTCTCCTTTCTCAACTTGCTTAAATCCCTCAAAATTCTCTATCTGTATTAGTTTCATTTAAGGAACGGAGCATAAATATGATTGGATCATCTAATCCCGAAGAGTTGTCGTATCTGACTTTCTATTTTGGCGCACCTGATTTTGAGTAATTGACTGATGAAGCGGACATGGACCGCTTTAGAGTATAATACAACAACACATGATAGCTCAGATGGAGATTATATATACCGTGCTGGTTGTCTTACGGTTTCAGATCTTCGGGAGCTAAAAGAAAAATATGATGAATATGAGCCATATTGCTTAATTTCGGGAAATAGCATTGGTATTATAGCACTTTCACCTGTCGTAAACGGGGTTGTCATAGGCTTTGATGTCTACGATGGCGAGGCTCATATCTATAAGATGAAGGGGAAAGATCTTGTGCCGGTCAATGAAGATAACGGATTTATTCCGGCCTCTGTAGCAAATGGATTTAACAGTGTTATACTCTACGGTTCATACGCATTGAATCCGGGTTCGCACTGGCGCGGAATCAGATAAATAAAAACAATAACTTTTAAATTTTACAGACGATGAGATTTACCATTACATTATCGGTCGTGCTTTTAGGCGCAGTATGCTGGTCATGCTCGAGCAATTCTTCAAATAGCAAAGGAAACGACAGTGCGGCTGACGATACTGTCGCCATACCGGCTACCGAGGATACGGTTCAGCCGGAACTTCTCGTCACTCCGGATCTCACGCTCCTTGAGGTGAAAGGAAACGTGAAGGAAATAAAAGGTAAAACTGTAGACGATTATGTTTATGGTGGTAATGCTAAGTTTAACGAGAAGGGGGAGCTGACGCACTATGGTAACAGTGAACCGATCGATAAGATTTCCAATGTGAAACGTGACGGTGACGGCAGACTGACCTATTTCCTGGCAAGCGAGTGGATGACGGTGAAATGGGATGGTGACAGACCGTTATCTGTTGCGAATCAGTATAACGAAATGACAAATACCAATACTTACAAATATGACGACAAGGGCCTGATTGTGGAAATAAAGAGCCGTTATCAGGATGAAATAGAGGAGACCGACGAAACTCAGACAGCTGTTGTGACCTATCCGGCAGATGGTTTTGATGCAAAAGGCAACTGGATCAAGCGCACGGTGAAATGGCCTAAGGGAACTATAACTGAGGCCCGCGAAATCATCTATTATTAATACCGGTTATCAGGAGTATTGGAAAGCTTTGTAAGTCATGCGCATTTCGGATTGTTTTTGCGATTTGCGTGTGACTTTTTTGTTGCGTCTTTTAATTTTGTTGCGCTTGATTGTGAAGGCTCCGGAGCGGATCATCTGGTCTATGCTGAATCGCCCGGGACCCAACATGGCGCATATCAACATTAAAACCGCGCAAAGCAGGTAAGCATAGTTTAGCTCGCCGAAGGGTACTATTGTCTGCGGCAGGAAGGGGAGGGCAACTTCCATATATGTTATGGTCACCACAGTAGCGAACAACGCGGCTCCGAGAATCGACAGAACACGAGTGAACAATCCGAGAATCAGAATTGACCCCAGGATGATCAGCATCGTGGGAACATTATAGGAAAATTCTCCGAAATAGTTCAGGAAACCGGTTGCCATAAGAGTGGCCCCGGCGATGAGGCGCAGGAAGAGTATCTTGGTCGACCATTTGGGGGTAACGCCGGGGTTAATGCCTGACAAAAAGTTGATTACTGATTTAAACCTCTTAAGCGTGGATGATCCGGCCTTTGATTTCGCTGAGACATCCATGCGAGCCATCTCAAGATTCATTTCCCCGAAAGTCTTGCGACCGGGATTAATGGAAATTATGTTGATATTGTCGCTCATAATGGAATCCTCCTTTCTTCGCTTTGTTTCGAATTTGAAATGTTAATGCGTTTTAACTCATTGACATTTATGATATAACAACATTTTATAAGGCATAAAAGTTTGAAGCTGAATTGCTAAATGTTATAAAAACCTTTTATTATTCGGATAATGTTTGTAAATTCGCAAATGAGGATGCCCGAAAAAGCTGTCTGTATGAAAGATTACTGTATAGGGCATTCAATGGAAAGTTATCGTTGATTTCGATTTAATATCCACAAAGATAGAGATTTAATGGAGAGAATCGGCAAATTGTATTTCAGGTATGGCACAATGGGTTCGGCAAAGACGGCCCTTTTGCTTACCACAGCATATAATTTCGAGGAACGGGGAATGTCTTACCTTTGCTTCAAGCCTTCGATTGATACTCGCGACAAGAAGAACGTGATCCGCAGCCGTATCGGAATCGAGAGGGAATGCCTCTGGATCTATCGCGACACGGATATGTTCGCTCTTGTTCGCGACATGATCAATAACCGGCATAATAAGCCGGAGTGGATCCTTGTCGACGAGGCGCAGTTCCTCGCCGCAGAGCAGGTCGACCAGCTTGCGCAGTTGGTCGATGAATTCGGAGTGAACGTTATCTGTTACGGGCTCCGAACGGATTTTCGTACCTGCCTTTTCGAGGGATCGCGTCGTCTTTTTGAGATCGCCGATTCAATCGACGAGATAAAATCCACATGCTCCTGCGGGAGAAAGACTATCGTTAACGCGAGAATGGATTCGCGTGGCGAGATCATCACCGAGGGGGAGCAGGTTGAGATCGGAGGCAACGAGCGTTATGTCTCGGTGTGCCGCAAATGCTGGCGCAACAAAAAGATCGAGAGCAGCCGGAAGGGCAGCCTCCCGTTTGAAAGTGAGTAGGATATATTTTTTTTTACAGCATCTAACCATATACCATGAACAACAAGGATTTTGATTCGATAATAAGGCTGATAAAGCGGGAAGTCGTTCCGGCCATAGGATGTACGGAGCCGGCGGCGGTTTCGTTATGTGTTGCGAAGGCGAGAGAAATGCTTGGCGCGCTTCCTGAAAAAATATCGCTGAACCTGAGCGGAAACATCATAAAGAACGCCATGGGCGTCGGGATTCCCGGCACCGGCATGATCGGGCTTCCTATAGCGGTCGCCTTAGGAGCGATTGTAGGGAAGTCGGCATACGGCCTCGAGGTCCTCAAGGATGTGGACGATAAATCGCTCGCTGAAGGCAAGAAATATATCTCGGAAAACAGAATCTCGATAGGCCATTGCCAGAATCCTCCGTCAAATCTATATATCGATGTCGAAGTCGAAGCCGACGGAAAAAAAACAAAAGCCATAATATCAGGTTCTCATCAGAACTTCGTCTATCTGAGCAAGGATGGCGAAGAAATCATGAACCGTCTGACCGAGAGCGGCGAATCCGCGACAGAGGAAAAAGATCCGGAGCTGAATGCAGCTATGGTCTATGAATTCGCCATGACGGCTCCTTTGGATAAGATTTCATTTATCAGGGAGGCCGGGGAAATGAATCTCAAGGCTGCAAGGACGGCATTGAGCGGCGATTACGGTCATAGTCTCGGAAGCACTCTCGATAAATACGGAATGAAGCTATTCGGCGACACCCCGCTCGAACATATCATCCGCTACACTTCGGCGGCTTGCGATGCCCGCATGGGAGGAGCGCCGATCCCGGTGATGTCAAACTCCGGGAGCGGTAATCAGGGAATCACCGCCACGATGCCTGTGGTAAGCTACGCCCGCGATATAGACGCGAGCGAAGAGCAGCTGACACGCGCGTTGATTCTGAGTCATCTGACGAGTATATATATAAAGCAGAGCCTCGGACGCCTCTCGGCATTGTGCGGATGTGTCGTGGCTTCTACGGGCGCCTCTTCCGCGCTTGTATATCTCATGGGAGGCGATTTCCCGAAAGTTTGCGCCGCCATAAAGAATATGGTTGCCAACCTTACGGGGATGATCTGTGACGGCGCCAAGCCTGCCTGTTCGATGAAGATATCGTCGGGCGTCTCGACCGCTCTGATGTCGGCCATGCTTGCCATGAACGGCAAATGCGTCACTTCGCAGGAGGGCATCATCAGCGAAGACATCGACAAGACCATCCATAACCTCACCTCTATCGGCCGCGAGGCTATGCTTGAGACGGACCGACAGGTGTTGAATATTATGGTGTGTAAATAGCTTAATGATATAAAAATATGCAAAATGATGTCAAAATGTTGCAGATAAGAAATAATTTGCTAATTTTGCATTATTCCAGAATTACAAGATAATATGAAAAAAATACTATCGGTCCTTGCTGTTGGAGGCATTTTGCTTTCTACGGCAGCTTGCAAGAAGGAGAGCAAGATAGAAATGAATCTCCCCGACAAATATGAAGGAAAGACTGTGGAGCTTATCAGTTTTGCTGATTCTACTGTCTTGAGTTCAGCAGTGATAACCGACGGCAAAGCTGAGTTTGTGAATCAGGAAAGCGATTCACTTAAATTCCCTCTGTTCGCGCAGATTGTTATCGACGGGAGGATAAGAGCCTATTATGTGATGGAAGATGGCGTTTCCCAGCTTACGGATTCTATGAGCGTGCCCACCGGCACCCCCTTGAACGACCGTTTCTCCACGCTTCTTGCCACTCTTGACTCGATCGAGAATCTTGATGATATGGAACAGTATGTCGAGTTTGCCGAAAAGAGTTACAACGACAACAAGGACAATGTGCTCGGCGCCTATTTCGGAGTGGAATGGCTTAAATATGCCGATCCCGCGAAGGTAGACAGTTTCCTTAATGTCTCCCCCAAGGATTTCCGTGATACAAAGAAAGTGCGCTATTATGAGGCTTTCGCACGTCATCGCGCCCAGACTGCTCCCGGAATGAAATATACTGATTTTGAAGGCGAGACAGTTTCGGGAAATAAGACTACTCTTTCGTCATACATTGTTCCGGGGCATTACACGCTTCTCGATTTCTGGGCCAGCTGGTGTCCCTACTGCATAAAGGAACTGCCTGATCTTGCTTCGCTTTATTCGGATTTCCACGACAAAGGATTCGATATCGTAGGTGTGGCCGTGAGAGACAAGACCGCCGATACAGAGGCGATGGTCAAGAAACGCGATCTGAAATGGAACATACTCTATAACACTCAGAAAGTTCCATACGACATATATGGTTTCTCCGGCATTCCGCACCATATTCTTCTTGATCCCGACGGCGTGATAATAAGCCGCGGAGAGAATGTTGCGAAAATCAGAGAGCGTCTGGAGGAATATCTCGGCGGGAACAAAACCGCGGAATAATATGTTCTAAAAATAGAGCCTGAGAGCTGTTATCCTGCTCTCAGGCTCTTTTTGATATTTGTTTGGATTATTTAGAGTGTGTTTGAATTTAAACCTATTTTAACTTATAGAGAATGTAATGGAAAATCTTGAAATCACTACAGATGATTTTTTTGGTGATTTAAGCCAAGTTTCGTCAGGCGAAACCGATAGGTTTCTCCTTTCTCAACTTGCTTGAATCCCTCAAAAATCTCTATCTGTATTAATTTCATTTAAATCCAAACACACTCTTTCACTTTAATTATACTTGACAGAAACAAAAATGGGAAACACTGACAAATCACTGAACCTGTTGATTGAGAATTCAATAAAGGGAAACTGGTCGCGCATGGCCTTCGCTGATTTCGGCGGGATCGACTATCGTTATCAGGATGTCGCGAAAACAATCGAGAAGCTGCATCTGATGTTTGAGGCAGCCGGCGTGAAACCGGGTGACAGAGTGGCCATCTGCGGCAAAAACTCCTCGAACTGGGTTGTTGTGCTTCTTTCATGCCTAACGGCCGGAGTTGTGGCGGTTCCGATTCTCCATGAATTCAAGCCTGACACAATCCATCATCTTATCAGGCACAGCGAGTCGAAGCTCCTTTTTGTCGATGCCGCCATCTGGGAGAATCTCGACGAGAATTCACTTCCCGACCTTGTGGGCGCGATATATATCAGCGAATTCGGAATGCCGCTGTCGAGAAGCGAGAGACTTACCGACACCCGAAACAATATCAACGAGGTGTTCGGAAAGAAATATCCCTACAGCTTCTCCCGCGATGATGTGAAATATCACGAAGACAAGCCCGACGAGCTTTGTATCATAAACTATACTTCCGGCTCAACCGGGCATTCCAAAGGCGTTATGCTTCCATATCGTTCATTATGGAGCAACATTCGCTATTGTCTCGATAATCTGACGTGGGTTAAACCGGGCGACGGAATAGTGAATATGCTCCCTCTCGCCCATCTTTACGGAATGACTATAGAGACACTGCATCCGTTCTGCAAAGGATGTAATCTTCATTTCCTTACACGACTGCCGTCGCCAAAGGTTATACTCAAGGCTTTTGCCGACATCCGCCCCAAACTCATAATCACCGTTCCGTTGATTCTTGAGAAGATTATAAGGAACAAGGTTTTCCCCATGCTTGACAAGCCGATCATGCGGGTATTGCTCCGCATTCCATACGTTGACGACCGACTGCTGGCAAAGGTGAAAGACAAACTGATAGAGTCTTTCGGAGGCAACCTCGTGGAGATTATAGTCGGAGGAGCTCCCCTTAATCATGAGGTAGAGCAATTCCTCTATAGGATCAATTTCCCCGTTACAGTCGGATACGGCATGACCGAATGCGGACCGTTGCTGACTTATGCGCCTTCTTCAGTGTCAAAACCCGGTACGGTCGGAAGAATCATGGACCGTATGGAGTGCAGGATAGATTCTCCTGATCCTGCCGAAATTCCGGGTAATATCTGGGTGAAGGGCGAGAACGTGATGCTCGGATATTACAAGAACAGGAAAGCCTCCAAAGAGGTGATGCCCGATGATTCGGGCTGGATGAATACAGGAGACATGGGCATAATTGACGAGGACGGCTTCATCTCCATTCTCGGTCGCTCCAAGACGATGATTCTCGGTCCTTCGGGGCAGAATATCTATCCCGAAGAGATTGAGCAGAAGCTCAATAATCTGCCCTATGTGGCCGAGTCTCTGGTGATTGACAATAACGGCGAGCTCGAGGCTTTGATATATCCCGACATGGAGGCCTGCGAGCAGCAGAAAATGGACAGGGAGGAGATTGAGAATATCATGGATCAGAATATGGAGCTTCTCAATAAGGAGCTTCCGGCCTACAGCAAGGTGAAGAGGATGCGCATCATGAACGAGGAGTTCGAAAAGACCCCGAAACGTTCGATCAAGAGATTCCTCTATCAGCCTTAATAAGTAATGAAACTTGAGATACCGACAGGAAAACCGAGGCTTTCCCAACTTGACGAACACTTAAATCCCATTTCCAACCGTTATATTTAGGAAACAGGCAATGAAGTCGTGCAATTTGTGCGACTTCTGTCTTTGAAAATTGCCTGTCCTGAAGAACATGAAGACTCTATATTTTGTTTTATCGGCATTTCTTTCATTCCTTTTCAGCAGTTGTGTCACTGACAAAGATGATCCTGTCTGGTCTCTGCAGAAAGGGGAGAGCCTTCCACAATTCTCTGTCGCGATGAACGATGGCCGCCTTGTCACGACCGAGTCGCTGAGGGGAAAGAAAAGCATGATAGTTTTTTTCAACACAGGATGTTCCGATTGCCGTAGGGAGTTGCCGGTAATACAGGCAGTCTACGACAGATGTCAGGAAGCGAGCCCTGATATCGAGATTATCTGCATATCGAGAAACGAGTGTAAGGAGGCGGTCGAGAAATATTGGAGCGAAAACAGTCTTACTCTGCCATATTCCGCTCAAGACGACAGGCGTGTCTATTCATTATTTGCTTCTTCTGTAATTCCAAGAATCTACGTCTCGTCGCAGGATCTTAAGATAACCGCCTCTTTCTCCGATTCTCCTCTCGCTTCTTATGAGGATATTCTTGCCGCCCTTGGCTTTCGTTGACCATCAAAATCTTGTCGTTTGCCAAATCCGGTAAACTTTTGCGTAGTTATCTCTTTTATATAAATACGCAAATGTGTTGCGGACGGTTAGTCCAGGGCGCGATATGATCGATATTGTAATCCTTGGCTCTGCATGTTGGACGTCCGCTTTTAGCCACGCTGATGTCGCGGGCAGCCTCCTCTTCGGCTGATAAGGCGGGACGCATCTGTATGCTTCTGGACTCGGCGGTTTCGAAAAGTTCTTCAATCGAAACCACACGCGGCTGCCCGTATGCACACGTTCCGGCGCCCGACAGGGTCGCGCAGAGCAATCCTGTGAGCAATCGGTGATTGTTCATAAGGTGAAGTTTATTAAATTATGGTTGTGGAAATCCGGGATATAATAATGGGTGGGATAAACCCGGAATCTTTGATCCGGAGGCAGCCCGTTCTGCGTCACGCAGATTCAATCCGGGGAAAGGGATTACTGGGTGCTTTTCCAATTCTCTTTGAAAGCGTAGTTCTGAATTGCCGCTGGCGTCACGGCGCCGATAGTATAGATAGTTGTCATATAGGACGGCTCTTTATAAACCGTGGTGCAAAATTACAAATTTTTTTGTTTTTACTCAAATATTCTTTTTCCGGGCATTGGTTTTCGGGATATTATGATTAATTTTGTAGGGAAGTTTGCGTTCTGATATACATGAAGATACTTAAATCGATATTAGCTTTTGTGATGGTTTTCATGGTGACCCTTATCGGGGTCGTCAGATGGCATCATCATGACTGCAACGGAAATATCTTCGTGAGTATCAGCGAGACGGAGGATATCGTGTTCGGCCCGTCGGAAGAGGTGACTGTGGAGCATACAGATCATTGCCATCATCATCATGGGTGTGAAAACTGTTTTCTGAAAATCCTCGATTGTTTTTCTTCAGAAAAACATGGTGATTTCGTTCTTAAGCATTTCGACCTGCTGGTAGCTGAAGTCCCGGCTGATTTTACTCCCCGGATGGGTATAGACTATTCGGGAGGGAAGGAAATTATAACTGAATACTTTGACCGTATAAAAATACCGGAATTCATTTCCGGAATACTTTCATTCAGGGCCCCGCCCATTATTATTTTGTAATGAACCGCTCTAATTAAGACTCTGTATATCAGAGGAAAGTAGGGACGCACGGCTCGTGCGTCCGCCTAAATGTATATTCTCAAACCAATAATTAAGAATGAAAGCAAAATTTATCTTTTCCATTTTATTTTCAGTTTTTCTGATATCGGGATGCGGTGATCATTCCAATCATGGGGAGGGCGAGGATGCCGGCCACCAACATGGGGCAGCCGCGGAATCCGCTTCCCGGAAAGATCATGACGGGCATATTGTGGTTGAACCGGCCATAGCTAAAAAATTCGGAGTCGAAGTGGCCAAGATTCAGCCCGGATCGTTCAATGAAGTCGTCAAGGTGGCTGGCCGCATCATGCCTTCTGCTTCGGATATGAGTGTCGTTTCATCGCCGACATCAGGCATTGTCCGTTTCGCTCCGGGTATTTCCGACGGTGCGAAAGTCTCTGCGGGTTCCTTGATCGCAACAGTGTCTTCCAAGGGTATTACCGGAGGAGATCCTAACCAGAATACACGTGTGTCGCTTGAAGCAGCCAAAAGGGAACTCGACCGCCTCACGCCTCTACATGCCGAGGGAATCGTAACCACGAAGGAATATAATGCCGCCAAACAGCGTTATGACGAATTAAAAAGTTCATATAGTTTGTCTGCGGCTTCCGGAAGGGCGATAAGCTCATCTTCCGGTGTGATTACCCGTCTTGCCGTCAGACAGGGTGAATATGTCGAGGCCGGAAGCCCGATAGCTGTCCTTTCGGGCAGCTCCCGTCTGACACTTAAAGCAGACCTTCCCGAGAAATATTATGATTTCCTCCCTGTCATTGCATCGGCGAGGTTTCGCCCGTCGTATAGCGGCGAGGTCGTTGATCTTAGCGAAATAGGAGGAAGACTTGTTTCCAGTTCATCATCGGCTGCCTCAGGCGGTTATATCCCTGTATATTTCTCGTTTGAAAACAACGGGAAAGCCATACCCGGTTCATACGCCGAGGTTTATCTGATCGGCAGTTCGAGAAGCGATGCGCTGACTGTGCCATTGACTGCCGTTACCGAGCAGCAGGGATCTTATTTCGTGTATGTGAAGTGTGGGGATCATGAATATGACAAAGTTCAGGTTGAGCTTGGCCGTGATGACGGAAGGAATGTCGAGATTCTATCAGGTCTGAAACCGGGAGAGGATGTCGTGACCAAAGGAGCCGTTACCGTCCGGCTTGCCGAGACAAGCGGCAACGTTCCCGAAGGACATTCACATAACCATTAAAATCCCGGAGAGATGCTGAATAGAATAATACGTTTTTCACTCGACAACAGGATAATAGTCCTTGCGTTGTCGGGGTTCCTTCTGCTGTTTGGCTTGATAGCCGTCATGAACACGGAGGTTGATATCTTTCCTGACCTGAATGCGCCGACGGTGGTTGTCATGACAGAGGCTCCCGGATATGCCCCGGAAGAGGTTGAGAAACTTGTCACTTTCCCTATAGAGACGGCGGTTAACGGCGCCACCGATGTGAGGCGCGTGAGATCATCGTCGGCTACGGGTTTTTCCGTTGTCTGGGTGGAGTTTGACTGGGGGACAGATATATATATAGCCCGTCAGATAGTGTCGGAAAAACTTGCGGCAGTGGCCGAATCGATGCCGCCCGGCGTCGGCAATCCGACGCTCGGGCCTCAGTCGTCTATTCTGGGAGAGGTCATGATTATCGGTCTTACATCCGACTCGACTTCAATGATCGACCTCAGATCGCTTGCCGACCGCGTTATCCGACCGCGCCTGCTCTCGATAGGAGGTGTCTCGCAGGTCTCGGTCATAGGCGGGGATGTAAAGGAATACCAGATTCTTGTCTCGCCCGAGAAGATGCGCTATCACGGTGTGACTCTGCAGCAGGTGCTCGACTGCACGGAATCTATCAACAACAATGCCACCGGAGGTGTGCTCTACGAGCATGGAAACGAATATCTGATCAAAGGCGATATCAACACCCGTTCGATAGAGGATATTGCCAAAACGGTGGTGAGGAGTGAGGGCGACTCCCTGATCCTTCTCAGCGATATAGCCGACGTCAGTACCGGCCCTCAGGAACCCAGACTCGGAGTGGCTTCGGAGAAAACGAAAAGCGCGGTTCTGCTGACTGTCACCAAGCAGCCTTCAACAGGTACTATAGAGCTCGTCGACAAGATAAAGTCGGAACTGAGCTCTCTTAAGCATAACATCCCTGCGGATATAAAGATCTCAACCGACATTTTCGATCAAAGCGAGTTTATCGACAGTTCGATCTCGAATCTTCAGGTGTCGTTGTTCGAGGGCGCTCTTTTTGTGATTGTGGTGCTTTTCTTCTTCCTGATGAACGTAAGGACCACCCTTATTTCGCTGGTTGCTTTGCCACTCTCGATTCTTGTGACGATTGTGATTCTTCATTTCATGGGACTCACTATCAATACAATGAGTCTGGGAGGAATAGCGATCGCCATCGGTTCTCTTGTTGATGACGCGATCGTGGATGTTGAAAACGTCTATAAACGACTGAGGGAAAACCGTCGACTCGCACCCGAAAAACGGCAGAAGACAATCGAAGTGGTTTATCAGGCATCGAAAGAGGTGAGAATGCCTATATTCAATTCCTCTTTGATAATCATAGCAAGTTTCCTGCCTCTTTTCTTTCTTCACGGTATCGAAGGAAGGATGCTCATACCCCTTGGAATATCATTTATTGTCGCTCTTCTCGCCTCTACGATCGTAGCTCTGACGGTTACTCCGGTGCTGTGCAGCTACCTTTTGGGCTCTGACAAGGCTGCCGCTTCGCTATCGAAAGAGCCCCGCGTGGCGAATGCCTTGAGAAAGGGATATGAAAAACTGCTTCAGAAAAGTTTTGAGCATAAGAAGGCTGTACTTTATGGAACCGGCGCTCTGTTCCTAATCTCGATGTGTCTGTTCTTTACGCTTGGAAGGAGCTTCCTGCCCTCTTTCAATGAGGGGGCGTTTACCATCAACGTCAGCACGCTTCCGGGAATATCTCTCGAAGAGAGCGACCGGGTTGGCAGGGAGGCGGAGAAAATAATCCTGTCTGTTCCGGAAATAAAGACCGTGGCGAGGAAAACCGGTAGAGCGGAACTCGACGAACATTCCTTGGGCGTCAACGTTTCGGAGATCGAGGCTCCCTATACTCTCGACAAGGGAAGAAACAGGGCTGAGGTGATGCACGAGCTTCGCGAAAAACTCACGGAGATTCCCGGTGTCAATATCGAGATCGGACAGCCTGTCTCCCATCGGATCGACGCCATGCTTTCGGGCACCGAGGCGCAGATTGCGATAAAACTTTTCGGAGATGATATTGAAAAGCTGTTTTCAACCGGAAATCGCATCAAATCGTTGATCGGAAAGATCGACGGCATAGTGGATGTAAATATCGAGCAGCAGACGGGGCGCCCGCAGATAGACATCAGGCCCAGAAGAGAGCTCCTCGCCAAATATGGAATCACGCCTGGAGAGTTCGGTCGTTTCATCGAGGTAATGCTCTCGGGTGAGGTTGTCTCGCAGGTCTATGAAAACGGTTTGCCTTATGATATGACGGTGCGACTTTCAGACGAGGACAGAGGATCTATCGAGAAGATCGGAAATCTGATGATCGACAGCAATGTCGGAAAGATCCCTCTCAGTTATGTGGCTGATGTCGTTTCCTCATCCGGCCCGAATACTATCAATCGTGAAAACGTGAACCGAAGAATCATTATCAGCGCCAATGTGGAGGGGCGCGACCTGAGGGGCGCGGTTAACGATATCCGCGACAGAATAGAGAAGGAAATCAAACTTCCGGAGAATTACTATGTCACCTATGGCGGTCAGTTTGAGAGCGAGGCCGAGGCCACGCGCACGCTCGGTCTCACTTCTCTGGGAGCTCTGGCAATCATTTTCCTTCTGCTTTTCAGTGAATTCCACGACTGGCGCGAGAGTTGCATCATTCTGCTCAACATGCCGCTGGCAATGATCGGAGGTGTGTTGATTCTGCGGCTTACATCCGGTGAGCTCAATGTCCCCGCCATCATCGGCTTCATTTCGTTGCTTGGAATAACCACCCGAAACGGCATGCTGCTGATATCGCGCTATAACCATCTGCGTGACGATGACCATGCCGGACTGTTTGAAAGAATCAGAGTCGGCTCAGGCGACCGTCTGAACCCGATCATCATGACGGCGCTCACATCGGCGCTTGCCCTTATTCCTCTCGCCCTTCGCGGCGGAGAACCGGGAAATGAAATCCAGTCGCCGATGGCCATCGTTATTCTTGGCGGTCTCCTGACTTCCACGGTGCTCAATATTTTTGTTGTTCCTATTGTTTATTATCTGACAGAAGTAAGAAAAAATAAGAAGAATGAAGTTAAGGAATAATATATTGGCGCTCGCTGCGGTTTTGAGCATTCCTGCCCCGTTGACGGCAGATGTGTTCGATGACGCGGTGAAAGAGATTGTCGCCAACAATCTTTCCCTGAAGTCTTCAAGGGAAATGAAACTTTCAGAACTTGAGACGCTTAAATCGGAGAATAACCTCGAGAATCCGGAAGTGGAGTTTGAACATCTCTGGGGTCCCGTCGATGCCGGCAACCGCTGGAGCATCGGAGTGTCTCAGAGTTTTGAATGGCCCGGAGTCTATGGAGCCCGTAAGAAAGTCTGGAAGGCTGCTTCCCGGGCTATGGATTATCTTTCGGTCCGTGAACGTTTCGATAAAGTTCTTGATATTCGCACGACATTGATCGATATAGTGAATTTGAAGCGGAATCTCGCGGCTCTTTCCGAGGTGGAGAGAACGATTGTGGAATTGCTTGAGAAGCAGCAGAAAGGCTCCAGACTCGGCGAAGTGAGCGTGCTTGATATCAATAGGCTCAGAATTGAGAGAGTTGGCGTGGCAAGTCGTGTCGATGACGTGAGGGCTTCGCTGGCATCGCTCGAAAGCAGTCTCGTGGCTTTGAACGGAGGCAGGGATTGCAGTGGTTTGATCGAAAGACTCGGAACGGCTTACCCCAATGAGAAAATTCTTTCCGAAGAGGAGTATGCAGATTTGATTATGAAGAATGATCCCGATATCGCGGTGTCTAATTCTTTGGCCGAGGCCGCCCGCGAGAAAGTCAAGGCAGTCCGGATGGGCGGTTTCCCGGGTTTCTCATTGGGATATGTTCATAGCTTTGAGGATAATACCCATTTCAACGGTTTCTCGGTGAGCGTTTCTTTGCCGTTTTTTGCCAACCGCCACAAGAAAAAGTCGGCGGAGGCTGAACTGAGGGCCGTCGAGATCGAGGGCCTTGAGAAAATGGCTACCCGCAAGGCTGTTAGCACGGGAGCAAGAAACGAGGCTTTGGCTCTGAAGAAATCGGTGGAGCAATATAAAGAGGCTGTCGAGGATGAGGATAATATGCGTCTTTTGAAGAAAGCCTACGAGGGTGGGCAGATCTCGGTGACAGACTATCTTCAGCAGATGCTTTATTTCATGGAGGCTAAACTCACCTATAACGAGAATCTCTATCGTTATAATATGGCCGTTGCCCGTCTCAACCGATACAATACCTCGTATTGATCTGATCTTCGAATAAATAGAAAGCCGCTTTAACTCAGAGAGCTAAAGCGGCTTTTTTTGTGCGCCCGAAGGGACTCGAACCCCCACGTCGTTAGACACTAGATCCTAAGTCTAGCGCGGCTACCAATTACGCCACGAGCGCGAATGCGGATGCAAAGTTAATAAACTTTTGCGAATTTGCAAAATCTATGTTACTTATGCAATATTACGGAGTGACTATATGTTATAGTTAATATTCACATCTGTCAAAAATAACTTGATGGGATAGTCTTTTTTAACAGTTTCTAAAAAGAAGAATATGAGAGCGATGAGAAAATCGAGCAGAGAGAAGAATGCCGAGTGGGCACTTGAAGTTTTCGACAGGGCGCCATACGTGACAGTAAGCATGACTCGTGCTGACGGAACGCCTTACGGTCTGCCGCTGTCGTTGGTCCGCAAGGGAAAAGAGACATTCTATTTCCACTGTGCTCCGGAAGGGGAGAAAATCGACTGTCTCAAGGCTAATCCGACTGTCAGCCTCTCCGCCGTGAGCCGCTGTACTCCTAAATTCGAGGAGGATAAAAATAACTTCACGGAATATTATAATTCTGCTATTGCCGTGGGAACTGCGGAGTTTGTAACGGATGAACCAGAGAAAACGGAGGCTTTGCGTCTTCTCTGCGAAAGATTTCTGCCGAAATATATGTCGCATTTTGACGAGGCGATAGAACGAAGTCTCGAAAGAACCGCTATAGTCAGAATAACCCTGACCGAGCCCCCGGTAGGAAAAAGCAAACCCTGACGGCGACACTGTTTTCTAACGGTTTTTTTCTTGGATCTTGTCCGGATTCTTAACGGTGTCGAGCCTTTCGATTGGCTTGACATTGCCGGAGCGTGATTTCTTGAAGTCAGACCATCTCTTTTTCATGTTCTTCCGTGATTTGTAAAGAGTGATTCCTGTAAGGTCTTTTATCAGCGTAAGTACGCGGTTTCCAAGTGAAAAATTCTGTTTGCCGAGATTGTGGCTTATCAAACGTCGGTCAGGGGCCTGGTCAAGTCTGATTTTTTCATGATCTATGCCGTCGACCCGCGCCACAAGATTCCTTATATCTGGCTGTAGGGGAGGAGCCTCGGCCGCTTCATAGATGTCGATATCTTTGTTTTTGAAGTTTCTGTTATCCCATTTCTTCGCCTCTTTCAAGGTGATGTATTCCTTGTCCATTATATAGACCTCTGCGTATGTGCTTACATAGTAAGGTTCGTCATATTTGTTGAACCGGAACATATTATGGCCTCTTCCTCCGGATTCTATATTGAATGAATAGCCGGAGATGTCGAGAGGAGACAAGGTGTCGGTCAGAACATTGTCATAATTATACCTTACGTTAAATTTATCGTAGTCAATCTCCTTCTTGTAGAATCCGTAGAATTTCGGCACCCATTTCCGGCTTGCTGCATCAGCCAGAACGTTTATGTCAACGGAAACACGGTCTTTTTTCTTGGTCCAGGTCTCTGTAGGACTGTATTTCCCTTTCAGAGTATCTGTCCCGTTTTCAATCTTTCTTAAAGATTTTGGAAAAGGTATCGGATCGGGGATGCCAATCCAGTCTGACCATGAAAAATTATGATTGCTGACGTCACTTACACTGTCAAGTCCCTTATTATCGGTGAAACGATAGTAAGACTTGCTGGAAAGGACTCTTGGATTTGACCATCCCTTGAATTTAATTTTCTGGTCAGGAACCAGGATGTAGTCGATCATCTTTTCCCTGAATAGAAACACCGTATCCGTATATGAGGTCAGGTTGGAATATTCTCTCATGTATGCGAGGACATGGATCACTTTATGTCGCCGAGTCTCGATCACGAGTTCTGGCAAATCTGCGAAACTTTCCTGTAGAAACACTGTGTCGATATCGATCGAGGGGATCGATTTTTCCTTGAACCCAAGATATCTGACCACAATGGGATAGCGGTCGGCAGACAAAGCGGGCACCCTGCCTCTTTTGTCACTGACGCCGATTGCGTTTCCTTTTCTGTCGAATATGGTGGCCCCGGAAAGACAGGAGTGGGTTGTGGAGTCTGCGACAACAGTGATTCGTCCTTTCCCCTCGGCCTTAAGCACCAGGAAGAGAGTCAGCAATGTGAAAAATACAAAACGAAGCATAAAGTCAGATATTTGAACGGGATAAAATTACGATTAAATATCCGACTGGACTAAAAAATTGTCTTATTTAGTCTTATTTAATATTAAAGAAAGTAAAAATGCACAGAGGAGATCCGGTCTCTTCTGTGCATCCTTTATAAAGGTATCTAATTTAAGCGAGTAATGTCAGATCTGGTTGGTTATGGGCCAGACGAAGGCACGGAGGCCGAGTTTCGGCTTCTCCAGATCGAGATCACGAAGACGTTTGAGGAGAATCTCCTCACGGTCGTCATCGACAAATGTGATTATCGCCTGTGCAAGCGAAGGCCAGGCATGGGAGCCGTAGTGAGGCTCTCCAGTCTTGCTGCCTCGGCCCTGCACTTCTCCGAAGGCTGTGAATCCGCGGCAGGAGGTGCGGTCGAGCGCGTCGATGATGGCCTCGTGATGGGCCTGATCGTATGATATGAATATTGCTTTCATATAAAATCGTCTTTAAAACGGATTAAACAGTTTTTGTCTCTGCCGCTTTAGCCGCGAGTAGCTTTGAATGCTTACGGCGGTTGCGTTTCACGCCATTACCTGCGAATACGCAGTAGAGAACAGGCACGAACAGAAGTGTCAGAATGGTCGAGAACGTAAGACCGCCGATCACGGCCGTACCCATCGGACGCCACATCTCGGCTCCCTGACCTGTTCCGACAGCCATCGGCACCATACCGAGGATGGTGGTAAGTGTTGTCATCACGACAGGACGCAGACGCGAACGGCCACCGTCGATTACGGCCCTTCGGATCGACATTCCTCTCTCTCGGTTAAGGGTGATGTAGTCGATAAGCACGATACCGTTCTTCACCACGATACCGATAAGCATGATGGCACCGATCATCGACATGATGTTCAGCGTATGGCCCGTGATCCACAGAATGAGGAACACGCCTGAGAACGCGAAGAGAAGCGATGTCATGATGATGCCCGGGTAGGTCAGCGACTCGAACTGGGCCGCCATCACGATGTAGACAAGGATGATGATCAGGATTCCCAGCATGAGAAGGTCGGAGAAGGAATCCTGCTGGTCCTCGTATGATCCGGCGATCTGGATCGTCACACCGGAAGGAAGCTGTATGTCGGCCATTTCTGCCTCCGCATCGGCTATAACCTGGCTCATCGGGACTCCGTCGACAACAGCCGATACCGTCACGATACGCTCGCGGTCCTTACGCTCGATCGTAGGCGGCGTGAATCTTTCCACAACCGTTCCGAGTTCCTTCAGACGGATTCCCTGTCCGGCGGAGGAATAGATAATTATGTTCTCGATATCCTCGATGCTGGTTCGATGTTCGGGAGAATACATCACCTTTATGTCATATTCCTCGCCATCCTCGCGGAACTGGGAGGCTGTGGCGCCGTTGATACGGTTACGCAGATAATAAGCCGCGGTAGAGAGGTTGATGCCGTACATGGCGAGTTTCTCGCGGTCGAAGTCAACCTGATATTCCGGCTGGTAATCGGCGCGGGAGATCATCACGTCGGCCGTTCCGTTGATTCCACGCAGAATCTGCGCCATGGTGGCCGCCACGCTGTCGGTATCTTCAAGATCATAACCATAGACTTCAAAATCTACCGTGCTCTGGCCTCCCATGCCGGATCCTCGTCCGCCGCCTACCATTACCTGCGCTTTCTTGAATTCCGGGAACTGTGTCTCTATATCCTTACGCATTTCATCAGCGATCTCCCGGATTCCGCGGTCTCGGTCGCCCGGGTCAAGAAGACGAATGTTCATCGATATGATATGGGCGCCGTTATCGGAAAGAGAGGCGAAAGTATTGTCTGAACTTGCCGGACCGACGGTATAGCTCATGACAGCAATTTCCGGATATTTCGCACGCCAGAGGCTGTCGAGACGGGCTGTCACCTCTTCGGCACTCTCGACGCGGGCGCCGATCGGAAGCTCAAGGTTTACACCGAGTCGTGCGTTGTCTTGCGTCGGGAAGAATTCCGTTCCTACAAATTTCATAAGAAATATGGAGCCTACGAAAATGCCGAGACAGATAAGAATCGTGACGGCGCGGTGCGTTACTACCTTACCGAGAAGCCGGGCATAGGCATTGTCGAATCTGTCGAGACCTTTCTCGATATATGAATAGAAGTTCTTGCGTCCGGACTCGGCTTTCTTGCCTTTTTTGTCTTTGGCGCGGAGTCTTAGCCACTGGCTGCAGAGCATAGGCGTGAGCGAAAGCGCGCAGGTAGTGGAGATAATCATCATGATGGTCACCATCCATCCGAGCTGACGGAAGAGCACGCCGGTCATGCCGGTTACGAGAGTAAGCGGGAAGAACACCGCGATAAGCGTCAGTGTGGACGCGATCACCGAGATAGCGACCTCGTTTGTGCCGTGTACGGCGGCTTGTTTCGGATCGGCTCCTCGTTCGATATGGGTAGTGACGTTCTCAAGGACCACTATGGCATCGTCGACCACCATACCGATAGAGATCGAAAGGGCGGAGAGCGAAACAATGTTCAGGGTGTTTCCTGTAGCGAACAGATAGATGAAGGATGCGATGAGAGATACCGGAATCGTAATGACGATGATCATCGTAGCGCGCCAGCGCCCGAGGAAGAGGAAGACGACAATCATCACGAAGAGAAGGGCATACATCACTGTTTCCACCAGCGCGTCAATGGTGTTGCGGATGTTGTCGGAGGTATCCACTATAACACCTATCTTCACATCGGAGGGGAGGTTTTTCTGAAGAGAGGGGAGCATCGACATGACTTTATTGGAAATCTCGACGGAATTCGCACCCGACTGCTTCTGGATTACGATCATGGCTCCCTCTTTGCCATCGATGAAAGTCTGTTGAGTGCGCTCCTCAAGACTGTCTTCGATTTTTGCGACGTCGCTGAGGTAAACTGTCTTGCCCTCGTGGCTTCCCACCGGAATCCTTGCGAGTTGTGAAGTGTCGTCGAACTCCCCCTGCACTCTCATGGCATATGTATTCGAACCGATGTCGAATGCTCCGCCCGGCACGTTTCGGTTCTCGTTGCCGATCACCGTCGAAATCTGCTCGACCGACAGGTTATATGCCTCGAGCCTTGCCGGATCGACATAAACGTGAATTTCGCGCTTGGGTGCACCGGAAATCGATACGGACCCTACTCCGTCGACACGTGCCAGAGGATTGGCCACGTTGTCGTCGAGAATCTTGTAAAGTCCGGGCATGCTCTCGTCTGCCTGCACCGACAGGAGACAGATAGGAATCATGTCGGTGGAGAATTTGAAGATGATAGGGTTTTCGGAATCGTCGGGCAGCGACGATTTCACCATATCGAGTTTGTCACGGACGTCGTTTGTCAGCACATCGATATCGTAGCCGTATTCGAATTCAAGCGTGATGACTGACGTGTTCTCTCGGGATGTTGAAGTGATGTGCTTCAGATGCTCCACCGAGTTGAGGGCATTTTCCAAAGGCTTTGTCACATTCTGCTCTATATCCTTTGCACTTGCTCCGGGATACATGGTGATGACCATGATCGAGTTGGTGTCGATATCCGGATAAAGGTCGATAGGAAGTTTGGATAGCGAGAAAAGACCAAGGATTATGACCGTGACAAAGCAGAGCATGGTCATGATAGGTCGTTTAACCGCTGAACTGTATAGACTCATTGAATATAAATTAATAAGTGCGTATAAATTTTACAGTCTTTGACTCAGGCATGTGTTGATGATCATTTTGCGACCTTAACCTTTTTGCCGTTGGCCAGGCGAGCCTGTCCGTCAACCACTACCTGAGAACCGGATTCGACGCCGGAAATAAGTTCGTATGAGTCGCCGAGACGCTGTCCGAGTTCGACTTTATTATAGCTTACGGTGTTGTCGGGATTAAGCACATAAACATAATGATTGCCCGAGCCGGGCTGTTTCACAACCGCTTTGTCAGGCACTACGACGTGCATGGCCGTTCCCAGACTGAGCTGTACTCGGCCGAACATTCCGGGAAGAATACGGTTGTCCGAATTCGGCAGCGTCACCTCGACGCCGAATGTGCGCGAGGCCTGGTCTACGGTAGGCGAGACCAAGGTTACGGATCCGTTGAAGATCTCGTCGCCGTAAGTGTCGAAGGTCACGATTGCCGGCATTCCGCGTCTGACTTTGGCGAGTTCGCTTTCCGAGACGTTGATCGCGATTTTCACTGGCTGGGTGCGCGCTACTGTGAGGATAGGCAGCGATCCGGTCATGTCGCCCGGATCATAATTGCGGACCGTAACCACTCCGGAGATAGGTGAGGTAAGAACCGTATTTTCACGGACGTTGCGGAGCGTGCGCTCGGCCGATGCAAGAGCGTTCTTGGCGTTGATGAGCTGTATCTCCATCTGGTCTACCTGCTGCTTGGTGCCTCCGCCGATTTTAAGGAGTTCGACGGCGCGGTTATAGTCAACCTGCACGTTTTTTAGATTTGCCTTGGCGTTATCGACCTGAGGCTCGTAGGTCGAGGTGTTGACGTCATCGAGAACCACAAGTCTCTGTCCTGCCGAAACCCGCATGCCCTCGTCGACATATATCTGTTTGATGCGGTTCGGAGCCGAGGCGGAGATATTGTTTATCAGGTCGGGCTCTACGGTGGCTGTATATGTGCCGACCTGATTCACATCGCGGTTGCTTACTGTCTCAACTTTTACAAGCGGAGTTTCCTCTGTTTTCCCGGCTTTCTTGTCGCTGTCCGATCCGGAACAGGCGCCGGCGAGCAAGGAGAAAGAAAGGATTGTTAAGATTATAGGATTCTTTTTCATGACTGTGGGTTATTTTTCAATTGAAGATGTGGAGTTAGGATTAAAGTCTTTTCCCAGGAGAAGGTCAAGTTCGCTTGTCGAGACAAGGTAATTGTAGATGGCCTGCAGATATGCGAGCTGGGCCTGGGTGTTGGCGAGCTCACTGTCGCGGAGGTCAAGATAAGTGGCCGCTCCGATTTCGAAACTTTTTTGCATTATCTGGTATGCTTTCGCCGCCTGTCTGACGCCCTCCTCGCTCGTGGAAATCTGTTTTACTTCGCGGTTTATGTTGTCGATGGCCAGCTCTACCTGCATGTTGAGCGAATTTACCAGATTCTCGCGTTGGAATTTCATTTCGTTATACTGAACCTGCGCCTGTTTTACGGCATAATATTTCGAGCCTCCGGAGAAAATTGGGATCTGGAGGGCTACGCCTACATTGCTGTAGGGATTGAAGGTCTGGTTCTTGAGCGCGTTTCCGTTGCTGAGCGCATTCCAGTTCATGTTATATGTTATTGCCAGAGTGGGTATCCAGGCGAACTTGCGCATGGTCAGTGTCTTCTTAAGCATCTCCGTCTGGATATCGAGAGACCGGAGCGAAGAGTTCATGTTGATCGACCGGTCGAGACCCGGGGCCAGACCGTACATATCCTGCTGCATATCCTTCAGCGTTATGTCGGGCATTATCTCGACGGAGGAATCCATTCCCATGAGCACCTTCAGCTGCAGCTGGCATTGCTTGACGGAAATGTCGGCCTGCAGAAGTTCAGGCTCGACGTTCTTTACCTGAACCGAACTGCGGAGCACGTCGTATTCCGAGGCTGTTCCCTGTTCAAACTGCTTGCTGAAGATATCGGCGTTCATTTTGGCAACGTCATAGTTCTGGCGGATCACTTCGCGTGAGGCTATGGCAAGAAGCAATGCATAATATGCCTTGTTTACGTTGTTCACCATGTCGAGTCTGGACGCGCGAGCCGATTCAAGAGTGGAAAGAATCTGGGAATCGCTTATATTGATCGATTTCCAGAGAGCAGCGTTGACGAGAGGCATGGCGGCCGAAAAGCCGAAGTTCCACATGTTGTCGGAACCCATCTTGAGGTTCTGGCTTTCTCCTCCCATATTCATCCGGATGGTCTGGAGGTCAATGGTTCGCTGATAGGATGCTGAAAAATCGATCGTTGGGAAAAGGTTTGCCAATACTTCCTTTTTCGAATAATCCATTCTTTTCACCTCCATGTCGGCGACACGAATGGTGGGACTTTCCTGCAGGGAAATCGCCACACATTGTTCTCTCGAGAGTCTGAGAGTGTCTTTGGGTGTCTGTGCAAAAGCCATCGCTGGCATAAGCATCAGCAAAGTGAGTGATGATCTGACTAATCTCATTGTTATTGTTGTTTTCAATATTTTGCCGTTATTTTGATATAAAGAGAAAGAATTGGTTTAACGGAAATGAGGAGACATTGTGTGATAAATATATAATATTAAGTTAATAAATGCTAATGCCTTTTCAGTCTGTTAAAAAGTATGGATATTCTTCAGGAAAGTCCATGTCCTGGATTTCTTCGAGAATCATGATCCCTTTCTGAGAGGCGATGCTTCTCAGAAAGCCGATGGCTATTGCATCGAAAACTTCAGGCAGACTGACGTCTTCAGGGAAGAACTCCTCCATCCGTTTCAGTGATTCCATCTGGATGCGAAACACTCTCAACATGACGGGATAATTCACTTTTTCCCTGAACACTCCCTGTTCCACTCCGATACGGAATACCTTCATCATGCCTTCATTCCATCCGTGGGCCTGCTGGTCATAGCTTGAGCGAAGGTCTTTGCAGTAAGTGTCCATGTCGCGGAAGAATTCTACCGATACTTCTCTCATTGACGCTTGAGTCGCCCTCAGGATGCGGTATAACGCCTCCATGACGGTTCCGGATTTCTCAAAAATCCTTATGGTCTGAGACAGATGGCGTTGATGAATGCACTCGATGGCCTCTTTAAGCATGTCGTTTTTGTTGTCGAAAACTTCATAGAGCGTTCTCTTGGACATGGAAAGGGATGAGGCCACATAATCCATGGTCGTGGCTTTGAGGCCGTTCTTAAGGATCAGAGGCACTATTGCATCTATCAATCTGTGTTTTATGCGTTCTGTGTTGTCTGTTATTTCCATTATGGAACAAAATTATATAAAAAACTAAAAACCACAAAAAAGTTTTTAGTTTTTTAATAAAGTATCCCCGAATATTTTTGGAAGTAATGTGAAATAATAAACCAAAGGGCCCGAGATATTGAATCTCAGGCCCTTTTGAGGTTTAAATGAGGAGGACTTCTAAAGTTCTATCCCTGTTTTTTTCAGAGGAGCTTTTTGCGAAGGTTCTCAAGCATGTCTTTTGTCATGGCATCGAGGTCAAATTCGGGCTTCCAGCCCCATTCCTCGCGTGCGCAGGAGTCGTCAAGGCTGTCGGGCCATGAGTCGGCTATCTTCTGGCGCAGCGGATCGAGCTCGTAGGTCATCTTGAAGTCGGGCACATACTCCTTGATCTTGTTGCAGATGATCTCCGGATCGAAGCTCATGGATGCGATGTTGAAAGAGTTGCGGTGTTTGAGTTTAGAAGGATCGGCCTCCATGATCTCCACAGCGGCGCGGAGGGCGTCGGGCATATACATCATGTCCATGAATGTTCCGGGCTTGAGGGGGCACTTGAATTCCTCGCCCTTTACGGCTGAGTAATAGATGTCGACGGCGTAGTCTGTCGTGCCGCCGCCCGGAGGAGCCACGTATGAGATAAGGCCCGGGAAACGGACGGAACGGGTGTCGACGCCGAAGCGGCGGGCATAGTAATCGGAGAGCATTTCTCCGGTGACTTTAGTTACGCCGTAAATCGTTTCCGGACGCTGGATCGTGTCCTGGGGGGTCTTTACATGGGGAGTGGTGGGGCCGAAAGAACCGATGCTTGAGGGAGTGAAGACGGCGCAGCCTTTTTCACGGGCCACCTCGAGAGTGTTGTAAAGGCCTCCTACGCCGATTTTCCAGGCGAGCTGGGGCTTTGCTTCAGCCACGGCCGAAAGAAGAGCGGCGAGGTTGTAGATCGCGTCTACCTTGTATTTGTCAACAGCGGCTGCAATCTGTGCAGGATTCGTGATGTCGACGACTTCAGCGGGTCCGCTTTCAAGAAGGCGTCCCTTGGGCTCTGCTCCCGGAATATAGCCTGCCACTACATCTCCGTTGGGATAAGCCTCCCTAAGTTTCATTGTGAGCTCAGAACCTATCTGACCTGTAGCTCCGATGATAAGAATATTTTTCATGACGTAATATTCAATAATTTGTTGATAGTTATGTTAATAGGTTCGTTACGAAAATTTTTTTAAAATTTAAGGTCTTTTTTCAGTGCAAATGTAAGAAAAAATCATAAATAATGACTAACTTTGGTTAAAATTTTCAAACAAATTCATTGAAGTTGTTTAGACTCCTTCATTTTTAATGAGGAGGCTGATCTGGATTAAACAATTTCATTAAATCCATAATAACCTAATAAAGTATCATGTACACTAAATTTAAGGAGCATCTTCAGAAAGAGCTTCAGGACATCAAGGATGCCGGACTTTACAAACAGGAGCGTATTATCGTTACTCCTCAGGGTTCAGACATAGAAGTCGAGAACGTAAACGGAGAGGTGTTGAACTTCTGCGCAAACAACTATCTGGGCCTTGCTGACAACAGCCGTCTGATCGAGGCTGCCAAGAAAGCTATGGACCGCCGTGGATATGGTATGTCGTCCGTAAGATTCATCTGCGGAACCCAGGACCTCCACAAAGAACTTGAAAAAGCCATCAGCGACTATTTCAAGACTGAAGACACTATTCTTTATGCCGCTTGTTTTGATGCCAACGGCGGATTGTTCGAGCCTCTCTTCACAGATGAGGACGCTATCATCAGCGACTCGCTCAACCATGCGTCGATCATCGATGGCGTCCGTCTCTGCAAGGCAAAACGTTTCCGTTACAAAAACGCCGATATGGAAGACCTCGAGCGTTGCCTCAAAGAAGCCGCCGACTGCCGCTATAAGATCATCGCTACCGACGGCGTATTCTCAATGGACGGCAATGTGGCTCCTATGGACAAGATCTGCGAGCTTGCCGACAAATACGGCGCTCTCGTAATGGTCGATGAAAGCCATTCTGCCGGTGTTGTCGGCGAGACCGGCCACGGTGTTGCAGAAAAATTCAACTGCTACGGCAAGATCGATATCTTCACCGGCACGCTCGGAAAATCGTTCGGCGGCGCCATGGGCGGTTTCACCACAGGCCCCAAAGAGATCATCGACATTCTTCGTCAGCGTTCACGTCCCTATCTCTTCTCCAACTCGGTCGCTCCTTCGATCGTAGGCGCAAGCATCGAGATGTTCAAGATGCTCGGCGAGAGCAACGACCTCCACACAACTCTTATGGAGAACGTGAAATATTTCCGCGAGAAGATGCTGGCTGCCGGCTTCGACATCAAGCCGACACAGAGCGCTATCTGCGCCGTCATGCTTTATGACGCCAAGCTTTCTCAGGATTTCGCAGCCGAGATGCAGAAAGAAGGTATCTACGTTACAGGGTTCTATTATCCTGTTGTTCCGAAAGGACAGGCACGTATCCGCGTGCAGCTTTCTGCCGCCCATACACGCGAGCAGCTTGACAAGGCCATCGCCGCCTTCGTCAAAGTCGGCAAGAAGATGGGCGTCATCAAGTAATGAAACTTTTTGCAATATGATAAGAAAGTCCGGAGGCGAGTGCTTCCGGACTTTTTTTTATCTTATCGTGTTATGTTTCTGTGATGTTTTTAGCTGGGCCGCATTGCTCCGGAGAATTCCGAGTAAAATATTTTTAGTTGGCGAAGTCGATCGAGATTCCGAAACGGAGCATTCTCGGGCTGATGGGGTAGTGGGGGAGGGAGAAGTAGTTGCTCTTGAAGAGTCCCTGGTTAACATGGGTCCACGCTACGAAAAACCGGGTCTTGTAGAGTTTTGCGTCCATATATAGGTTGGCCATGGGGAAGTTGCCGGTCTTTATCGGATTCTCGCCCTGGACATGAAACGACATCGTAGCTGGCTGGTAGTCGTAGCCGTTATATTTCGTATACCAGTCGCAGTCGAGACCGATCTGAAGATGCAGCACCTTGAAAGCGGTGAAGCTAAGGAACATATTGCTGTAGACGCTTAGCTGGGGGAGAGGAAGCACGTCTTTGTTGGATGATGTCTGATAGGTCACGGTATTGTTCCAGTTCCAGATGCCGAACTTCAGCTTTTGCTCGATGGAGGCTGAAAACACCTGGATCGATCCGCTGTGCTGGCGAGGCATGGATTCAGCGTCGAAGTAGATGTAGTTCTGGATATTCTCCACTCCGGCGCGAAGGTCGGTGGAGGTCCAGGGGATATGGAGATGACCGCCTACGCGGAAATCTCTTGTCTTTCCGAAATCATTGTCCCAGACGAAATGGTTCCCTATGTAGTGCTGGAGCAGGTAAGAGGGCTCTGTGTTGCGGAAGAATCCGTCGGCGGCAATGACGACTGTGTCTTTCCCGAGTCGGAAGCGGGTTTCCACATGACCGTCGATGTCTATGTCTCCGATCGCATCGCCGAGAAGTCCGAATTTAGCGTTGGCGTAATATCTGAGGATATTGCCCTTCATTTTCTCAAGACGGCCTCCGACCCAGAGCCTGCTGCGTTTCTTGATAGGGTCGAGACTTACGTTTTCGGGAACCGGCGAAAGCGATTCGTCGGCCGTCGGGTTGGTCTCCTCTTCATTGGGCATGAGCCACTCCTGACGGAACCGGTCGATTTCGTATGAAATATATGCAGAAAGACCGAATTTGGCCCATTTCTGAAAGCCTTCGATCATCGAGATCCCGAAAGTGTTGGAGAGTGACCAGTAATATGTCTGATCGTTGCTTTCATCGAGGTTGAAGAATGTATCTTTCCAGAATTCCCTGGCCTGAGTGGCGTTCAAGTTGCGGAAGATACGGTGATTGAACTTATAGTCGAATGCATAGATGAATTTTGTGACGGGAATGAAAGTCTTCCTTTCCACGGTGTCTTCAGGCTGTGTGTCGTCTCTCCAGAAACCGAGCTTATATGCGTGCGTCATATAGAACTGCGAGCCGATAAGACGGTTCTGGGCTGTTGAAAGCCTCACCGGGATGCTCTTGGGTTCTATTGTCGCCACACCTCCCTGGAGCACGGCCGGGTCGGTGATGTAAAGGTCATCTGTGATACCTCCGTTTTCCTGGTTTGTGGTGTTGTATTGGTTGATAAAAGCCTGGGCTTCATATCTGTCGCCGTTATAGTAGGCCTTGAAGCCGAAGTTCATGTTTTTGGCGGCCTGGTGGTCGTATGAACCTTTTGTGTAGAGGTAGTTGATATTCGCTCCGATGCCGATTTTGCGGTTTACGTTTCCGGCGAAAGTGGCACGCAGGGCATCGTTCCTTGTTTCCCTTCCTCCTCCGAAGTTATACGACAGCAGGGTCATCGGGATGTAGACATTATAGAATTTCTCTTTGTCGAAAGTGGGCAGATAATGCCGCAGACCATCCTCGAAGAGGAATTGCGATCTCTGCGGACGCTGGAAAAAGAGAAGGTTCATGCCTTCACCGGCGAATACACCGGTAGTGGCCCAGGCGTCGCTGTTGAGCGACGGGATGAACTGGCGCTGGTAATTATAGAGAAGGGTATCGATGGTCGAGGCCTCGTGGGTTCCGAGAGGATAGGAGAGCGTCCAGGCGTTTCCTACTTTATATTTCGTACGGTCGTCGGCGGCCGAAACGCTTTGCGACGGCCCTTTGGCCTTTTGAGCAGATGATGCAAAAGATCCAAAGAGAGAAAAGAGAAATATTGTGAATAATAATTTAGATTTCGACATTTGAAAAAGTGTTTCGAATGCGAAGTTAGCAAAAATCCTTTGAAAATTGAAAATGGAGTTGAAATTTCGCAATTCCAACTCCATTACAGCATTAAAATCTCTTTTAACACCAAGATAAATACGCAATGTATTTATCTCAATAAAACACAGTGCAAATACAATAATCGTATTTTAATAACACTGTCCGGAGCCTAATTGTTCCGAAAAAGACAAAAAAAGAGCAGGTCATGAAAACCTGCTCTTCTGCGGGTGAAATGTGGGTCTCGAACCCACGACCTTCGGAACCACAATCCGACGCTCTAACCAACTGAGCTAATCTCACCATGCGCTTTCCTTAAAAGCGTTGCAAAGTTATAGCTTATTTTTTATATCTGCAAATTTTTTTGCGATAATTTCGCTAATGATATATAATCCTTATAAATTCTATAAGTCTTATAAATCTTATAAGTCCTATACTTGATTGCTTTAGTGGGCGCGGATAAAGCTGAAGATCGTATCGTAAGCCGCTTCTCTTGCGGGAAGAGGGGAGAGAATGAGATCATGGATGCCGCTGTCGATGGCGCAGACCTCTCTGACTCGTCCCAGTTTCTCTCCTCTCTTCTGGAGCATGAAGGGGTCAAGGACGCAGTCGCCGGTCTTGAATTCAGGCGTGTAGTTGCATCCCGAAATCTTTCGGCTGCTGTGCATAACCAGAATTGGAACGGTGATGTTGGCGGCTTTCTTCATCAATTCCGACTGCGCGTGGTTGATTGCTCCCACCCAGCTGAACGTCACCGGAGGAGAATAAATCATTTTCCAGTCGGTGTTATAGGTCCATTCACCATAATATTCCTTGAGCAGACTGTAGGCATAACCGTCGCAATGGCTCTGCTTTATCTTGCTGTCGGGAAAAAGCTTCGCCAGGAAGCCTATCAGAGGAGCGCCTACATTGCGCATGACAGGACTGAAATTCCATTCGAGAAACGGGCTGTCGGTAACCACGCGGTTCACTCCGCATCGCGCGCCTTTCATCGCGGCGAAATATGCCACGGTGAGTCCGCCGGTGGAGTGTCCCGAAAGAGTGATGTCGACATTTCCGTCACGACGGATCTGTGCCAGTGCCGAATCGATGTCGTTGAAATATTCTTTCTGCTTCCTGACGTTGAAAGGGTATTGCCATGGCTGCCAGCTCCGGCCGTATCTTCTTAAGTCGACGGCATAGAAGTTATAGCCAGAATCGACAAACCGTTCGCCCATTTCCTTCTGAAAAAAATAGTCGTTGAATCCGTGCACATACAGATATGCGCGGTGTGACGGCTTTTTTGAAAGTTTACGGATGATCGTAGACCGGCAGGGACCATCGAAAGCCTCCCCCTGGTTCACATACCTTGCCTCATATCCTTCGAGGATGTCGGGGTGCCACGAAATGTCGGTGGTCTCCGTTACGGGCCCCGTGTATTTCTCCGGGAAATGCCATTCGCCGAAAGCGATGGCCGACCCGAGCAGAAGCGGAATCAGAAGAAGCTTTCTCATACTTAATTATCTGTTATCGGAATTTTTCGGGTTGTCGGAGTGACGGTCGATGTGGGCGCGAAGCAGATTGATCTTCTCATGCAGCATCTTTATTCTCCCCTCGAGTCGGATCTGGTCGCGTCGGGCTGAATAAAGCATCCAGGTGGCCGAAACCATTTTCTTATAGTCGCCGGGCATTGTCCAGTTCCCTCTGACGCCGTTCTCAATGAATTCAACTCTGACGTCGTTGAGGGCATTGTCGGATATGAGCCGTGCTATCGAATCGGCGCGTGCTCCGGAGAACATCACCGTATTCAGATTTTCGCGTTTATAGTTCATTGCCTGATCGTGGGGAACGGTATCGGAGAAGGCGGTCCCGTAGGGGGTGGTCACGGCTATGGATGTGAACCGGCCTCCCGCAAGGGCTGCGATGAGTTCAAGCTGCTCATTCTCGTTGATACGCGCCACCATCCCGGTCGACTGCAGCGGATAACGGTTCTGCCATCCGGAAAAAATCATATAGCCTTCCACTTCACGCGGATTCTTGACAGGGGTGAAATCACGCATCCATACGTTGGCACTGTCGCCCGCTTGCTTGAGTCGGATCTCACATTCTGAAATCTCCTTTTCAGCCTGCGCGATAGAATCGTTTAGGGAAGCCGCATACTTCTCCTTGGCATTCCCCTTGTCTCCCTTCCCTCCGGAGCAAGCCGGAAGGAGAAGGAGCAGGAATGCGGCCGATAACGCCGCAAGGGAGGTAAATGATAATTTTTTCATTTTCAGTTTGCGTTGTCGGAATTTTTCAGAGGCTGATGAGCTTCACGAAGAAGATCGTTTACTGTCTTGACGGGATTGAATGTCGAAGCAGGCACCTCCACGAGGACAGTGTTCCAGTCGCTCATCGATCCGTTCCAAAGACCGGGAAGCTCGAGGGCTTTGATTTCAAAGCCTTCGCGGCTCTTGATCGAGATGAAGCCGGTGGCCTTGTCGACGAATTCAGGGAGGTTGAACTTGTCGCCATGATAGTTTTTGATGGAGACTGCGAGATCTACGGGATTGAAGTGGGTCGATTCCTTCATCATCTTCATCGCCTCTTTGTTTTTGGGATCAATCTGAGATGATTCAAGGATCTGCGGGCTCACTGTCCCGTCGGAGTTGTAGGTGAGATAAGGACCTCCGCCGGGCTCGCCCTCGTTCTTGACCATGCCGCATACTCTTATCGGACGGTTGAGCTTGGAATAAATGTATTTCGCCTTTTCGGAATCCGTCATGTCGTCGCAGGAATCGTTTGTGACGCAAAGCACCTGCCGCAGGAAAGCGAGCATTTCGGAAAGTTCCTCCGACGAAGGAACTCCTTTTTCAAGACGGGAGCAATACTCGTTGATTTTCTGCTTTGTGGCTACGAGTATGCCTCCCAGAATCTTTTTATATCTGATTGTCGATTCGCGTCTTTCATCAGGAACGACGTTATCGATATTTTTGATGAAGATGACGTCGGCGTCAAGGTCATTGAGGTTTTCGATCAATGCTCCATGTCCGCCGGGACGGAAGAAGAGTTCCCCCTGTTCGCGATAAGGAGTGCCGTCCATGTTAGCGGCCACCGTGTCGGTAGAGGGCTTCTGGACACTGTATGTTATATTGAACATCACGCCGTAGACGTTGCCGATATGACCGGCAGCCTCTTCGATCTTGGCCTGGACCAGAGGCAGATGTTCGGAGGAGACAGTGAAATGCACTCTGACGGTCTTATCCTTGCCGGCGGCGTATTGCGCTCCTTCGGCAAGATGCTCCTCGATAGAGGCGCGGCTTGTTCCGATCACTTTGTGGAACTGCAGCAAAGCCTTGGGCAGTTTCCCGTAGTTAAGCCCGTTCTTCTCGATCAGAGCTTTAGCTATATCCTTATATCTCTTCTCTTTGATCAGAGAATTCACGCTGAGTCCGTAAAGAGTGAGGCAGATGAAGTTCAGACGGGGGAAGAATGCGAAATTTTCGATTTCCTCAAAGAACTTTTTAATGAAATCATTGTCCGGCTTATCCTTTTTGCCATTGATGAAAGAGAAAATATCCTTAAACATACGAGAGGCAGCCCCGCTTGCGGGAACCATTTTCATGACAACCGCTCCTGCATCGCGATATTCGTCCCAGCATTTGACGGCTTTCTCTTCCATATCGGGAGAAAGACGCGAGATGCCGTTTCCCACGGTTGCCGGAGCCTTTATCTTTAGATACGGGAACCCTTCTGCAAGCATTTTTAACTCCTCGTTAAATTTTTCTACTGAAATTCCTTTGTTTTTTAAGGTTTCAAGATCAATTTCGTTTAATTCCATTTCAAAGATATTTGAGGTTAATAATTGATTCTGTCTTTTTTCGCGGCCCATTTCTCGAAGGCTTTGATCGTTTCGCTGTTGTCGACTCTGATGCCTGGAATATGCCTTTTGCCCTGTGGCTTCTCGATTTCGTCATAGATGAATTTATCCGAAAAATCGATAGCCTCGGCGTCTTCTTTTGTGTTGCCGTAATAAATCTTTTTCACGCCGGCCCAGTAAAGAGCCGACAGACACATCGGACAGGGTTCGCAGCTGCTGTAGACGATGCATCCCGGCAAGGAGAAAGTGTTCAGTAAACCGCATGCGGATCTTATGGCGTTGATTTCTGCATGGGCAGTAGGGTCGTTGGTGATTGTGACGCTGTTGGCGCCGGTAGCGATGATTTCTCCGTTCTTGACGATCACAGCTCCGAAGGGGCCGCCTCCGCCGTCGATATTGTCGAAAGCCAGTTTGGCCGCCATTTTCATGAACTCCGGGTTATAGTCTTTGTCCTGTATTGACATTTTATTCTATCGTTGGGGCGTTCGGATTCCTGTTAAAACAAAGCCGACTCCTCGCGCCGATTACAAAATTACACTTTATTCTTATAACGCCCAAAAATATGATTAAGTTAAAATCTTTAGAGCTTGTTCCTTAAAATTTCAAGGTCGTAGGGGCGGCGTTTTTTGAGCAGATTTTGCGAGACGAAGAGGGAGCGATGCGATCATCGTGACCGATGAGCTCTCGCGAAATATGCCAAAAAGCGCCGAGGCTAAGGTAATTAAACTTTCGACTCATTAATAGTAATAAAATCTTATTGTTAAAGAAATAAAAATATTATACGATTTGTGATAGCTTGTTTAGAAAATATCAAGGCCTTCGGGCAAGAGAAATTACCCCTTGTCTCGCATCCTTGGGCGGCTTCGGTCCTTTGCTTTCAGTCACATACCTCGGTATGCTCCTTTCAGCAAATGACCAAATCCGCTCCAAGGCTGCAATCCCTACGGCCTCGAAATTTTAAGGAACAAGCTCTTAGATTACAGGCATGCGGCGCTTCTTGAATATCTCTAATATCTCTCAAATAGAAAGGGAATTCAAAAAAATGTTTATTAAAATTAAACTAAAAAGAGTTAAGTCGGTCATAAGTATGTCGAGTTTTAAGAGCCCCCGACCGGGAACAGTTTATAATTACAATGATTCGGTAGTTTTGAGCTAACCGAATGATTACAAGGTTAATAAA